>CAZZBW010000038.1:0-1688 GCA_964653045.1 uncultured Pseudomonadales bacterium | reverse complement strand
AATCAAAAGGCAATTCGTCTGGATGCCTTGTCAAATAATATCCCAGCCCACCAAGAACGCAGCAACAGCACAACAAGACAAGCACTATAACCAAGACCACCACCCACACTTTGCTTTTTTTCTCAGGTTTTTGAGGCAAGGAAGCATAAGTTGGGGAGGCTTGATAATTCGGGGCTTCTTCGTGGGGGAGGTTTTCTGATGGTGGAGTGACAGTGACAAAGCCGTCATCTTCCTGTGACTTGTTTGGTTCATAATAAGTCATAATAAGTTCCTCTCTTCTTACGGGATAGGGGTAGCGATTGTTTCAAACAGACCAGTCAGCGGACCGCACAATGCAATGCTTCCGACTACGCCTGTCAATACCATGATTACCAACACGCATGCAAGCAGCGACAAGACGATATTCGCCCAACCTATTACCAAACCAGCGGTGGCGAGGCCGTCTCCTGACAAGTGGCCGTCACTCTCACGGATTTCCTTCTTTGCTGTATAACCTGCGATTAATGCCACCACTGAACCGATGAAAGGGGCAAAAAGAAAACTGACGATACCGCCGATCAAGCTGATTATTGCCCAGGTTGAAGTGTCTTGAGAATGAAATTGGTTTTGTGATTGATTGTAGGTCATCAGCTCCTCCTGTTAATCCAATCTATCTTGAAACTGCTCTAGCACGCCTGCGATTGCCTAGCCAAGTCACAATCCACCAAATGACTAAGATCAAGACTATCAGCATCATGAGAGGCATAACCACCGATAATACTGACACAAGTGATGCTACTATATCTTCAATAAAACTGATGACTGGGTCCCCCACTCCTGCGGTTGAGGCTGTGATCAAAGGTCTTACAGCTGCTGATTTTACAGTGTGAACTGAGCCGGCAACAAACAATCCAGCAATCAGAGCTAAAATCGGATTAAGATCCCTAATAGCGTCAGTACTGGCCGCAAAAACGATAGCCCCAGCAGCTGGCCTTATAAAAGTTTGGATTGCGTCATTGACGTGATCGACAGCAGGCACTTTGTCAGCTACAAATTCAACAGTAGCCAACACCGCCAAAACACCAATTGTCCACCAGCTGGTTAAGGCTTCCCAACGACCATTTAAACTGAGCAGCGGTGTAAATTTTGCCAACAACGCCACCGTCAAAAGTGGAATGTAAGCGTTTAAGCCGGCAGAAGCCGATAATCCAAACGCTCCTAGTATTCCTCCTACAACTTCCATGTTTCTTCTTCCTTCTAAGGTGCCAGATCAAGCACTTTATCTAATTATAAATAAGAAACTGTGTCTCGCCAGTAGATAATCAGAGGTTTAGTGGCAGCCACGTGTGTGTCAATGAATAACGAACATAGGTCATGATTCCAATTTGGAGCAATGCTACACACATCCCAATCAGGGCAGGTAAAACTAACTCTCTAGCATGCAACAGTTTCCCATCTCGGCCTAATATCATAATAGCCAAAATCGTGTATAGCAAGCTGATTAGCAAGAATACCGAGATCCCACCAATCACCGCCGCAAAGTACATAACCGGAACATATTCACCCAATATCCCCAACACTAATACCGCTAAAACGATCAAAATGTTAAACAATTTCTTGAAATCACTCATCGCTGCCTGGGGGATCACATCCGCCCAAGAAGTTTGATTGAACGCAGGAGCAATAACCGCGCTAATCACTACCCCCAT
>CAZZBW010000037.1:0-4241 GCA_964653045.1 uncultured Pseudomonadales bacterium | reverse complement strand
TCAAACTAAAACAGGTACAGTGACATTCATCTTGAGCACCATATCCTGGCGGACATGAGTGACAGGTACCTCCGGCACCAGTACAGCTATCTGAGGGACAGGAATCAATTGCCGCCTGCTGTCTTAAGTCAGCGTTCCTCTGGACTAGGTAAAATCCAGCAACGGTGCCGATGGCCACCAAAAGAAAAGCAATAACACCGATAAATAAATTGATGTTATTTTTGCGGGGCTTTATGGGTTGAAAGGAAGTTGATTTAATTGTTGGCTCAGATGGTTTGAGAATCATAGGAGCGACCGAAGCACTGGTGTTCGAATTTTCTTTGGGATAAATAGGAGCGTAACTGTTTTCAGACATAAAACAACACACCACAAGTAAGTGCTGTGTACCAGTCTATATATAAACACCGGTCTAATGCAAGAGGGATTTTTATTCAATTAAGACTGCGATACCAGGATTGAGCTTACCCGAAAGTAATTCAAGGGTAGCACCACCGCCGGTAGATATATAAGAGTACTGACCGCTCAGACCAAAATGATCAATCGCGCCAATAGTATCGCCGCCGCCCAAGATGCTTGTGACGTCAGCCTGAGCAATTGCCAAAGCCAATTTGTGCGTTCCGGCGGCGAACAAAGGATTTTCCCAAACCCCCATCGGACCGTTCCAGAAAACCGTTTCTGCTTGGGAGATAATCTCTTTGTAGAGGCGTTGGGTTTTGGGACCGATGTCGGCATACAGCCATTTTTCGTGTTCTTTTTGGTCTTTCATGTCTTGTGATAGGTCGAAATTAACTAGCTTGTTCGGGTCTTTTTCGTCTAGCGAAAAAGACCCGACCACGTCTATTGGATACAAAATCCGCGGTAAAGGAATGTAACCATCTTTGAGCATTCGCTCGTGTTTGTGGGCCTTGATCAAGTCATGGGCAAACTGCGTAGGATCTTCGACATCTTGATTTAATGATTGTTTTTCTTGAGCTGTAGATCGAAATATCTCAATTCCTTCAGCATGAAGGAAAGTATTGGCAATGCCGCCGCCTGTCAAAATAATGTCGGCCTTTTCTGCCAGATGGGTGATGGCTTCGACTTTATCAGAAATCTTGGCACCCCCAATTACACACACAAAGGGTCGGAGGGGATTTTGTAACATTTTGCCTAATGTTTCTACTTCTTTGATCAAGCCAAATCCTGCAAAATGAGGTAAAAGTTTCGCCAATGCATAAGTAGAAGTATGTTTTCTGTGAGTAGTAGAAAAAGCCTCGTTGACATAAACATCTGCTAAGTTGGCAAGCTGGCGAGCAAAACCTGCGTCGTTTTCTTTTTCTTTGGGATTGAACCTGAGGTTCTCTAGCAGAAAAAGGGCGGGGTGATTGGCTTGATCAAGGGAGCTTTTGATGGTTTTCGGATCGAGAGTGGGCAAAAATTGGCAGTCCAATTTTTGCTGATTAATCAGATAATTGGCGATGGGTTGTAAGGAGAGGTGTTTGTCCTGATCAGATTTGGGTCTGCCCAAGTGGGTAATTAGGATAACTTGAGCTTGGTTTTCCAGCAAAAAACGAATGGTATCTAGAGATGCGAGAATGCGGCGATCGTCTGCGACTGCCAGACGATCGCCCGTCTTTTGTAACGGCACGTTGTAATCCACCCGGACAATCACTCTTTTTTTGGCAATAACCTCAGGACTGAGACTCGGGAGTTTCATATACAGGTATGATATACTCCACAGCGCATCTTTGAAAGGAGCAAGTAGAATTATGCAGAAAAAAATTCAGACCATGGACGAGCTTTTGGCCCAAAAGCAGGCAGTGGTGATTGTCCCCAAGCAAGGGGTTTCAGTAAAGGGAGTAATTTCCAAAATTGATAAAAAACAAATGATCGTCGATATCGGCGCTAAAACCGATGGAGTAGTGGCCGAACGCGAGTTCTCCATGGCTCTAGATTTGATTGAAGAAATGAAAGTAGGCGATGAGATCGAAGCAGTGGTGATTAGTGAGAATAATGGTCAAGGTCAAGTTGGACTGTCTTTGCGTCAAGCTGCGCTTGATGCCAAGTGGGACTACTTCATCCAAGCTCAGGAAAGCGACAAAGTCTTGGAAGCCAAGGGCATTGAGGTCAATAAGGGTGGATTAATCGTGTTAGTCAACGGTGTGCGTGGTTTTGTTCCTTCCAGTCAATTTGGTAAGGAGCTGGTGGGAGATTTTGCTGCGCTGGTTGATCATCGTTTCAAGGTGAAAGTGATTGAGGTCGACAAAGAAAAGAACCGGTTAATTTTCTCCGAGAGACACGTCTCTGAAGAAAAAGAGTTGGCGTTCAAAGAACAAGCCATGGCTCAAGTCGAAGCTGGCAAAACATATCAGGGATTAGTATCAGGTATCATGCACTTTGGTTTATTTGTGACGGTTGAAGTGCCGATCAAAGATGGTGAAAACGGTCATGTCGAAGGTCTTGTGCACATCTCCGAAATATCGTGGGAAAAGGTCAATCATCCCAAGGATTACCATCAGGTTGGGGACAAAATTGAGGTAAAAGTATTGGGTCGAGACGAGCGCACTGGCAAGCTGAATCTTTCTATTAAACAACTCCAAGCAAATCCCTGGATAGGGATCGAGGAGAGATATCCGGTTGGCACTACTATCACCGGCAAAGTTTCTCGAGTTGAGGGATTTGGTGTGTTTGTCAATGTTGAACCTGGAGTAGACGGATTGATCCATAGTAGTAAGTTAGATAGCCAGAGTGCATTGAAAAAAGATGACCCAGTGACCGTGTATGTTGACAGTGTCAGTTCACAACAGAAGAGAATGAGTCTGAGTCTAATCACTACCGCGCGTTCAATGGAGTATCGCTAACAATTGTAGTAAACTTTACACATAAGCTATGTCAAAACAACGCATGATTGTGACTGATGATCAATTATTAATCGATATGGATTTGTTGTTTAATGCCATTCGCGAAGCGAATGGCGACTGGGAGAAAGTTGAGCAGGAGATGCACGTTTATTTGGATTCAATCACTCACATGGTTTCCAGTGCCCCTGCTCCCCAACCAAAGAAATAGCACGTTTTTTTTGATTCTAGGCTATTTTTGTGATATAATCTGCCTATACAGAAAGAAGAAAATTGATGTCCGAATCGCCGTCTAAATTGCCATTTGTGATTACTTGTGGTGACGAAGGTGTCCAAATTAACGTTGGTCGTCGTTTAGGTTTTGTCGGCGCTGGCGTAAAGTTAGATGGATTTGCCGAAGTTGTTCCTCATTTACAGAAATTGTTTGGTGCCGATCTAGTTTTGGCCAGCTCTGCTGAGAACGATTGGATCAAAGCCAAGTTTGAGCTAAGCGATTACGATCAAGCAGATGCTTTTGCCCAACAGCACACCGAGCTTTTGGCTGATGAACTTAAATTAAAGTATGCAGGTTTTCTGCCTTTTACCGATCCCAGGCAACTCAAACACGAAGTCAAGGGCCACATGGTCCGGCCAAAAGCCGTCCATATCGCCAACGGAGTTTGTTTCACCCTGGCTGGTGGCGAGCAGACGTACCACCTTGGTCATTTTGTGATTAGCGCTGAGTGGGTGTCACTAGTGCCCAAGAAGCTCGCCACTCAATTGATCAAGACTCAAGTCGAGTTTTACCAATCATTGGTGCCCAAAGACAAACTAAAAATTGTCTATGAATCTGAGGGCGACCTTGGCTCGGATTTTTCCCAGAAAAACCAGTCAATTCTGGAAAAAATCCTCGCCTAAAGATTTTTCCTCCAAATTCTTTGATTATCATTCATGATTATCATTCATATTATTGTCTTTTTTCACCCTTCCTTGCCCCCCCCGCACAAACATGTTAAAGTAGAAAGTATATGAAAAAGATTAACCGCAAAAGCATCCTAATTACCCTTTGTAGTGTGTTCCTGGCTATCTTTGGCTTATGGCAGATAGGCGGTAGTGTGTTTGCTGAACAATCTGAAGGAACTAATGAATCAGGAGCAACCTCCAGAATCAATACCGCCTACGAGTGGCTGGTGGCTAAAGGAGCAAATTATGGAGAAACTGATGCAGGTGATTGGGGTAATAACTGGGGTAGTATGTGGAACCGGATTATGGAGTCTGCAACCTGGGAACCGGATGGCACTGCTACTGCAGCCGATGTAGCTGATGGTAAAACCTTTTATGCCGGAAATGGAGATAGAACCCAGAAAACTGGTTCTGCCAGCCTCGCCCCGGATTATAGTGCTGAATCCTTACAGGACTGGGATG
>CAZZBW010000036.1:0-5217 GCA_964653045.1 uncultured Pseudomonadales bacterium | reverse complement strand
ATAATCAAGTTTGGCAAAAAACAAGTGAAAATGTGATCACAGTTGGTGGACATTACTATTTTGTTGGTGCGGACGGAAACGAAACAAAAGCTGATTTCACATTTTCCTACGTCAAGCTAGAAGATGGGGGGTGGTATATAGCTACTCACCACTCATCATTGCCGTATTCAGTGCAATCTTCTCATTGAAAGAAAAATCTTATGTTCAGTATGGAATCCAGACGTCCTAACGATAATTTAGGTGAGCGAACCATGGCAGAAAGACGCGCAAGGGCAAAGATATATTTAGCTCAGTGGCTTTCAATTAAGATAATTCCTCATGGACTTGAAGATATTTTGGCACAAATGCGCGCCCGATACTCAAGTGTTGTAACTAACGGTTATGATGACACAATCTATGCCAAGAGAAATGACACTCCTTCTCAAACTACTTATGATCCAGTTAGGTTAAGGTCGATTTTTGAGATTCTCAATTTAAATGAAGGTGAGATGATAACTGAAGAAAAAAGAAAAAAAATATATCAATTAACTATTACTCAAAAAACGAAATTGGTAGGGTTGTTTACTGCAAGAGCGTTAATGAGAAGACAGCACCCTGTTGACATTAACTATATTCTTAATTTTTTTAAGAATGCATACTCTTGTATTGTCGGCGAAACAAAACAACCCCTACCTGCTTAAACTAAGGTATAAGCTATAATTGTTGTATGCTTTACCCCAAACTAAACAGTGTCAGCGGGTCAAAAACTCAAGCAGCTGACGTTCTTTCGAGACTTCACAATCAACAACGTAGAATTATCGCGGCAAAAAACGTAGCTAGTAATCCTCTGAAAACAGTTCTTGAACGAAAAAGCGAGATGATTGCCAGACAAATTGACAGACAGAAGCTGAGATAAAAATTCAAAGATCATCGCGTAGATTTATTGAACTCCGGAATGCTGCAGCCGCAGGCGTGACAAGCTATTGTGCATGTGGTATGTTACCAAATTATGTCTGATCAAACGATTGTTTGCCCTCACTGTCAAAAGACCATTCCTTTGACACAAGCTTTGACTCACCAGATTGAATCAGTGGCATTGGCGAAAGTGGCTGATCAAAGAAAGCTGCTTGAAGACCAAGAAAACCAGTTACGCAAAAAGCAGGCTGAGGTGGAGCAAACCGTTAAAGAGAGCGTGGCCAAGCAGTTGGAAAGCGCCAAGCACACGATGTGGGTGAAGGCGCAGGAAGAGGCGCGCAAGAAGCAGGAACTTCAGCTGAAAGAGCTGAATCAGGATTTAGTTGAAAAAACGAAGCAGCTGAGAGTGGCGGAAGAGGCAGAGTTAGAGCTGCGAAAGCGCGCTCGCGCTCTGGAGGAGCGCGAGCGCCAACTAGAGCTCGAAACAGAGCGTCGGCTCGAATCTGAACGCCAAAAAATTCGCTTACAAACGCAAAAGCAAGAGTCTGAGTTGAGCGGATTAAAACTTGCCGAAAAAGACAAACAATTAGACATCTTGCGTAAGACCATTGAAGATCTGAAACGCCAAAGTGAGCAAGGATCGCAACAAGTTCAAGGTGAGGTGGGTGAGGGTGGGTTGAAAGAATTGTTGATCTCTAACTTTCCCAAAGACGTAATAGATGACGTGCCCACCGGAGTCAAAGGTGCTGATTTAGTGCAACGGGTTAACGCCCAGCTTGGTCCAAGCATTGCTACTATTGTCTGGGAGTCAAAAAATGCAAAGCAATTTTCCGACGAGTGGTTGAGTAAGCTGAAGAAAGATCAGGGTTTGGTCAAAGCTGACGTGGCGATTTTGGTTACCAAAGTATTACCAAAAGAGCTGAACAACTTTGGCATGGTCAAACAAGTTTGGGTGAGTCTCCCTCAATACGCGGTGGCATTGGCGACTACCATGCGCTTACAATTAATTGAGTTGGCTAAACTCAAGCATTCACTTCAGGGACAAGATGAAAAAATGACCGCGCTTTATCAATACCTGACCGGTCCCCAGTTTAAAAATCGAGTAGAGAACCTGGTGATGGCGTTTGTGCAGATGCAGCAGGAGCTGGAAAAAGAGCGCCGCTCCCTGACTGCCATCTGGAAGCGGCGCGAGGGTCAAATCCAACGCATGCTCGAAAGCACCGCTAACATGTACGGTGAATTTCAAGGAATTATTGGCGGAGCGCTACCCAGCATCCAGCAGCTGGAGCTAGAAAGTGAAGTTGAGTCAAGAAAAGCCGATAGTGTTGAACGGAGTCTATTTGATGAAGAATCGTGAATATATGCAAATTTATTCTCAGCTCAATTCCAGCCTCAGCTCATTGCCGATCAGCTCATCGATGGTTGATCGCTGGCTCTCAATTGTGTTATATTGAAAATATATGAGAATAAATAACTTCAAACTCTGGGCAATTTCGCTATGTTGTGTATTCTTGGCTGGTTTTTCTGCATGGCAGTTGGGTGGCTCGGTTTTGGCTGAAGTGAGTGGTGATTCGCCGGACAACTCGCCGACCACTTCACGCATCAAAACTATTTACGATCATCTCAAAGATGATTTGGCTTATGGATCAGACGCTGCCGGGGATTGGGATGACTGGGGAGCGTATTGGAATCGGATTAGATCAGCATCAGAGTGGGCGCCGCCCAGCGACCTGTCTGCAGATGAAGTCAAGGATGGTGAGACCTTTTATTCTGGATCAAGAGAGGCACAGACTGGCACAGCCAATATCATTTCTTTGGTCAATCTGTATAATGGCAGTGGTACTGGTGATCTAGATGATTTTACCCAAGCACTCGGTGGGGTGGATGACTACAATGGTGGCAGCTCGATGCCAGTTGACTCTTACTCAGCTACTTGGACAGCCTGTAATGAAGTAAATCAATACTGTGGCACGGACAGTACTGTGGCTGAAGCCCGAGACGAGAATTCTGGTCTAGTTTGGAGCCCGATGATCTATGATGGTGGTGGCTCTTCGGACTGGTTTTGGGCGAATAACTGTAAGACGAATAATGGCTTGGGCGGAGATGGAAGCTGCTCAAATCATTTAGACGTCGATTGTATTTGTGTCAAAAATACTGGCGAGGATCTGACTGGCTGTGAGGATTATGATGATGGTGGCTGGCGACTGCCCACCCAAAAGGAACTTATGCTAGCCTATATTGATGGGGCGGCGGGCGGACTAACCCAGAGCAGTCGCGGTTACTGGTCGGCGACTACCAACTCGGATTATACGCGCAATGCTTGGAACGTGGCCTTATCACCCGGCCACGCCGGCAACGGCAATAAGCCGGGCACGGAGGACTCAGTTAGGTGTGTCCGTTAGGTCTTTTTGAATTTTGATTTTTGAAATTTTGATTGGTACAATATTCAGTGTAGAGAGGCCAGAATCTTTTGAGCTCGGTCAGTTGGCTTGGAGTTCAGGAGAGCGAGTCTAACTATTTAAAGACGTTTTGCCCGCTCCGCCGCAAGGTGGAACAGAGAAAATAGAGGCAAAAATTTAATGCCAGTCGCAATTACTGGTCGGCTACTACCAACTCGGATTATACGAACAATGCTTGGAACGTGAACTTATCAAACGGCAACGCCAACAACGACAATAAGCCGAACACGGAGAACTCAGTTAGGTGTGTCCGTTAGGACTTTAAATACCGGATCAATGTTTTACCAACATTTGCCTCTCTACTTAAAATTAACATTGTTGCAGAAATTACTCTATCAAATAACGCATCACCTACCCAGAGAGTACAAGTACACTCTTGGTCAAGAAATCGTTGATCAAAATTGGCGCTTGATCGACCTGTTCGTTACTGCTCAGTCATGTGGTAACTTACGTCAAGATCGAGAGCGCAAAATCTGCACAATTGATCAAATGTCATTAACACATAGTTGTTTCAGGCTCAGAATTAGATTCTTGGCTGAATTACAGCTAATTTCTCTGGGGCAGGTGGCACAAATTGATGAATATTTGAACGAAATTGGGCGGATGATTGGTGGCTGGAAAAAGCAGGTTTGATTTTCAGATGAGAGTAACTTTGATTGGCTGGGATAATTTGCTGTTGGAGAGTTTGGGGAAGATGGCGATGATAAAGATGCTGGCGCAACGTAAATGTCTGAGCCTTACCAAAGTGACCATAATACGAATTTAGGCTGGCACAAATGTTGTTAAGTTGTTTGGAATAATCGAGTTTTGAGCTTACGGAGTGTTGAGTGATCTGTTTTTGAGCATGCAGGCTTTTCTTCACGGTTTTAACCACATTTCGGCGCGAGTATATGCTTTGGGGTTTAAGAAAATATCCAACAAAGTCTAAGCCATGGCAACTTGGCTGAATCTTTTGTTTGCGTGGATTTAATTCAAGGCGGAGGTGCTGATGTAAAAAACTGATGATTTGATTTCTGGCTTGGATTATGGTTGATTGGTCATTGGCAAACAGGACGAAATCATCCATGTAACGAGCATAGTTATTTATCTGAAGAGTGTTGATGACAAACTGGTCCAATTCATTCAGATAAACATTAGCATAAAACTGGCTAGTCAGATTACCGATTGGCAAACCCGTATTTGGCGGTTGTTCAAATAATGATTTACCTTTTGGCAATAATTGTATTAAAGCCATATCGCCTTTGTATACGTAATAGCTGGTAGGATCATTAAAGACGATAGCATTGGTTAGATATAAAACTTCATCTTTCCAGACGCGTGGTTTAGAAATGGTTGATATCTCTGCTTCGATCAAATCGTACAAAATAGTTTTATTAATTTTCGCAAAAAAGTTGCTGATATCAAATTGACCATAATATCGGTTATTTTTCACCATTTTCCAGACGCGCTTTGCTCCGAAATGATGTCCACGCCCTTTACGACAAGCGTAGGTATCATCGATAAACACATGTTTTTCCCAGTGAGGTTCGATTTGGTCAATTAACAAATGGTGAACAACACGGTCGGCAAATGAAGCGGCGAAAACTTCTCTGATTTTAGGATCAGATACGATAAAACAGATCGAGCGCCCGGGTTGATACGTACGGTTTTGGAGAGATTCGAAGAGAGCGGAAAGATTCCGTTCTAAATTATACTCAAATTTGAGTGCGTTGATTGTCTGTCGCTTGTTTTTCCGACACATGTAATATGCTTTGAGTAGTTGCGAGTGGGTAATCAACATATAATCAAAGAAGATTATAATCGTGTAGTCTGTTTTAGGCACGATACTTTCCGGAATGGAAAGGTAAGCTGTGAAAGTAGGTCG
>CAZZBW010000035.1:0-5709 GCA_964653045.1 uncultured Pseudomonadales bacterium | reverse complement strand
ATTGCGGTCACCTCCGCCTTTTTCCCTGGCTTCCTGCTCCTGTTCCTCCGTGAGCAATGACAGACCAATTTTGCCGTCTTCTTTGATCTCGCGAATTCTGACGTGCACTGCATCGCCAATTTTATATAACTCACCAGGATCAGCGACAAACTCGACTGCCATATTTGAAACATGAACCAAACCTTCGCGGTTGGGCAAGTACTCGGCAAAGATACCGTAATCCTCTACCCGAGTTACAGTGCCATCAAACTCGTCACCAATATTGACTACTCTAGTCATGCCCGTAATTATCTCAGCGGCATGATCGATGGCTTTCTGGTCAGCTGAAGAAATTGTGACCAAACCGACTTTCAGCTCCTCATCCTCATCGACATTGATCTCAGCACCAGTCTTCTCAATAATGCTCTTGATCATCTTGCCTCCAGGGCCAATCAGCTCACCAATTTTTTCAGCAGGAATGGTTACTTGGAAAATCTTGGGTGCATACTGAGAAATCTCTTTCCTCGGCTCAGCAATACAAGCCAGCATTTTTTCCAAAATTGCCAGTCTGCCTACCTGAGCCTGGGCCAATGCTTCTTCAAGAATTTTCCGGGACAAACCTTTGAGTTTGATATCCATTTGCAGGGCTGTCACTCCTTGGCTCGTTCCAGCCACTTTGAAGTCCATATCACCGATGTGATCTTCCAAACCTTGAATGTCGGATAATACGACATACTTCTCGCCATCACTCATCAGACCCATGGCGATCCCAGCTACTGGCCTTGTAATTGGTACACCCGCCGCCATTAGCGACAAAGTCGAGCCACAGACCGAAGCTTGAGAAGTTGAGCCGTTTGAGCTCAAAATCTCAGAAACTACAAGAATGGCGTAAGGAAACTTCTCCTGATCTGGTAATACTGGGATTAGTGCACGTTCTGCCAATGCTCCATGACCAATCTCGCGGCGTTTGGGGAAACCAAACCTGCCGGCTTCACCACTAGCATAGGGAGGCATGTTGTAGTGATGCATGTAGCGTCGTACTTCCATACCTTCAATGCTTTCGATGTTCTGACCAAGCGTTGGACTACCCAGAGTGGTCACCGTGACTGCCTGAGTTGCGCCACGTTTAAACATGGCGCTACCATGGGTGCGAGGAAATAAATCTACCTCGCACCAGATTGGTCTTATCTCATCGACCTTCCTGCCATCGGGACGCTTCTTTTTCTCAACAATCATCTCTCGAGCTTCAGTCTTCATTAATTTATACAAAGCCTCTTTAATCATTCCGTCACTAATAAGCTCTTTTTCATCAGTATCCTTATTAAGGCTCGAAGAAGCTTCTTTAACTAACTCTGCAATCAGCTCACTCACTGGCTCAAGCACTGCTTCTTTGGTCAAAATTTCGCTGACTTGTTTCGCGTGATTTTTATCTAAAAATTTAGCCACTTTTTCCAACTCCTTGACTCTGGCTTCGTTAACCACCACCAACTCAGCTTTAGGTTTACCGACAGCGGCCACTACTTCTTCGATCACCTGACAAATCTTGCCCAGTTGAGCTTGAGCCTGAGTCAAAGCCTCAATCAATATGTCCTCCGCGACTTCTTTGGCTCCAGCTTCCACCATCACGATGCTCTGCCCAGATCCAGACACAATTAAGTCCAACTCGCTGGTCTCTAACTCAGTATCAGTTGGGTTGAAAAGAAAAGTTTGGCTCTCCTTGTTATATCCAACGCGTAATCCCGCCATTGGTCCATCAAACGGAATCTCGGAAATTGCCACTGCAATCGCACTACCGAGCAAACCTAACATATCTGGATCATTCTCACCGTCATAGGAGAAAACGGTGTTGATGACCTGAACCTCATTCTTGATCCCATCAGGAAAAAGTGGTCGAAGTGAGCGATCGATCACCCGGGCTTTAAGAATCACGTCATCGAGCGGCCGGCCGTCACGTTTGACCCAACGTGAACCCTTAATCATGCCAGCGGCATACAATTTTTCCGCAAACTCAACCGAGAGCGGAAAATAATCCAAGTTGGTCGGCCGGCCCAGCGCTACCGTGGTGTGCACCACAGTCTCACCGCACGTAACCAACACTGCACCTGCAGTTTGCTCACTGAACTTGCCGATTTCCAGCTTGATGGTCTTGCCACCAACTTCTATCGATTTACTAAAAACTTTGGGGTATTTTGGAAACATACCTACCTTCTTTCGTGCCAATTCACACTGGTTGAAGGTGAGTATTCCCTGAGAAAAGAGCTGTTGACTCTTCTCTCTTGAATCCTCTTACTGCTTCAACCAATTTTTCATTTTTGGCTTAATTTTACTAAAAAAGATTATACCACGGAGAAAAATGAGCTTCAGAAAAACTTCACTTCCAGCTGGCATTCAAGCCCTGCCGCAACTTTTTTCAGAAAGTTGAGCGAGGGATTGGCTCTACCAGATTCGACACGCGAAATTACCGACTGTTTTGTGCCAATTTTATCTGCCAACTGAGCCTGGGTAAGCTGTTGCTTAATCCTGGCGGCGATCATCGACTTCACCAGCGCCATTTCTGGAGCGAGTTTTTGATACTCAGAATTAACTTTTGGATTTTGGCGCAAGAAACTCTTTTTCCAGCTAGTGAAAGAAGTATTGTTCATATAACTTATATGCTATATATTTATGATGATTTTTGCATATTCAAACTCCCAGAAAAGTCGCGAGATAACAATGTTTGGTCAACCCTTTTGTCACACTGTTTCTTTATATAAATTCGTATATATATGTTTATATAAAGAAATTTTTGACCAAAAAGCAGGTTGGCGATCTAATATACCCAGTTTTTCCACCAGTAAATCTTAATCAAGGCATAAATAAGACCGCAGAAACCTATTAAAAACGTAATATGTATCCCGACACATTTTAACTTTCAGGAATTGAAAGGTTCTAGCGAGACACACAAATACTTTCAGGAATGCGATGGGTTACAAAGCTTGGTATGGTGGTATAATCCTTGAGTAACAATGCTCGATATCGCGCCACAACAAATTTTAGCGATTATAGGTTTAATTTTAATTTTGCTTGAGCTTTATGTAGGAGTACAAACTGGATTTGATTTGTTGGTCATTGGGCTAATTTTGTTTTTCAGTGGTTTAGTTGCCCCCGACCTATCGGTTGCATGCATCTTCACCATAATTCTGGCTTTGGGTTATTTCTTTTTGGGGAGAAAACTCCTCAGGAGCAAATTGAGTAAGAAAACTTGGGACAAGCTAAACACAGACAAACTGATTGGCGCCACTGCCACGGTGATAAAAAGCGTTTCTCCAACAAATCCTGGATTAGTACAATTAGGCGACGAGCAGTGGCGCGCCTCAGCTAATCAGGAAATTAAGTCTGGTACTAAAGTCGTTGTGACTGGTTTGGAGGGCATCACCTTAGTCGTGGAAATAAAAAAATAATGACAAATATTACTTTGAGTGAACTTCAAAAGATTATCGCTGAATGGGTAAAAAAGAATAACTTTGGCTGGAGCAATTACGCTGCTTATTGTCATTTAGTAGAAGAAGTGGGAGAGCTGGGAGAATCAATTACAGTTGCAAGTGGCGAACGAAAAGCTGGATCCGGCGCTCAAGCCTTAGCTGACCACACAAATGTTAGTGAAGAGCTTGGTGATGTTCTCTTCTCGCTAATTGATATCGCTAACAGATATAACATAGATCTTAATGAGTGCTTTAAAAACACAATTGTTCGGTACAACCAAAAAGTAACAATGTTAACTAGTATGAAAGGAAATAAATAATGTTTACCAGCAGCATGCTCATAATTTTATTTGTGATCGCCCTGACCACCCTCGTGGCCGGAATCAGGATTGTCAAACCTTATGAAAAAGGCTTGGTAATTCGCTTGGGTAAATACCACGCCACAGTCGATTCAGGATTGAATATTATCATTCCGTATATTGACCAGTTGATTACCGTGGATATGCGCGAACAGGTAATGAGCGTTTTACCTCAACAAGTGATCACCAAAGATAACGTGGGCGTAACAGTCGACGCAGTGATTTATTACAAGGTAGTTGATCCAGTCAAAGCTGAGTTTGAGATCGAGAACTTTAACATTGCCGCCACCACCTTAGCGCAAACTAACTTGAGAAACTTGATTGGTGACAAACAGCTAGACGAGACTTTGACCGCCCGCGACCATATCAACGCTAGCCTCAGACAAGTGTTGGACGAAGCCACTAATCCTTGGGGAGTCAAAGTTACCAAAGTGGAACTGCAGAAAATCGACCCACCCCAAGACATTACCGAAGCGATGAGCCGGCAAATGAAGGCTGAGCGGGAGAAACGCGCGCGCATCCTTGAAGCTCAAGGTATGCGCGAAGCTTCTATTCTCCAGGCAGAGGGTGAGGCGCAAGCAGTCAAGCTCCGTGCCGAAGCTCAAGCCAACGCTATCAAGCAGGTAGCAGTTTCAGCAGAAAATAACTTCACTGATCGTGCTGAGCGTCTCAAGCGCCTGGAAGTTTCAGAAAAAGTCCTGGGCGACGGCGCCACCAAGTACATCATCCCCAGCACCGCTGATATCGTCAACGTCCTCAACCTCGACGGCGAGTCTAAGCTCGTGCCACTGAAAAAATAATTAAATTAGTTCTAGAGCTTTTTTGAGCTCGGGGATGTCGTTTGCTATCACGCGCCAAATCATTTCTAGATCAACTTCATCGTAATCGTGAATTAACACATCCCTCAATCCTGACATTTTTTTCCAAGGGATATTTGCATACTCATTTTTAAATGAAGTTTCCAGTCTTTTTGCTGCTTCACCAATTATTTCCAACCTTCTGATTACTGCGTCTTGTTTTTCTATGTCAGAGAAAAACTTATCCTTGTCAACATTTGCCACTGAAGTATACCTCTCAATTATCTCAATTGATTTTTTTATATCGTCGATATATGGATTCGGGATTTTCTTCATGCTTGATAAAAAACTTTTTCGTCTTTAAAGATATAATCCGCAAGAACAGGTTTAACTTGTTTGTATTGAACTAGATCAACCTTTTTATTTAAAGCCTCTTCAAGGTCTTGTTTGAGTCCAATAAAATCCAATAAACTCATCCCCGAAGATAAATCAACCAAAATATCTAAATCGCTGGTTTCTAAAGCTTCATTTCGAGCATACGATCCAAAAAGTGCGGCTTTTTTGACACCATAAGCTCTAAGAATATCGCTGGTTTTATTGGTAATAACTTGCACATTCATACCGTCAAGTATACCAAAAATATCGGTTTAAGGCTATTTGCTTAATCCTAACCTGTCGATTAGTTTGCGATAACGCGCCTCGTCGTGAGAGCGCAGGAAATTGAGCAATCGACGTCGCTTTGCCACCTGTTTGAGCAAGCCTCGGCGCGAGTGGTTATCTTTTTTGTGTTTACCCAAGTGCTCTGTCAATTCTTGAATTGACGCAGTTAGCAGTGCCACCTGCACCTCAGGTGAGCCAGTGTCACCCTCGAACAGTTGGTAATCTTTAATAATTTGGGCTTTTTGGTTTTTAGTTAAAGCCATGGTATCCGTCCTTTCTTGACAGCCTTGTGCCAGCAGCGCTCCAAAAAGCCCCACCAACCAAGTAACCATTTATACGAAACGTGATTATAACATAAGTCTTATCTACTCAACTCAAAGCCGATGTTTGATGCGGATTGTTTTAGGCACGATACTTTCCGGAATGGAAAGGTAAACTGTGAAAGCAGGTCAG
>CAZZBW010000034.1:0-6060 GCA_964653045.1 uncultured Pseudomonadales bacterium | reverse complement strand
TCTACCGCCTTGAGTAGAATAAATAGGTACAACGGCCAGAGAAATAGCGCTACGTCGGTGACGTAGCGCGCGCCGACGGCCAACCCAAATTTTATGTACTTTCTTTCCTTGGCCCAGCGGCGAAACTCGCGAAAACTAATTTGGTCTCTTTCTCTGGGCAGATCCATCATCAAGGCCGTGATTAAGCCCATCAATGACACCATAACCCCAACCAAGAATAGGGCATCAAAACCAAAATAGAAAACCAGCAAACCGGCCAAAGCCGGAGAAATTGCCGCCACAAATTGTAAAATAAAATGCAGTAATCCCAAGTCTTTACCCATTGAATCAACATCAGACTGTTTACTTAAAATAGCTTGATAATTGGGCCAAAACATCGCTCCCTGCATTCCGTCAAAAAAACCAGCGACCAGAATAAATCCAGGGTGCTCCACACTCAAATACATAAACACAAAACTAACTGCTTTAAAAAAATAAGATTGGGCTAATGCTTGACTGTATCCAATTTTATTTACCAATCGTCCCAGAGGAATCACTAGTGCTGCATTGATCGGTCGAACTATCAAAAAATAAGCGATAATCATCAGAAAGCCAGCTTTAACACTGTCGAGATGTAGCCACTGGGCTAAGTGTTCTTGACCAAGTTGATACAAAAAAATGGGCAAGAAAAAATAAACCAGCTTGTTAGACAGATCTCTGAGAACCCGATTGAGATACAGCCAGCGTAGATTTACAGTGTGACCTATACCGAGGCTGGACAAATGCAAATACGACTCACGCAACAAGGGCATAATTTACCATTGTACCTGGTTTTTGAGCTCAGTTAAGACTCGGATAAGTGTTTGATCAAGCACTAACTTTTCATCTGGAGGAAACGGCTGAAGCAAGTATTGGTGTCCAGCTAGCTCGCGCCGACCGGCGCGAGCATCGACCCCAATTCGCACATGCCAAAAATCCTTTGTGCCAAGGTTTTGATAAATTGAGAGCAAGCCGTTGTGCTCGTGAGGACCTTTACCAAACTGGAGCTTATACTCACCGAGGGGTAAATCGAGATCATCGTGAGCAATAAAAAGATTTTCGAGTGAAATTGGGGCGGTTTTGCGCCAAAACCGCCCTATTACTTGACCCGAGTGATTCATGAAGCCTTGTGGTTTGAGTAGGATTAATTTGTTTTCTCCGCTTCCAACCTCTGCGTGCAACACCTGTAATATTTTTCTCTCATTCCACACCACACCCAACTCTACTGCGAGTAAATCAAGTAGCATAAACCCAGCATTATGCCTAGTGTGCTGATAATTATTGCCCGGATTCCCCAAGCCAACGACTAATTTCATATATTAAAAACTACATCAATGTTATCTGCTGAACTATACCTTATAATCATACTACCTATGACTACAAAAACTTCAAGACCGTTTTTTTCGATCATTATCCCTACACTTAACGAAGAAAAGTACTTACCAAAACTACTCAATGATCTGAGCAAACAAACCTACCCTCTCAGCAATATTGAAGTAATACATATTGACGGAGAGTCAGAAGATAAGACCATTGAGTTTGCCGGCAAGTTTGCCGGCAAACTCAATCTCACCACTTACACAGTCAAAAAGCGCAATGTCGCCCACCAACGCAATTTTGGCGCCAAAAAAGCCCAGGGTAAGTGGGTAATCTATATGGACGCGGACGATCGTTTACCCAAGTATTTTTTACAAGGCATTTGCTACCAAATCAGCAAGCTTGGGAAAATGGATTTATTCACCACAATGGTGCTTCCAGAAAAAAACACCCGCGCCTATCAAACTCTAGTGCGTGCCCTCAACGTACTGATAGTAGCACAAAATAAGATTGGCCCCAATTTCGCCTGGGGAGGAATGCTGGGGTTGAAAAGAAACTTGGCACAGAAATATCGTTTCAAAGAGCATCTTGTCTTGGGCGAGGATCATAATTTGGTGAGAGCCCTAATCAAAGACGGTTACCAATTTGAAGTTTTGAGCGATCCCCAATTCACGATTAGCCTGAGACGCCAGCGTAAAGATGGGCTGCTTAAAAGTGGTTGGATTCAAGCGAATGTCTTCATCAACTCGATCTTTAAAGAAGAGCTGACCGAAGATTACGGCTATGTGATGTTGGGCGGGCAACATTATCAAGCCAAATCGAAAGAACAACTAGCCAAAAAACTTGGTGAAAAAATTACTCATTTCACTCAACAACAAAAAGATAAAATAATGCAAATTCTAGAAACGCTTAAACCCTTGAATTGAGCTTGGCTAGGCAGCGCCACTCCCAAAAAGTTGGTACTGCTCCCCAATAACCATTGCTAAAAATGATTTCTTTGAGCGCCCAAAAACCAAGCCACGTTCCCCGTATCATCCCATACTTGACATATTTATGAGGCGTGAAAACTGTCGCTCCGGGCACAATTTTAATTTGCCATTTTTTTTTGATAAAAAACCGGTTGATTCTGTTTTCCAACTCAAATCTATCTGATTTTTGAAATGGTACCTGAAAAAATCTCTCTTTTGTCAACAAACGCACACCGGACAAAGCTGGAAATGACTTGATTATGTGTCGTAAAACAAATTCTTGTGAACCGTAATCCAAAATCGCCATTTTTGTTTTTGGCTGAAAACTTTCGATTAAATTTTCAATGTGCTCGACCACCAAACCACACAAATCGGCATCAAGTAGTAGTAAGTGTTCATTTTTTGCTTGTTTTACCCCAGCTACCACTGCCCAGGTTTTACCCACGTTTTGTGGGAGAGAGATGGTTTTGATCTTGGGATGAGGGGTAATAGCAGCTAGAGTGCCGTCAGTGGAGCCATCGTCGATGACGATGATCTCTTCCACTGACGGCACCTGTACTACAACTTGCAGTACATTGTTAATTCTCTTGGCTTCGTTAAATGCTGGTAAAATTCCACTAATTTTCATTATTAATTTATTTCCAACTCTCATTCTAGCAACTTAACGACGAGAAAAATTCTTTAGTTCTGACAAAGTGGTGATACTCTGCCAGTCTTTATCAGTACGAATTTTGATCAATCGAGGAAAACGCAAAGCTACGCCCGCGCGATGCGCGGGCGAAGTGGTGATCTCATCAGCGGCGATCTCGACTACTACTTCTGGTTCTAACCAAAAATCCGGAGTCAACGTCTTATCCACTAGTTGATATAAATTTGGCCGATCTTTTGTTTCAATCGGCTGGAACTGCTGTTTAAACTCAGTTAACTGCGCCTCACTCATCCCCGTACCGATTTTGGAAATACTTAAAATTTGTTGGGTTGTTTCGTCTAGTACTCCAACAAGGATCGCGCCCAGTCCAAACTGGGCGCGCTTTCCCTTGCCCAAGTAGTAACCCATGATTAACAAGTCTAATGTGTCGTTAAGCTTGCCTTTTGATCCCTCGGCTTCCTTAATTTTCACCCACCGCCAACCCTTCCTCCCACCCTGATACTCTGAATCATGTTTTTTCATCACCGCTCCTTCGAGGCCTTGTGCCAACATCGTTTCGTGAAATTGGTGAAGCTCAGCTGGATTTTCAGTCTGGATGTACTCCACTGGCTCAGCTACTTGTGTCTTGGGTAAGATCTGTACTAACTGCTGCTTACGCTCAAGTAACGGCTCGTCAATAATTGATTTTCCATCAATAAATAAAACGTCAAACACAAAAAACTTGATCGGCACGTCTTTCGCTCTTTCCCCCACTTCGTGTTTGCGTTTGCGGGTGATGGTTTCTTGAAAAGGTCGCAGCTTTCCAGTATTCGGATCAACCCCAATTGCCTCAGAGTCAAGAATGCATGATTGGCAGTGTAACGAATCAGCCAACTGTTCTAACTCGGGAAACATTGCGGTCATGTTTTCTAACGACCGAGAAAAAGCCATGATTTTTTGTTGCCCATCAGATTTATTGATGTGAATCTGCAAACGCAAGCCGTCATACTTTGGTTCGGCAATTACTCGACCAAGCTTAGTAATGATTTCAGTCGATGTATTTAATCTTTGACAAAGTGCCGGAACGACTGGCACACCCAAACTCACGGGCAAGTTTAATAAAATTTGCTTAATTGTTGTTAGTTCGGTCCCTTCGTTGACCATCTGCAAAAACTCTTGAGCAAGTAACCCAATATCAGCTTTGTTCTGGTAAGCTTGCTCCAGTGATTGCGTGAAAGATTTATCTTTGGCAGCGACCCAACTCAAAGCATCGAGCATGGTCATGGTGCTAAAACCAAGGCGGAGCTTGCCCACCACGATGCGCGCGCAGTAGCGCGCGCCCAAACCGTCCATCGCGCTAAATAAACTAACCAACTTGTTCAGTTTGCGTTGCTGTGAACCTTCGCCGCTTTCTTTGGCTATTTCAACTAGTTGCTGGTAAACACTTAAAATGGTTGGTTGAATAACGTTGTCACCCTGAGCGAAATCGGGGGACGTCCCCCTCACCTTTTCCGCTACTAAACCAACGTCACCTAACTGTTTAAACAGCATTTGAACTTCGTCACTTAACAGCTCTGTTGAATCACTTACGCCAAATAAATCAGTTTGCGTTGCATTTTTTCCACTACTAATCAATTGGGATAACGCCCGCAACACCATCTTGGCACTGAGTTGAAACTCGAGCGACTGGTACGCCGGTACCAGTCGCCCTTGAAGTAAGTAGCAAACTGGCAGCACTTCGTCTAATTCTAATTGCTGAAACAACTCGGCCAACTGCTCTGTCATCGCCAACCGCGAACCAGTAACTTCGAGTTTTTTCAATACTCGAGCAAAATCTTTAAACTCCATGAATATATTATCCCACACATCCCATAAAGTTGACAAAGAAAAGAAAGGTCTGACTTACTCCTTCAACCGATATGTCACGCCCTTGGTCACACCTTGTTTTTCAATCACGCCTTTTTCCATTAGATCCTTTAGATCACGCAGAATCGTATCAACAGAGATGTGGGGTAAAACTTCTTGAGCATCCCCAGAAGTCAACTCATCCTTTTGCTGAAAAAGCTCGAGAAGAATGATTTGGCGCTCGGAGAGCGCCACTTGCTTCCCTAACTGTTTTTTCAGTTTCAGGTCTTTTGACAAACGTTCAACTTGGCGCTGGATCTTATCAATCTCCAGCGCCACACCGTAACAAAAGTATTCGAGCCAATAGGTCATATCAGCATCAGCTGATTGCTGTACTGAGAGCAAAGCTTGATAATATCCCTCAACATCATTATCAAAGTACTGTTCCAGAGAAAAGAACCGCTTAAAATCATAATCTAAAGTGTATAAAAGCAGCGTTGCCAACCCACGCGCAGTCCGACCGTTACCTTCAATAAATGGATGAATGTAAACCAATTGGTAATGAGTGATCGCAGCACGTAAAACCGGGTGCATTCCTGAAGCTGCTTGACCCTTTCCCCAACTGAAAAAGTCTTCAATCAGGTATGGCACCTCCACCGCCACAGGAGGACGAAACACTACTCCACCTTCTGACGCGCTCTGCACGATTACTTGTTTATCGCGATAAGCAGCCACATAGGCTTGATCAATCAATCCTTGGGTTGTGAGACGGTGCAAGCTCATCAAGGTGTGTTCGCTGAATACTTGATCCTGGCTCAAATGGGACTGCTCATCAATCCAAGCCAGAACGTTGCGATAGTTCAAGACCTCTTGAATGTCTCTTTCACGAGCCATAATCCCTGTCTTGACCATGATTTGCTTAGTGTCAGAGACATTTTCCAACTTGACCACTTTATCTGCTTGCTCGGCACTCAACTCATTACCCTCAATTTTGGTACCAAAGTGAACTGACTTGGTGAGGGCATCACTCCGGAAGCGCGCCTCCCACGCTGGCACCAGCGGTGAGTGATTAATGATCGCTTTCGCGCTCTCAATTCTAGAAATGTAAGTCAGTAAATTGTTGGTAATACTGAATTTGGGTGAATACATAGCTTTATTGCTCAATAATTGACGCTGCGGAAATAACTACTTGAGGAATTATACACTATTTTTGCAAAATATGCAGGGAATGTTAGTCGCACATACTTTTCGGAAAACTATTGTTAATAAATTGCATGGGCGACT
>CAZZBW010000033.1:0-6084 GCA_964653045.1 uncultured Pseudomonadales bacterium | reverse complement strand
TGGCAATGCTCTGCTCTGTTAATCTGATTCGCACTTGATTACTGGGATGAGCCAGCTTTGAGTGTAGGAGGACGAAGAGATGAGTACTTTTGAGCGTATCAGGAAAACTCAGAGCCTCCAAGAGATGATGATTAAACTCAGGAATTAAATGGTACGTTGTCAAAGTTTTGGCATTCTCATTGCCTTGATTGGTGGCGGTATGGGCGGCGCCGGCCAGAAAGTCCGGCGCAATCAGTACCGCTTGTTTGTCAACCAGTTGGTATGCCAGCATTTTGGCGGGGTTAAGCTCTGATGTAACTTCTACCGCACAGGCTCGAACTTGTTGTCTGATGATATCGGTTGTCTGGTCAATAGCTTCTTGATCTAGCTGGATGACACCAGCTTTTTCCAGCAAGCCAATGGTGCCGAAAATTGAGTAACCAATAGCCATGCGGGGTTGACCAGATGGGTTGTGAGTTGGATCAATTAAGTAGAATGGCCAGTGATTGGCTTGAGCTAATTTTGCTAATTCACCCCCAGCCGTGATAGCCAAGACTTGCGCGCCTTTCTGGCGCGCCTCTTCCCCACAAGCCAAAGTTTCCTCAGTATTACCTGAATAACTTGACAGAAGCACCAGAGTATTTTTCCCAACGTAATGCGGTAAAGTGTAATCTCGGACAATTTCAAACGGTACTTTGAGCTGATCCTTAAACACGCTTTTGATCACATCAGCCCCCAAGGCTGAACCACCCATCCCTGATACGACCACGTTTTCAATCGGTGCGTCAAGTTTGACCGAGATTTTTCTCGTATCTGCCCAAGCATGCTCGATCTGCTTATCTAGCGCCTCGATCGAGCCGAGCAAGTTGCTTTTGTCTAATTGAGCAATGCTGGTCCTGGAGTTTAAATCTACTTTTGGCATAGGTTCCTTTATTTTTATTATTACAAAGTGTCCAATAATTGTTTTTCTAGTCCTGGACTACAGGCAATGAAGTCAGTGACCTTATCAAGTTGCCACGGGTGACCTTCGAGATCAAAAACCTTGCAGCCTGATTCTGTCAGAATCAGGCTAAGAGCGGCAATATCGTAATCTTTAATCCCTAAAATCAAAGTAGTTAGTGGTTGGTGTGAGGCAATAAAATCGGCAGGACTTTCTACACTGCCATAGTGTCGGAAACTACGATAAAGGTTGCAGTTTTTTGCCAAGTAACTTCCAGCCAATTGTCTTTTAAGAGGATTTCTACCCGAGTCCAAAATTAAAGTACATTGACTTAAGGAATCAAAGCGCTTGGCAGTAAGTATGGCGTCGTTGACGTAGGCTCCACTACCCCGCTCTGCCCAAATGGTATTTTGTGAAAACGGGTTGTGAATTACGGCTGAGACGACTTGATTGTCTTGGATAATCGCGATCATAGTACAAAAGTAAGATATACCGCTAACGAAGTTCGTTGTGCCTTCAATGGGGTCAATTAGCCAGGTATATTGACCATCGTTATCTGAGTCCGCCAGCTCTTCGCCATGAATAGAATGATCAGGAAACTGTTTTTTTATCTCATGGCGGATGAATTGCTCGATTTCGGCATCGTGTTTGGTCAGGTATGAACCATCGGCTTTATGCTGGCTAGCCACGTTGTGATCGAGGAATGCTTTTTTGGCCATCGTCCCACCCACCCTGGCGAGTTTGATGGCGAGAGCAGTGGTGGGTTGTGTGGTTTTAAATATCATTGTCTAATTAATGTCAACACTTCGTCGCGTTTTTGCTCCATCACCTCTTTTGACACTGCTTCAAGGTTGAGACGGATTTTGGGTTCGGTGTTGCTGGCGCGGACGTTAAACCAAAAATCTGGATACTCAAAATACAGTCCATCTAGATCACTTTGCTTTGGGGCGTTCTGATATTTGGTTTTTAGGCGATTAAACACTGCCTCTTTGTCTTTTACTTCGGAATTGATCTCACCTGAGTGAAAATACTTCTGATAAGGCTTAACTATTTGTGATAGGGGCTGGCTATGTTTACTCAACCAGCTAATGAAATCTGAGAGCATCTTGACCGGTGCTTCAAATGAACCGTACGGAAATTTATAAAAAAAGTGACCAGATGACTCGCCTGAGAACGGCGAGTCATGAGCAATCATCTCAGCTTTAATCAGCGAATGCCCGACCTTGGTGATGAACGGTTTACCTCCAGCCTCGTTAATCATGTCAACTGTTGCTTTACCTGGCCTAACATCATATCCAATTGAAGCGTTTGGGTGTTTTTCTAAGACAATCTGCGCTAGGATGCCGCGTAAAATTTCTGGGGGCAAGGTTTGTCCATTTTCCATGACGATGAAAACCCGATCATTATCTCCATCAGTGGCTATGCCTAAATCGGCTTTAGTTTTAAGCACTTGTTGTTTAAGCTGCTGGATATTTTCATCTTTAAGTGGATCAGCTTCGTGAGCTGGGAAACTACCATCAAGATTGAAATTAATTTTTTCAATTTGACATGGAAGCATGCTTATTAAAGGACTCAGGTCTATAGCTCCCATGGAGTTGGCTACATCGATTGCAATCTTAAATTTCTTGATTTTGTCTGCGTTTAGATCTTTTGTCTGTTCGCTGACTAAGTGACTTAGCACATCATTTTTTTCAATAACTACACCTTTTTTTGTAACTGAAGTAGGGCCTTCTTTATCTTTAACCCACTTACGAAGCGTAAAGATGCCGTTGTTTTCGTTGACTGTCGTTGCTCTGGACCTAACCAGCTTGAAGCCGTTGTGATTGGCGGGATTGTGTGAGGCAGAGACCTGAATTCCTCCGTCATAATTGAAGAAAGCTGTGGCAAAGTACATAGTGGGGGTGCTGGCCAAACCAATATTAATTACCGTGACGCCGCTGTCAACCAGCCCTTCAATTAAAGATTTTGTTAGCTGTGGAGAAGACAGTCTCATATCTTGCGATACAACAATCTTTGGTGTCGAATTTTTTGTTTCCTCAACGATCAGCTTAGCAAATGCTTTACCTAAATCATATGCGGTAGTTTCATCCAGTTCAGTAGGATAGATACCTCGAATATCATAAGCTCTGAAAATTTCAGGATTTGTGGGCATAAGCTCCTTTTTGAATTAATTATTATGTCTATGTGTCATACTTTGTATGACAAATTAAGCAATATCAATTTACAACTGCATTAGCCAAAGGTCAAGCTCAGCTTGTAGATCAAGATGAGCTTGACCGGTCTTCTGGCGAACGTCAATGTCCAGTAACTGAGCATGGAGTTTGAGTAGCTGAGGCATGGTAAAAAACGAAGTTTGACGACGCAGTTTGGTGATCATGAATGGCGCGCCAGCTGGCGGCTTGATCCCCTCTTTAGTTTGGATTAATAGCCGCAGCTGGCGCGCCAGCATCAAAAATCCTAGCTCACTACTTTCTTGATCAGAAACCTGGTGAAATAGCTTGATTAGTCGCGACTTGTCAGTTTGGGGGGATAAGGAGTCAAGCCAGACAAACAGCTGTTTTGCAATTTTATACTCTTGGACTCGAGCCTTGGGAAATTTTTTGAGTTGCGTTGCGGATAACGATTTTTTTTCCCAAAGAATAATGTTGGGATTTTGGCTGTGCTCAGCCAAAATCCTAGTTAGTTCTTTACGTTTATTGCCAGTTGGTAGTGAGTGCAGACCCTCGATCACGACTAGCTCAGTCTGACCGAAAAGCGACTCGCGTCCCAAAATAGCATAGATTTCATCGGGAGTCGTCGAGTCAGCATCCCGAGCCGTAATATTTTGTTGGGCGGCTTGTGCTGCATCCATCAGCTCAACTAGACGTTTTCTTGAATCTGGTTGGTGATCACCGTGAAGAATAATCATAATTGACTCTCTGAGTAAACGGTATTATTGCACATCGCTAAGGGCGAGTGACCTTGTTTAGGTCAGTCAAGATGAGTTATAAAGTGTGACGCTTGAGTGCATTCCGATGTAGCTGATATTCTGGACAGTACTTTGCCACCAGTTGCCAAAACTGGCGTGAGTGATTAGGCTGGTTCAAGTGCGCCAATTCGTGAATAATGACGTAATCAATTACAGCGGTAGGGAAATGGACCAAACGCCAATTGAAGCTCAAGTGCCCTCGCGAGCTACAGCTCCCCCAACGGGACGATTGCTCGCGTAGTCCGATGCTCAGATACTTTTCGCCCATGATCTCCGCCAGTTGCGCAGTTCTTTGGCCCAAGTATGTTGAGGCGGTGGTTCGCAGAAATCTTTTGAGTTGGGTTTGAGCAAATTTATCAGGTTGGTTGGGATTGATAGGATTATAAATTAGCTCTTGGTTAAGTATATAGTAACCTGGCAATTGGTTTTCAATGACCCTTGTAGAGCGCTGAAATTTGTTACCAAACAGGAGAATAGTTGAATCGGTAATTAAAGGAGACTGGCGTTGTTGGCGCGCGCGAGCGCGCGCAATCCACTCTTGGTTATTCTTAATAAACTTTTCAATTAGCCAGTGCGGCGTAAGCTTGGGGGCGGCGACAAGAATTTCACCATCTTTTCCCAGTTTCAGACTCAGTCGAGTTTTGGCTTTGGTGGTTTGAACTGTATATGTGTCAGAATTCATATCAAATAATATCAATAGGATAGGCAGTATATAGACTGTGTGATAAATTTACCAAAAAATATCAAAATATATATTTTTAATCTAAAATGGTATTTTCTAATCTAGCAAATTGAGCTCGCCGATAGCTTGAATTTTTTTAGCATACTTGAGTGGTGAACTAACAAAAAAACTAGGTAGGAGCGGTTGGAAGTCAGGATTGAGCTGCTCGGCTTTGGGTACATCTTCCAGGCTGAGTTTACCATAATATAGCTTTGTCGGATCAAATTGGTGATTTTTCAGCCAATGATAAACTTTAGCAAGTCCGGAAAAATAAAGTAGATCCTTGGTAAATCCCCCTGGTTTTGCAGTATCGGCTAAACCTCTTTTCTGGCGAAACACGTAGCTCCAGCGTCGTTCTCGGTCCTGCATGTACTTGCTGAGCATGTGATAAGTCTCAGTAAAACTGTGGGTTTGGGCGAAACTGGAGGTCAAGTAAAGTAAGGCTGTATTGACGGCAATGGGGAAAGTTTTGGCCAAAAGAGAGTGAATCGTGGCCAATCCTTCTTCAGTTTCCAGATAACTTTCAAAGCCAAATTGATTTTTCTTTTTAAACCAAGGTTGTTGCTCGTAATTTATTCTTCTCAAAGCATGTGTACCAATTTCGTGATAAAGTGCTCCGATCAGGCCTTCTTGACGGTACTCAATAGGCAAGCGAAATTTTATTGTATTGGTAGTAATTGCGGCTCGAGAAACAAAGCTTTGGGAAAACTGGATTGAGAATCGTTCTTCAAGATGGTGCAGCTTCAGGAAAGCTTTGGCGGTGCTCTCAACTTGATTTTGGGAGCATTTTTTTCCTTGAAGGGCTTTTAGCTCGGCTTCGTTTCGCCCGAAATATGCTTTTTTGACGATTTTTTCTGCTAGCTCAGTGAGGTGGTGATCGGGCAGTCCGTACTCGGTTAAGGACTGCCCGATCTGATTTTCTTCATATATAAATTGAGGATTGTAAGTTTGATCAGCAAAAAAATGATTTTTTTCTTCTACTAAGTTGAGTGGAACGAGCTGATTGATTTGGATCACTCCTCGATTTCTCCGATTAAAAATTGTTTGATGTCCTCGCGTCCCAGCTCGACCTTATATTTTTTGCGATTCAGACGACTGAGAGCTTTCATTGCTGTTCTAATGAGTTCGCCCTTGAGTTCGAACTCAACTTCAACCACTGGAACTTTTCCTTCAACCGCCTCCTGTTGTTGCCAGAGCAAGTCTTCGAAGTTGAGAAGTCCTAGTTCTTCTGCCAATTCTCTAGAAATTGCCGAACGGCTTCGAGAAGTGTTGACCAGGCTTAAGACTTTTTTCTTTTGTTTTTTTTCGCCCCTGACTGTAATTATTGGCATGTTGGAAATAATACTTAGGCCTTTTTCCGCCCGAAATTTATCGACAAAATGTTCCGCAAACAGGGCGCGGGCGATTCTGACACCGTGCTCAGCATTGCGTACCTCGATGCCCTCGACCCGCTCAATCCGTCTTTTCAAGCCCGCG
>CAZZBW010000032.1:0-6189 GCA_964653045.1 uncultured Pseudomonadales bacterium | reverse complement strand
AGTCGCCCATGCAATTTATTAACAATAGTTTTCCGAAAAGTATGTGCGACTAACACCTACTTGATCAAAAACTAGTGGGGCGCTATGATACAACTATGAACAAAAACATAATCTATCCCGTTCCAATAATTAGCGATTATGCACGGGATCGTGGAGTTTGCTTGCTCGGGGAGCCTGGCACTGGAGTAACATATAACCTGGCTACATTGTTAAATTACGATGTTAGTAACGGCAAAAGAATTATTCTTTTTGACCACTTTGGCGAGCTAACTAAAGAGCTTAGAAAACAACAGAGTCAAACAGTTATCTGGAAAGTTGGAGAGAGAGATAATTCATATTTCATCGATCTTTTCAGCACTAGTACTGACTCTGATGTCTTTCAGGTTGCTGAAAAAATTATTGACTTGATGTACACGCTTTATGATCCAAATCATACCGGCATTCTCGGCCCCCGATTTGAACACGCGATTCGTAATGCAGTTGTCGCCCTTCTTGATGCAGAACAGGGATCATTTTTAAACATTGTGAAAATACTTACTGATCCAAAATATCTCCAAGAGATCACTCAGCACATTAAACACGAAGGTGTCCGAACTTATTTTAATGATCAATTGGCACAAACTTCTGACTTTCATAAATCAGAAGTTCTTGATTACATTGTTTCAAAACTCAGCACATTTGTTGAGCCAACTTCAATTATTGGTAACATCACTAATCAATCCAACAACACTTCTTTTTCGAAGTTATTGGAAGAAGAGACTAGCTCTCTAGTGCTGGATTTTTCTTATGTTAAAACACAACCACCCCACCTTAAAAAAACTATTTACCAGTTAATTTTAAGTCAACTATTACTTTCAGTTCAAACAAAAGAAAACAGGTTTAATAATGTCTGTTTGTTTATCGATGAAGCCGATCATCTTGATCACAATCATCTAAGAGAATTAGTAATTTTATCAAGAAGACAAGAAATGAGAGTCGTTTACTCTGTAAACTCTCTTTCTATGGCCAGCAAACCAGCTCAATACTCATATTTAGCTGGTAAATCAATAATTACTTACCGTGTTTCGCCCCCAGATGCTAGAGATTTGGAGCCATATTATGCTGGGCATAAAACAGCACAAGAAATTTCACAGCTACCGAATTTTAGATCATTTTATCGAATGAGGACAGAAAGCGGTGTTGAGTTTGGTAACAGTTAGCCAATTTAAACCAAATTAATTATTGATACTTGATAAGTACCTAGTCAAACTGTTATTGTTAAATCCATATGGGCACAATTGCTCTTTACGACAAAGCTAGACAAAGTGGTCAGGAAAATCCTGATGAATTATCAAGCGTATCTGTAGAGCAATTGCTACGGCAGGAGGGCTGGACTTTTAATCAAGAAAATTTTCAAGAACAAGTGGTGACAGCCAAAGACAAGGTTCTTAACACGGGGGGGGTCGTGTTTATCCCACTATTGTTTGGTATGCCTTGTCCAGACGAAAGTACTTTCAAGGACGCTGTTTTACAAGTTCCTTACGAAATCGATTATTTAGTTTCATATTCAAGTAACAGCTTTACTGATACGGAACCCAATAGATCAAGACAGTTACCATTGAGAAATAGAGATGTAACTGATCGCGCTCAATCAGTCAAACAGCATAAAATACTCAATTTTCCAAATAAACCCAAATGCTTTCATCAAATGAACGGAATAACTACATTAACAGATGATGATGCTGAAGTCAGAATCAGTCTTAATTGCCCCTACCCTCTGGTTCCTTCACAAGAATCAGGAATCAGACATGACAGCGGATTACCAGTACCTTTCAACGACCACATTACAACTCGTATTTATTTCGCAGCTTATCTCCGGTTAATGGGATTTGATAACGATTTTATTGCCAACGCACTGAGTTTTCAGCCTGTTCCCATGGAAAATGCAGATGAGAACACATATAGTGCCGATAGTCAAGATCGTATGACTGGGACTCTACTTCAAATTCCTATTTTAGCCGATACATTTCATTATTCGTCTCAAGAAAATGAATTTTCTGGACACTGGATCGCATTGGATGGTACTACTATAAACGCAGAAAAAATGTATAGGTTGATAATTGATTCAGCAGTTTTTCAACCTGACGGAAATATAAAATTTGATATGGGTATTGAAGTTTCTCAATAATTAAACTGCATCAAATAATTTTTCTAAATAAAAACTGTTCAACACTGGCAGTAAAATATCTTTGACTCGTGTTAATTTATTCACTTTTCGACCAATCAAGTTATTTAAGCCTAACTCAGGCTTTATTGCCTGAAATAGAAAATTGTTTTGTTTTGATCTACAAATCAAACCATAATTTTCCAGATTGTGCAGAGGTCGATAAACGGTCTGTGAAACAACGGAGAGCTTGTCCGCCAGTTGTGCGGCTGACAAAAAATTATTTTGTAGCAGAAGTAAATAAATATTTATTTCGCGCTTCTTTAGTCCCATAATTTTAAGTTGTAAGACTAGTTCTTGTATCTTCATATAATGTATTGTAGCAAAATTTTGCTACAAGTGGCGGGTGGGATATTAAGAAAATGTTCTCAGGAGTGTATTTTTGAGCTCGCTTAAGTCTTAAATGGAGTCAATCAGTAATTATCCACAATCAGAATCATTTTTTCAGTAATCTACCGATTTGAAAAATGAGTTTTAAAAACTATTTTTGAATACATACCTCACCCCCACTTCCTCATGCTTTGACTGTGCTCTGGGTGACAGTTCTCAGCGTGACAGCTTTTAGCTGGAAAATAGTATTTTGGCGTTGGCGGTGGTGGTGCGGGCAACCTCGGCTAGGGCAACGTTTTTCAGCTGGGCAACAAACTCCGCCACCACCGCCACATGGCGCGGCTCGCAGACGCGCTCAAAATATTTTAGTTGCTCTTTCTTCTCTTTATACAGCGTCCGATCGGGTTCTGGTGTCATGTACGGCGAATCAGTTTCCAAAACCAGCATAGATAAAGGCACTTGGCGAATAAACTCTTGTTTGGCGATGTCATAAGTGACATCGCCATCCACACCAATAAACAGCTGGTTATTTTGCGCAAATTCAAGCAAACGTACATCTGGTTCGCAACAGTGCAGTACCATTTTTTGCGGTAACACTAATTCTGTGTGATCAGCAATAAATTCCAGTAACTGATCAACTGTCTGGCGGTTGTGCAGAATCACGGCCTTGCCATGGGCGGCGGCAAGCTGAACTTGCCGCCGCAAAAACGCCTTTTGCCAAAATAAATAAATCTCGCTTTCTCCTTCATTCACTTGCCCGTATTGTGATTGCTGGTATTCATACAAATCCAGCCCCACCTCCCCCATCGCTACTACTTTGTCGGTGTTTACCAATGCTACCAACTCTTCCTCGACTTGATCCAGTACCAACTCCAACACTTCACTCAAACTTTCCCCAGTCATTTTGATTTGCCCCCGCGCTTTCTCCAAATACGCTAAAACATGATGAGGATGAACTCCCACACTCGCCCACACACCATCGTAACTCGCGGCCAACTTTACTCCTTGCCGTGAACTCTTTAGATCCGCCCCCACTACCACTACCTGCTCCACTCCCGCTTCTCGTGCTCGTTCCAGCACCACATCCACCCGAGATTTAAAAACTTTGAAATTCAAGTGGCAATGGGTGTCAATCAGCATGGTTGAGGTGATGATCGTATGAGTGATTAGCTGAATCAGTCAGAAAGCCATCCTCGACTAAAACTAGTTGATGTAGGTCCGTGTAGCTGGCATGGGTTTTTTGTTGTAACACCAACTTTTGCGCCACTTTTTTGTTAATCTTCCAAGCTGTTTGGGCATTATCTGGATAATAAATATGCAACTGGGCATTTTCAATCTTATTAATAATATCCTCAATCTGTTGTTTTAACCCGCGATTGCTTAATATTGTTAATACTTCAGACAAAATATGTTCGGTTATCCATATATTTACTTTGTTTTGTTCAAATCGAGATAAATCATCAACAGCACGATGTCGTAAAGAGTCGTTAATATCGTAAATCGCAATCAAAACGTTTGAATCAACTAACACGTTTTTCATTGATAAAGCTCCTCATCTATTCGTTGGCTGATTCCGCCCATGGGTACGGCTAATTTTTGAGAAGTTTCAACCCAATTTAAACGCTCGGTTTTGCGATTCTGATTAGTTTTCAAATACTCACTAACAGCTTTTCTAACCAACTCAGCATAAGAAGTTTGCTCTATCAGAGCTAAATGCTTTAATCGCGCTATTTGATCTTGATATAAATACACTTGGGTTTTTTTCATTGCATTATGCATTATGCTATATATTTCAATATTGTCAAGAGAAAACGTTGGCTGGTAGCAGCTTTGGCGCAAACTGGTTTGAAAATTATTCAAATTCATATGATGTTTCACGGTATAATATTCCCGTGACCTTACATCAACCTTACATAGTGTTGCGTCAAAAACATCCACAATTTTTTTACCATCAGAGCAGCTGGCAAATTGTCGGTGGCGAGCTCCACTGCTCGTGGGTTTTTGAACTAGAACCCGACATTATTTTCAAACCAAAGTTCAGCATTCCTTTGCCGGATGCATGGCAACTACATGATTTTGATCAAGCCATAATTGATCAGCTGGTGTTTAACATTGGCATGGTTGAGAGCTTGAGCTACTGGAAACTGGCTGCCAGTCCAAAAATTGTGGTCAAAGCTGGCAGCTTGAGCGAAGAACAAGTGCACTGGTGGCATGAGTTACTACTTAGCGGCATGGGCGAGTATTTTTATCTAAACGAAATTGATTTTACTCAAGAAAAGTTTGTAGAAATTGTGGGAGGCGAAATAAATGAAAAATATGCCGCCGCCGCGACGGTAGTGAACAAAAAATCTTTAAATCCCAACGCCTACTTAATTCCGATCGGCGGCGGCAAAGATTCGATCGTCACGTTGGAATTACTCAAACTTTATCAGTCACAAAACCCAGATATCCAGCTTCTGGCGAGTTCACTCAACCCCACCCAGGCTAGTTTAGATGTGATCAAACAAAGCGGTTTATCATTTGTAAACGTCACTCGTCAGTTAGATCCTCAGTTACTTGACCTTAACCAACAGGGTTATCTCAACGGCCACACGCCGTTCTCGGCTTTACTCGCGTTTGTTAACAGTTTGGTGGCTTACCTCTACAATTACCAACACCTAGTCCTCTCCAACGAGCAAAGCGCCAACGAGGGTAACGTCCAGTTTCACGGTCAGACAATCAACCATCAGTACTCTAAGAGCTACGCCTTTGAACGAAACTTCCGTCAATATATAAAAAATATTGCGCCAGTCAATTACTTTTCTCTCCTCCGCCCTTTTAGCGAACTACAAATTGCGGGAGCTTTTGCCAAACTGGGAGAAAACTACTTTTCCCTTTTCCGCAGTTGCAACCGCGGCCAAAAAACCAACTCGTGGTGCGGTGAGTGCGCCAAGTGTTTGTTTGCATGGATCGTGTTGTTCCCGTTTTTAGGTGAGAAAAAGATGACCAAAATTTTCGGCCAAAACTTATTTGAAAAAATAGAATTGTTGCCCACCTCTCTAGACTTAATTGGGCAAACGGCTAACAAACCATTTGATTGTGTCGGCACTTATGCCGAGTCAAAAGCGGCATTAAATTTAGCAATCGAGTGGTATCAACAAAAGAATTTGAAACTGTCGAAGTTGTTAGAAAAGCTCGAAGAAAGTTTGCGCGGGGGTGTCATTCTGAACTCGATTCAGAAACCCCCCGCGCAAATTACCCCACATTTTATCCCAGAAGAACTTACTCAACTGTTATCATCCCAAGCTTAGAACAAGCTTGCTGTTACAATAGTCTGGATGCAACTAATCATTCTAGGTTTGGGCAGAGAAGGTTTTTCCAGCTACCAGTTCTGGCGTGAAAGAGATGCGGAGTTACCTATTGTTCTCGTCGATGACTTACCTTTAGAAAAATTTGGCGCAAACTGGAAAACAACGTTGCTTCACGACCAAAAGACCGGATTCGTGCAATCCGAAAACTTTAATACTTCCATTAACGATCAAACAGTAGTGATGGTCACTCCAGGTATAAAACCAGATCACCCCGTGCTGAACCAAGCAATTAATGCTGGAGCTTGGGTCAGTAGTAATATGCAAATTTTTCTAGAAATTTGCCTACCAGATCGGGCCAAACCCCAC
>CAZZBW010000031.1:0-6272 GCA_964653045.1 uncultured Pseudomonadales bacterium | reverse complement strand
CATCTGAGACCATATCACACCTTTCAAAAGTGCAATATGTATCGCGACTTATTCATACTTGACAAGGAAGAAGAAGAAGAAGAAGAGAATCCTGACTAGTAACAAGCTGCTCAGAAAGGATTAATATGTTTGAGAATGATCGAAAACACGAATCAGCGTTAAATATGGTAGAAATTGGCAGTATGTGGGTTACGGGAGAGCAATATGAAACTATCAAACAAGCACTTGAAGCATGGAAACTGCAAGAAAAAAGGGTTGGTAGCGTTGATGAACTGGTCAACATAATTAAATCAGATCAAATTGACCGAAACACTATTTATTTCATTATTGAAGACGCCGGCGAACATGGCGTTAACTACAGAATTTACCCTGGAGGTAACCGCCCACTAGCGCTAATCCATAGTAAAGGCTTAGTCACAAGAGATAATAGAGTGGGTACTCAACCAAAGACACAGCAAATAACACCGCCATCGTTATATTAAAATGCTTTCCAGTTGGTTGAAGTCGTCAATCACGAAATCAGGCTGGGTGACTAGAACTTCGTTTTTGTCGTAAATCAAGTTGTGATCGGGCGGAAAAAATAATACACTGGTCACTCCAGCGGCGCGACTCGCCAAGATATCCTTTGGCGAGTCGCCCACCATCAAGACTTTTTTCTTATCATTTTGGGCAATCCCCAATAACTCTAAGGCTTTAAGCACTGGTTCGGGATCAGGTTTTTGATTAATCACCATTTCTCGATCGACAATTACTTGAAAATACCCATCTATTTTATGTCTAATTATTGTTGGTTGAATCTTTTCCGCCCACGAAGAAGTGACAATTGCCATGGGTAATTTCAGTTTTGCAATTGTGGCTAATGTTTTTTTCACACCTGGGTAAAGTCCAAGTAGCTCCATTCTTTCTCGTGTCATTTGACCAAGCTGTTCACGATACTGTTCAATATCTGTTACACCCAACTTCAAACAGCCATCCCACTCGCCAAACTGATCAGTGATTTGTTTATCGGTCGGATAGAGTCTCCGCTGGTGACACAAGTCACGGTAGCTACTCAACCAAATACTTAAGGTATCGGCCAAGCACCCATCCCAATCAAATAACACTGCTTGAAAATTAGATTTTGCTTGCATAACGATTCTAAAGCAAACTCACCTTTGTTCCAACTTTGCGGAAGTGGCTGTCATAAGTTAACAGCAGATCAAAGCCCCCTTTTTGATAAGCGATAATTGTAGTTGCGTCAGTAAAAGATAAACCTTTATTCAAATATTTATCGTAATCATTCAGCGTTTGATCGAAGATATCTGGTCCAATCGGAAAAATAAACAAAGATCTGATGTCTAACATTTCTTGAATATTGTCACGAGCAATTTGCGCGGTTTTTACTCCAGCATCGTAGAGCACGCGGGTCAAAAACTCATCCATCACGTAGTCACTGACAAAAAACCGCGCTCCCACAGTTTTAAGCCTTTCTAGCTCGTTCACTGCTCGCTGATGGTACTGATCGTTCTCCGCCATCAGTCCAATCAAAATTCCAGTATCCAGCAAAACTCGCATATTTTTTAAACTCCAAAATACAAGTTGTCAGGACGAGTCGACCAATCATTTTTCTTAGACTTTGGATATTTAATAATTCCAGCAAAAGACAAAATGTTTTTTTTGGACGCAACGTCTTTTATGTCTAGTTGTGCTGAGAAACGTAGAGCCATGATGTCTACCATTTGTTGAATGATTTTTGATCTAGTAACTCCTGTCATTTGAGCTGTTTGGTCGAAAACAGCAACTGATTTTGGTTCTAAATATACTTGGTATCTTTGCATATGGTGTATATATTACAAAACATGGTGTATGTTGTCAATAGCGATGAGAAAACAAAAAGCCCCCCTCCGAAGTCCCGCCGAAGTCCTTGACGAAGGCGGGACGAAGGAGGGGGGCTAATTTAGTATTACGCCTCATCACCCTTCGACAAGCTCAAGGTGACATTACTTAAACCGACAATATTACATCATTCCACCCATGCCGCCACCTGGTGGCATTCCTGGCTTTTCTGGCTCGGGAACGTCGGTGATCAAACACTCTGTGGTCAGAATCATTGAACCCACACTAGCGGCATTCTGTAGTGCCACGATTGCCACCTTAGCCGGCTCTATCACGCCATCTTTGACTAGATCACCAAACTCATTGGTCAAGGCGTTAAAGCCATAGGTAGGGCTGGACTGATTCATCACTTGATACAGCACATAGCCTGCATCTTGTCCAGAATTAATTGCTAGCATTCGCAAAGGCTCTTGGGCGATCTGCTTGATTAAATTAATCCCAGTCTGCTCGTCTTCGGAATCAGCCTTGAGTTTATCCAATACTTTAGAGGCGCGAATCAGAGTCACACCGCCTCCAGGAATGATTCCTTCCTCGATTGCTGCTTTGGTTGCACCTTTGGCATCTTTGACCCGTTCTTGGAGATTCTTCATCTCGATCTCGGTTGACGCACCTACCTGGATTACAGCCACCCCACCAGTGAGCTTGGCTTTGCGCTCTTCGAGCTTCTCGATGTCGAAGTCGGAAGTAGAAACTTCGATCTCGGCTTCGATTTGAGCTACTCGACCATCGATATCACGCTGCTTGCCTTTACCACCCACAATTCGGGTGGCATCTTTGGAAGAACGAATTGAGTCTGCTCGACCTAAATCTTCGATTGTGACATCCTTAAGTTGGCGCCCGGTTTCCTGAGAAATGTAGTTAGCACCGGTCAAGACAGCAATGTCTTGCAACATCGCTTTACGCCTGTCTCCAAACCCGGGCGCCTTGACTGCTAACACGTTGAAAGTACCGCGTAGTTTGTTGACTACCAGGGTGGTTAGAGCTTCGCCCTCGACATCATCAGCGATCAGCACCAAGTTTTTGCTGATCGTCATAAATTTTTCCAAAAACGGCAACATATCCTGAATACTGCTGATTTTGTAATCGGTCACCAAAATGTGGGGACTCTCGATTACTGATTCCATGTGGTCAGCGTCAGTGACGAAGTAAGGCGAAGCGTAACCTTTGTCAAACTCCATCCCATCTTTATGCTCGATAGTGATATCCAAGGTTTTACCCTCCTCTACCTCCACCACCCCATCTTTACCCACTAGCTTCATTGCCTCGGCTATTTTTTTGCCGATCAGCTCGTTTTGTGCTGAGATGGTTGCTACTTTCTCCCAGTCTTCTTCTTTGACGGGCTTGGCTAAGCGTCTCAGTTCAGCAACAACTGCCTCAACCGCGCGATCAATTCCGCGCTTCATGATCATTGGGTTGGTGCCGGCAGTGACATATTTCATGCCTTTGCTGGCAATGTGTTGAGCCAAAAGAGTGGCGGTCGTGGTACCGTCTCCGGTCATATCATTAGTTTTGGATGCGGCCTCTTTGACCAGTTGCGCGCCCATGTTCTCAAACTTGTCTTCTAGCGTAATCTCTTTGGCAACGCTGACTCCGTCGTGAATGACGTTGGGCGCGCCCCAAGAGCGATCAATCGCCACATTCCGGCCTTTGGGACCAAGAGTGGTCACCACGGCCGCGGCGAGTTTATTAATGCCCGCCAACATTTTTTGTCGGGCATCGTCAGAAAACATTAGTTGTTTAGCTGCCATAATTCATCCTTTCGAAATATTCTTAACTAATAATTACTAATTATTTGCCGATCACGGCTAAAACATCTTCAAATTTCAAAAATTGGTACTCTACATCACCAACCTTAAAGTCGTTGCCACCCCATTTTTTGTAGATGACGCTGTCGCCTTTTTTCACTGGACATTTGATTTCTTTAACTCCGCTCTCCCAAATTGCCTCTCCGCAGGCAAGCACCTTGCCATGTTGAGGTTTATCCTCACTACTGTCTGGCAAATAGATGCCCGATGCAGTCTGCTTCTGTCCTTTAGCCGGCTCGACTAAAACATAGCCTGGCAAAGGTTTTACTTGATTAATATTGATGGTGGTCATTATCCACTCCTTTCTCTTGATTTGATTGATAAAATTACTCAAGTAGTTAGCAAACTAGAAATTGTTCTGCTAAGAATTCAGCAGTGATGATATGCGAGTGCTAATTGTTTGTCAACTGGAAAATTCTACCACGCAGTATTCCAGGTTTAGGAATGGTGGAATACAGTCTGCTCAGTAGGATCTGCTTGCTTAGTGACTCCAGTTGGTTGGGGAGTGTGGCTGCTCTCAATTGGGTGCTCGACTACCAGTGTCTCATGTTTGTTAGAATCAATGGCTTTAACAGTCGAGAGAAGAAAGCCTTCACAATTTATCCCACGATACTCAAATGATTTTTGTAATTCAAGCTTAATTTTTTCTTCAACTTGTTCACGATAGTGTTGAATTTGATCCAGAGTCAACTCAGAAAAAGTGGTGGCAATTTTGCTACGCGAGATCGGTCGGACAATCTTGGACACCATGTGTTCACCAATATTTTCCCAAAGCTCTGGAGCATTCTTTTTGTCAATCCGGAACATCACCGAGCCTTCAATGGTCACGTTTCGACCATCCTTGGTAGTTGCCTCAATCGGCAGATCGCCAAGCGCATCTTTGTTACCGGTGTGATCGAAACCATCTTTGATTGAGTACTCGAGAATTTGGGCGTTGAAAAGCTTGGCGATCTGCCAAAACGGAATTTTGAAATGCAATCCGGGTCCCCAAACTTTGGGCAACACCCCTCGACCTCGATCATAAACACAAGCCACGTGCCCAGGTGGAACACTAATAAAAAACCCACCTACAACTTCATCAACCAAAAAGGAAACAACCAAGCGATCAAACTCCATATGTGCTTATTCTATCACTACTAGCTACGCAGTTGGTGACCCTGAGACAAAATCTTCTCGACCATGTCTTCTGTCTCTTTAAGTCCGTTGATTAATTCCGAAGAAAGCTTAATGCTTTCCATATCGGTACTAACGTGATCCAAAGTGCGATTGGACATTTCCACAAACAAAGAAAATGCTCGGGTCAAAGTGTCGACGTTTTCTCCCAGCCACATGTTGCGCTGGGTAGGTGGTAAAGAATCTAAATAACTGAGTAGCCCTCGAAGAGCACTTAATTCTCGCGTGCGAATCAGTAGTTGAATTTGTGAGTTGGCTTGGACTGACATAGGTATCTAAAAAAGATTATATCAGACCTTCAGTTTATAATACCCAAGCCATGCAAGTACTTGACCTCAGTAAACTATCAATAGAAACAGTGATTAAACAAGCCATAGAAGTTCTTCAAAGCGGTGGTCTGATCATTTTTCCCACCGAGACGACGTATGGAGCCGGAGTGATAGCAACTGATCAAGATGCGGTCAACAAATTGCTTAAGTATAAAGCTCGCCGCCAGGGCAAACCGCTATCGATAGCAGTTTGCTGCAAAGACATGGCGGAAAAATATGTTGAGGTAAATGAGCAGGCAAAAACTCTCTATCAACAGTTTCTACCTGGACCAGTTACTGTAGTATCAACAGGAAAACACAAAGTGGCTGCGGAAGTGGAGTCTGAGTTCGGCACCCTCGGAGTGAGAATTCCTGATTACCCGATGCTGTTGGAGCTGATCAAGATGCTTGGACAACCAATAACTGCTACTTCAGCTAATGCTTCGGGCAAAAAAAGACCGTACTCTGTCCCCGATTTACTTGATAGATTATCAAAAAAGCAACAAAACCTGATCGATTTAATTATCGATGCGGGACAACTACCCGTCAATCCACCCTCAACCGTGATTGATACTACCCACTCCACGCCGGTGGTGTTTCGTCAGGGACAAATAGAGATAGCTTCAAAACCAACAACGAGTTTGAGATCTGCTAACGTTGATGAAACTAAGAAAATAGCGGGTAAGTTGTTGCTAAAACATCAAGACAAACTCAAGCATGGTGTGCTGATCTTTGGTTTAAATGGTCCGCTGGGAGCGGGCAAAACTGTGTTTGCTCAGGGCATTGCCGAGTACTTGCAAATCAGCGCGCCCATCGTCTCGCCTACTTACTCGTATATTGAAGAGTACCGCTTTGGTAAAAACCAGCTAATAGGTATGCTCTATCACGCTGACGTATGGAAGGTCGACTCAGAAGCAGTGTTCAACAAATTGGAGTTTGAACAGTTATTAAAACCCGGCAACGTGTTGATTATCGAGTGGTACTCACAGGTCCAAGCTTGGTTGAAAAAATTAATCAATATAAATAAAGCAGCTGTGGTTGAGGTCGCGATCCGCGACCTCAACCAGACTCGCTTACTTGAGATAACAGAAACAATAAGTATTTAACAAAA
>CAZZBW010000030.1:0-7056 GCA_964653045.1 uncultured Pseudomonadales bacterium | reverse complement strand
AAAATCACCGCCAACCACTATGACTTGATTTTACTCGACGTGATGTTACCCAAAATTGATGGGATCGGGATTTTGTCCGAGCTGAAAAAACTCAAAAACCATCCGCCGCTCAGTTCCATTATCTTTTTGACCAATTTGGCTCACGATCCAGTGGTTAAGCAAGTCACCCAGCAAGGCGTAAGAAAGTGCTTGATCAAGGCTGATATCACCCCAGACCAACTAGTTGCGGAAGTGAAAGCAGCACTGGGTAAATAGTTTTTACCTCATGTTGACGTTGGAAATCATACCGTAGATCGGGCCAATGATTGCCATCATCATCCCACCCACGCCTGCACCGACAAACACCAACATAATTGGTTCGAGCATCGCAGTGGCGTTCTTCAAACTCTTGCTGACTTCGTAATCTAACATCTCGGTGATATCTTTCATCGATTGTTGGAGGGTACCGGTTTTTTCACCCACCTCGATCAGCTTGATCACCATCCCTGGCACTAATTTTTTATCCGATCGCAGGCACTCAGAAAAACGCTTGCCGGCAGTAATATTTTGATGAGCATTTTTGAGCAGCACTTGCAGGTCGTGCTTAAGTACTACTTCGCTGGACAGCTCGAGACAAGTAACGATTGGCAAACCAGAGTTTAGCAGTAAAGCCATGTTGCGCGAAAACTTGGTCAAATCGATCTGACGAATTAGCCCAGAAAGAACCGGTAAAGAAAAAAGGAGGTTACTGACAAACCGACGGTTGAGTTTGAAAAATAATACGATCAGAAAAATGATGGTGGCAGTGACCGCAATCACCGTCACTGTGTGATGCATCAATAAATTTGAAGAAGCAATCATCAGTTTAGTCATAGCCGACAGCTCCATATCTAGCCGTCCAAACACTTGCGCTATCTTGGGCATCACCACTACCAACATCATAATAATCACTCCAATGAAAATCAAAAAAATAAAGACGGGGTAAATCATCGCCGATTTGACCTTGTCTGAAAACTCCATTTCTCGCTGTAAACTTTCTTGAGCATCTTTGAGCGCAACTTCGAGCGTTCCGGCCTCTTCCGCAGCTTTGATCAGATTGATACTGACACGATTGAACGAGTTGGGAAATCTGGCAAAAGACTGATGAAGCATCATCCCAGCTTGTAAGTCTTCCTTGACGGTTTCTAAGACTTTTTTGAGATTTCCCTTGGCTTCGTCCAAAAGTGACACAACTACTTCCAAGATCGGAATTCCAGCCCGGAGCATGGTGCTCAAATTGCCCATTAACTGCATTTTCTCTTTGACCGAGATGCGCAGCTTGTACTCAGCTGGTTGATCCTCTGGTTTGGTAGGCTTAACAGTTGTCATAATGATTAATTATTCTGACTCAACTTTGGTGGCGCGCAAAACCTCTTCGATCGTAGTAAGACCTTTGGTGATTTTTTCTAAACCATCGTCCAGCATCGTGGTCATACCTTGTTGGCGCGCCAGCGCGCCAATTTCATCAGCGTCTTTCTTCAGCGTAATTAGCTCACGAATTTCTTTGGTCACTTCAAACACTTCAAATATCCCAATTCTTCCTCTGTAGCCACTGAAGTGGCACTTGGGGCAACCCTTGCCCTTATATAATCTAATCTCTTTTTTGTCACCAACTGGAATGTAATGCTTGTCGATATCAGCAGCCGAGAAATCGTTGAGTAGCTCTTGTTTGGAAACCGTGAATGAGTAGCGACAATCATCACAGATGCGTCGAATTAACCGTTGTCCAACTATGACGTTCACAGTGGAAGCCACCAAAAAAGGCTCGACTTTCATATCAATCAAGCGTGGAACAGCCGAAGGAGCGTCGTTGGTGTGAAGCGTGGAAAACACTAAGTGACCGGTTAAGGCGGCGTTAACCGCAATACCAGCAGTTTCGTTATCACGAATTTCACCGACAAAAATATAGTCAGGATCTTGGCGCAGGATAGAACGCAAGCCGTTAGCAAAGGTCAAGTTGGATTTGGTGTTTACCTGCACTTGATTGGCGCCGGCGATTTTGTACTCGATTGGATCTTCGACGGTAGTGATGTTTTTGTCGCGACTGTTAATTACTTTCAAAATTGCGTAAATCGAGGTGGTCTTACCTGAGCCAGTCGGACCAGTGGAGAGGATCATGCCATTGGGTTTATTGAAGGCTTTGGTCAGCTTGGCTAAATCCTTTTCGTTCATCCCTAAATCAACCAATGTGTAAGATCTAGATTTTGAAGAAAGTAGACGCAAAACCACCTTTTCTCCTTCGGCTACTGGCAAAATTGAAACACGCAAGTTGAGGTTTTCTTCTCTGAGTGAGATCTGCATCTTTCCGTCTTGAGCACTCATGTGTTCGTCAGTACGAAGACTGGATAAAACCTTAATTCTAGTCACAATTCGATCGTGTAACTTGATCGGAATGCTGAGTGAGTCAAACAGAATTCCATCCACCCGGAATCTAACCAACAGCTCATTTTCCTTTGGTTCAATATGAATATCAGAGGCTTTGTCCTCGTAAGCAGAAGTGATCAATAGATTGACAATCTTTTCAATCGGCGGGTCATAGGCTTCGGACTGTGACTTGGTCGTACCTAGCCCTACTTCGAGTAGTTTTTCAAACTTTTTCTGTAAGTCTTTGGTATAAATCGAGATAACATTAGTGATGTCTTGGACAGTGGAGTAATGAATCGAGACTGGCAATCCGGTTTTTTTGGCGATAGCCTCAAACACGCGTTTGTTTTGTGGGTCAGCTGTGGCAAGCTTGAGCTCTTTGTCAGACCGCGCAAAAGCAACTACCAGTTGCTTTTGCGCCACATGCTCTGGCACAATCTTGATTAATTCCGGAGAAATACTAATTTTAGTCAGGACTACGTGTGGCACTTGAAACACTGCGGCTTCAAGTGCCCCGATCTCCTCATCACTTAATTTTTCTGCTTTAATTACGGCGTCGCGTAGGGAAATTTTACTTTCCAAAGCCAACTTCTTAGCTTCATTTAAATCAGCAACAACTAGTTTTTTACTATCGATAAGAATCTTTTCTATCTGAGTGTCGGCAAGCATATTAAAAGCATAACATTGATTTACTGCTTGCAGAAGTGCGGATTTTTACTGTACGATGCTTGGTCAGTAGTATCTAAATAAATTCTGCCTATGCCCAAAAAATCCAGCTCACGCCGAAAGACCAGTACCAGAACTTCAGTCAAAGCTAGCGCTAAAAAAACTAAAGTAAATGGCTATCTCGTCAAAGAACAAGAAGAATTTCACAAGGCTCATCCCAACGCCCAGTTATTAATCTCGTTGTTTCTGCTATCCTTCCTCGTTTTGGTTTTGATTTATTTACGCCAAATAAATTTGGTTTAATAGATATTAACCAGTTCCTAACTAACTAGCAGAAGCTCCTTCAGGCAGGTGGTGTATCGGTTGGAGAGATGTTTTCTACTGTTAATTTCTTTGAGCGCTTCACCACCGCTACCGAAAGTGATCAACGCATGACCATAGCGAGTCCGGATTTGGTCAACTGAAGTGGTAATTGCCATTTTTTTGTGAGTAGTTAAATTTAGATCGGGTCGAAACAGATGCTGCTGAAATCTAGAGCTCGGCTCAATACCTGAGAGTAACACCCCAGCTTTTTTGTAACGAGCACCAGTTTGGTAAATCTGTGACAATAATTGATCAGCTAAAACCATAAAATCAGGTGGATACTGTGAAGAAACTTCCAGCGCCGCATTCCCAGAGGCACTGGCTTGACTTTGAGTAGGATCAAAGCGATTAGCGAGAATAAACACCGTTAGGTAGCGAGCCACCGTCCGATCAGCCCGGAGCTTGGCGCAGGCTAAATCAATAAAACTCATGATTGCGGCGCGCAGAGCAGATAACTCAGTGACCGGCCGGCCAAAAGATCTGGAGGTACAGATCCCTTTTTTGGCCGGCCGAATCGCTTCCAACTCCAAACAAGAAACTCCGTTGAGCTCTTTAACAATTCTTTGACCGGTTACCGTCAGGTACTTCTTCACTGCTAGCTCTCCCATACTCACGAGATCCAAAGCTGTATTTACTCCGATAGTGTTAAGTAAAGCTTGATAGCGCCTGCCTACCCCCCACAACTCACCCACCGGGAACTGACGCAGAACTGTGTTAAATTCAGGTTGGTGACGCTCCATCAGACTTAACACTCCTTGATTGGCTGGGACTTTTTTCGCTAGCTCGTTCGCCAATTTCGCCAACGTTTTAGTTGGGGCCACACCTACTGAAACCGGAATACCAGTGTACTGCTTAATTTTTTGGCGGATTTTGTGTCCCCAACTCTGATGGTCACCATCGAAGTAATCCAGGTTGAGGAAAGCTTCGTCAATTGAGTAGTACTCAATCTCGCTGGCAAGCTCTGTCAAACAAGCCATGACTCGCTCCGACATATCGGCATATAGCTCGTAATTTGACGAGTAGACAATCACCCGGTGACGATCAACCAGTTCTTTAATCTTAAATAGCGGCACACCCATGGGTATGCCTAGTACCTTCGCCTCATTCGAACGCGATACCACACAGCCGTCGTTGTTAGACAAAACTACCACCGGCTGACCCTCAAGTCGAGGATTAAACACTCGCTCGCACGAGACGTAAAAATTATTGCAATCAACTAGGGCAAAAACTGTAGGTTTCACAAGCCAATTCTATCGTGTTTGTCACGATTGATAAGTCAGAAAAACGAGCTAAATTACGAGTGGGGCCGGCGGGTCTGGCGGACCACGCCGGCCACCACCCCCCAGATTGTTACGTCTTCGGTCAATTTAATCGGCGGAAAACTGAAGCTGCCGTTTTCCGCCCGGAGACACAGCTCTTTTCTCACCCCACGACACAAACGCTTGACCAAAAACTCGCCGTTGTAATAGGCCACCACGATATCGCCCACTCCCGGCTTAAGTACTTTGTCTACCACTAGCAAATCGCCCGAAAAAATCCCCGCCTCGACCATTGAGTCTCCTTGAGCTTGGACTAAATAAGTAGCCGCTGGGTGGGCGATCAGTAATTGATTGAGATCAATTTTTTTGTCCACATAATCATCAGCTGGACTAGGGAAACCAGCGTTAATTTTGGAACTAAAGATCGGCAGCTTAATTGTTTTGCCAGCCACCAATGGATGAAACCTCATACTTAATTGACATTCTACCAGCAATGCGCTTGACAGGGATTTTTAAATAGGCGTATTATGGAATGAGTAATAGTAAAAAGGAGAATATGAAGAAGAAACGCAGTATGAAAATGGATGACATGAAGGTCGTCCTCACGGCTGTGAGTGTGTTCATGATCGGTGGCTTGGCACTGGTGGCCAATGCTGTGATTACCCGTCAAACCACTCAAGACATTCGCTCACAAGCAGCTCAGACAGCACCTAAGATTACTGGTAATGGCGCCCCCAGTGGAGCACACTATAATCTGAACATCCTTGGTAAAGCTGATAAGGACTGCAACGCAGAAACTGATACTAGCGAAGGAAGAAGAATTTTTGTACCGCTAGTAGGCAAGACCAGCATCACTTTGAGTGAGGCACCAGATTTTGCCGTAACAGATTACTGTGGCACTGATGGTAAGGCAGCTTTCTCTTTACCTAATCCAGATCCACTAAATACTGGCACCACCACTTACTCTGTCTGGGCGGTCGCTAAAGGTAAACCGGGCGGCAGCGCTACGCTGACCACTTGTGCCATCGACGCCGCGACGGCTGAGAACATTTGCTCTACTTACAACACTGTCCAGGTAAGAGAAGCGGGCAAAGGTAAGTTTACCGATGTGTCGAAGGCTCTGCTATATATTTATGCTGACCTAGATGGGGACACCGTATTAGAGAGATATCCTCTCTTTGATGATGCCCTACAAGGTTACTTCTGGGATTACGACAACAACGGCTTGAAACTGCTGAAGCTGAGATTTTATCCAGTTTCATCGACAGTTCCAGCACCGTAATACAGATCTTGTAATACGATTGCTCCCAGCCCCGCCACCAGCGGGGCTGGTTTGTTTGTTACAATTGCCTTATGTCACCGCGCTCTGTTAATCAATCCCAGCCAATCAACAACTTGTTGGAAAATTTCTTTATCCAGAAAGCTCCCAAGCTATATTCGAAAAATCAAGCTGTTGAAGTCGATCAGGTTGGAACGAAACAAGTCTGGTGGATTAAAACTGGTTATATTCGATCTTACTCAACTTGGCAAAATGGCTCGATTCTGACTCTTAATTACTTCAGACCCAATGCACTCCTGCCTCTGTACCATTTATTTGGATTGAATAATCCTCATATCCTTTATGAGACTGTTTCCAAAGCAAAGCTGCTGGTTGCCCCAACCGCCGAGCTAATTGAGTATCTGACTCAATACCCCATGGCTTATTCAGAGTTAACCCGTCGCGTGGTCAAGGGAGTATCTACCTTGGCTATGAGAGCAAATTTCCTCCTCCAAGCCACCGCCGCCCAAAAAGTGGTTCTATCCCTCTTGCTCTTGAATAAACAATTTGGTCCAGGTTACCGCCCAGGAGAGTACATTCATTTGCCACTTACTCATCAAAACATCGCTGAGTACTCGGGAGTGACTCGAGAAACAACTAGCGTTATTATCAAAGAGTTAGAAAGAGCCAAACTAGTACTCAAACGCGCTCGCAACTATCAAATTCTCCGAGAAAACAAGTTGGTCAACGCCTACGAGCTGGAAGATTGGGAAGAATCCCTCTTGGTTTAGTGAGTTCCAGATAAGTTCTTATTGATTGTAATCTAGCTTACAGCTTTTAGATTGTCATGGAGTTAAACTTTTGCACAGTATCAATTAACCGAAGGAAGGAAACGAAATGCCGCACAACACCAACTCCCAGTTTTCGATTATGGTTCACGCTTCTACCGCATCCGGTATCCATTGGTTACCACATATACTCCAACAAAATAATTAGCTTTATCAAAGACAGACCCACGAATAACACACCCGCCCGCCGAAGATCGGCGGGCGGGTTGTTTGTCGGCAAGTTTACTGTTTTAGGCACGATACTTTCCGGAATGGAAAGGTAAGCTGTGAAAGTAGGTCG
>CAZZBW010000029.1:0-7348 GCA_964653045.1 uncultured Pseudomonadales bacterium | reverse complement strand
TGAGACCATATCACACCTTTCAAAAGTGCAATATGTATCGCGACTTATTCAGAAGGTGAAATACAATGTGGATGTTGTGATTCCTCTAGGTACGAGAGCGAATAGTAATAAAACAAAAACTCGCTGGTACTTCCAAGTCCAAAAGCTGTTGCTTTGTGACTGGAAAATCTCAGCGAGTTTGTCCCTTACCGGGGAACTCTGGGGGTGAAGTATACAGTTAAGTAAAGATTAGCATAGAAGAAAAATCAGCGGATAAATCAAGCTATAGTTACAACACCTCAATAGAAAAAAATTCGCTATAGGATTATATATTTGCCGCAGTTTTTGCGTCAGTTAGCCGGAAGATGACCTGTTCGAGACTGAGTAACTCGGTTGCTGAAGAAGTTCTGGATTTCCACTCCAGCTGGTCGCCAGTTTTGGTTGAGATGATTAGACGGACTGGGCAGCCGATTAAGTCAGCGTCCGCCAGTTTGACTCCGGCTGAGGCGTCACGATCGTCCCAGATAACTTCGATACCTAATTCACTCATTTTTTGATAAGCTGAGGTCGCATTATCGTTCACTTCACCCAATGAGACCAGGTGTGCTTGGAAAGGGGCAATAGATTCGGGCCAGATTAATCCGTGCTCGTCATTGGAGATCTCGGCAATTAATCCCATGACGCGCGAGGTTCCAATCCCGTAACTGCCCATATAGATAGGTTGTAGTTGGCCGTGTTCGTCAGTAAATCGGTAGTTAAACGCGTCAGGATACTTGGTACCGAGCGGGAAGATGTTGCCTACCTCACTGGAGCGAAATGTTGGGTATGGTTGGTCGGTTTCTGGATCAAGGTCGCCTTCTCGGGCGAGCTTGATCTCAAAGAATTGGGTTGGTTTAGGTATATCTCTGTCCCAATTGAGATTGGTCCAGTGATAATCGGTTTGATTGGCGCCTGATTCAAAATTAATTAGATCGGCCAAAGAGTCATCACAGATGAGTTTGATTGAATCAGGCAAATCAACGATGCCAGCGTAACCTACTTCGGCGCCGGTTGCGGCGGTAATTTGTTCAGGTGTAGCCAGGCTGACTTTATAATCGAGGACTTTCTCCAGTTTGTTCTCGCTTACTTCTCGATCGCCGCGGACGGCGGCCGCTACCATTTCTTTGGTTTCGGTTTGGTACAGAATGGTTTTGACACACTGCTCTTTTTTGACCTTGAGCATCGGGACGAGCTGGTCCATAGTGCGCGCGCCGGGCGTGTGAATTTTTTCTTTGGTTTTTTGGTCTGTATCTTGTGTCACACGCGGCGCGCGCACCGGTGTCACTTCGCGATTGTAATAAACACCAGATTTCACCGCGTGAAAGATCATGTCCTCGCCCGTCTCACACCTGGTTTGGAACTCATGAGAGAAGTCTTTAGTAAAATCTCCTCCAGAAGCCAGGGTGATCACAGTTTGATCGCCCAAGCCTAGGTCGCGAAAAATATTCAAGTACACCTGTTTAATTTTTTCGTAGTATTGGTTGAAATCTTCAAGTGAGCGGTGGAAGCTGTACAGATCCTTCATCCGGAACTCCCGGCCGCGCAGTAATCCTGATTTGGCTCGAGCTTCGTTGCGGAATTTTGATTGAATTTGGTACAGCGCCATGGGTAGATCTTTATAGCTGAGTGCCTCTGTCTGAACCAACGCGGTGATGTTGTCTTCATGGGTGCAGTTCAAGATGTACTGATCAGTATTTTTTCTGGCAGAAACTGCATTAGCTCCTTGGGTTTTCATCAGCACGTCGACGGTATCAAGTCGGCCGGTTTGGCGCCAGAAAGACATGGGTGAAAGCGCGCTCATCATGATCTCGGTGGCTACTGTGTCCATGTTCCGACGCACAATCGTCTCGATTTTGGTCAGTACCCGCAAACCCAGTGGTAAGTACGTGTAAACTCCCGCCATCACTTGTCTGATGAAACCGCCTTTCGTAAGCAACGTGGCATTGAGTGAGTCGTAAGTTTTGGCAGACTTGCTTGGCTTGAGGTAAAGTTGAGAAAATTTCATGATGTTATTTCAACCACTGTTTGATTGAGTTGGCGAACAGGTCTGCTACAGAAACCTGAGTAATTTTAGCAGCTAGTTGATCGTGGTTGATCGAGTTGGTGACAAGTACTGAGTCTACAGGTGAGTCTTGGACGATTTTTTGCCCATCGCCGACAAACAGACCGTGAGTGGCGACAAAAGTGACTGACTCAGCTCCGTTATGCTTGAGGACTTTGGCTGTCTCGGCCACTGTTCCGCCGCCAACAATGCAGTCATCAAACACGACGACTGTTTTGCCATTAGCATCACCATGGAGGGCGTTAGCCTGGACTTGACCAGTAGTTAAGTCGCGTTGTTTGTCGATATTGATAAGTGGTGTGTTGAGTCGCTTGGCGAACTCACGTGCTCGTTTCAGTCCGCCGAAGTCAGGACTGGCTACCACTAGTTTAGAGTGATCCATAGTCTTTTCGATCTGTTGGGCAAGTAACTCTAAACTAGACAGTACTTGCGTGGGAATCGAAAAAAAACCGGGAATACTGTGGTTGTGTAAATCAAGAAGAATTACCCGTTTGATGTAGGAATTGGAAATAAGATCGGCGCAGACTTTAGCTGACATAGCTTCCCCAGATAAAAACAACTTATCTTGGAGAGAGTAACCTAGCCAGGGAATGACGGCATGGACTTCGCGGGCACCACCTCTTTCTAAAGCATCAGCCAAAAGGATGAACTCAATTAAGTGTTCGTCCACTGGTTGGTTAAATGACTGGACCAGCACCACGTCTTCACCCACTACTTGATCTAGAATGCGCACATACTTTTCCCCATTAGGAAAAAGCCGAATTTCGGTATTAATTAAGGCAGCGCCAAGTGCATGGCTGAGTTCTGCGGCAAATTTGGGGTGGGATGATCCGGCAAGGATTTTCATACTCAAATTGTAACACTGGTGTGGGCAGTGACGAAACTAGGATTAGCCACGATGAGCTGGAGCGTTAATCAAACCACACTTTTTATATTTGAGTCCTGAACCGCAGGGACAGGGATCGTTTCGGCCAATTTTTTCTCGTTTAACACCTGGTTTGGCCACGTTGCCGGCTTTGGCAGTCTTGAGCATTTGGGCCAAAGCCGAGGTATCCCCGACCACGCGAGTCGGGGGCGCTTGAGTTGGCAAGCTGGCGTCTTGAACCTCTTTGCTCAATTCTTCGTTGACATCATCCTTGTGCGCTATCGCGTTCTTACTCATTCGAGCCAGCATCTCCCGCTCAGAAACCGGTTGAACGCGGAAAATTTTATTAGTGATGCTCGACTGAATACTATCGAGTAACTGCTCGAACATGCCAAATGATTCTTTTTTGTATTCTGACAAAACTGTTTGTTTGTCGCCACGCATCCAGATTCCGTCACGCAAGTTATCCATGGCATCAAGATGATCCATCCATTTTTCGTCAATGCTGGACAACGTGACGTATCGTTCAATTTGGTTCATTGTCTCTGCACCCAACATTTTTTCTCGTTGAGAATACGTTTTTTCGGTGACTTCCATCAGTTTATTACTTAAGCCTTCGGCATCGGTAAATTGCTCAAGTTCTTTAGCAATCAGTCGCTGCGAGTTAGGTTCGTAGGGAACTATTTTGGCAAACTCTTTGACTAAAGTTTGATACTCGGACTGTGAGAACTCGGTGGGAAGGTGCATGGTTACGAGAGACTCAACCTCTTCTGATAGATATTCTAATATCATCCCTCGTAGAGAAGTCTGGCCATCCTCTGGTTCTGTAACCTGATCTGATTGAGGTTGAGTACCGGAAGCTAATTCAAGCAAGCGGCGGCGGCGGGCATAAATGATCTCACGTTGCTTGTTCATTACGTCATCAAACTCGACTAGACGTTTGCGTTGATCGAAGAAGAATCCCTCAACTTTGACTTGAGCAGACTCGATCGATTTGCCGATCATGCCGTGCTCGATCGGCTGACCTTCGTCGATTTTGAGCATGTCCATTACTTTAGAAATTTGTTGGCCGCCAAAAATGCGCATGATCTCATCTTCGAGAGAAATGTAGAACTGCGAGGCTCCGGGATCACCCTGGCGGCCTGCCCTACCCCTGAGCTGATTATCTATCCGGCGTGACTCGTGACGTTCGGTACCAATGATGTATAGTCCACCCGAGCTGACTACTTGATCGTGTTGGGCTTGCCACTCCTCAAGGGCTTTTTGGTAACCCTTGAGATCGTAGTTGCCAGGATTGAGCAAAGGTGGGAGGTTGACTTGTTTGGCTAGAGCGAGGGCAGTTTTATCTGGTTTTTCTTCAGTAGTAGTTTTGTGGCGATAATCCTTGATTTCTGGTTTGGCGCCCCCCAGGACGATATCGACACCACGACCAGCAATGTTGGTGGCCACGGTGATCGCACCCTTTTTCCCAGCATCAGCGATAATGAATGCTTCTTTTTCATGATTCTTAGCATTGAGTACCTGATGAATAATATTTTTGCGTTTGAGAAAGCTGGCAATAATTTGATTATGAGAAATTGATCTAGTACCGACCAAAATTGGTTGACCAGCTTTATGAATTTTTTCAATCTCAGCGGTGATCGCGGTATATTTGGCGGCTGTGGTTTTGTACACCACGTCGTTTTTGTCGTTTCTGACCACTTTTTGGTTCGTCGGTACGACCAAAACTTCGACATCGTAGATTTTGCGAAACTCTTCTGCTTCAGTGGAGGCGGTACCTGTCATACCAGATAGTTTTTGGTACAGCCGGAAGTAATTTTGAATTGAGATAGTGGCGAGAGTCCGAGATTCTTGTTGGATCTTGGCATTCTCCTTGGCCTCGATTGCTTGGTGCAGCCCATCGGAGTAACGGCGACCATACATCAAGCGGCCGGTATGCTCGTCGACAATAATCACCTGACCGTCTTTAACGATGTAATCTTTATCGCGCTCGAACAGGGTTCGGGCTTTGAGAGCTGATTCGACCTGATGAATGGTATCAAAGCTTTCCTCGTAGAGGTTGCTAACGCCCAGTTTTTGTTCGAGACGCTTGATGCCCAGATCAGTCAATGTGGCGGTTTTTGCTTTTTCGTCGATTGAGTAGTCAGAACCTTTGACTAATGACTGCACCATCTTGGCGTACTCGAAATACTTTTGGGTTGGTTCGGCATCTGGTGCCGAAATTATTAATGGAGTGCGGGCTTCATCAATCAGAATTGAGTCAGCCTCATCGACAATGGCGAAGTGGTGGCCGTTTTGGGGGCGCTGGACCATCTGTTCCAGCGCCTGCACCATGTTGTCGCGCAGGTAATCAAAGCCAAACTCATTATTGGTGCCGTAGGTGATATCAGCTGCGTAGGCTTCTTTGCGCGAGATGGGGCGGAAATGCTCCAGGCGTTCGTCGCCGCGATTAGGACCAGTAAACTCCGGATCATAAACGCTAGCTTGGTCGTGAATAATCACCCCAGTTGAAAGTCCTAAGAAATGATAAATTGGTCCCATCCAGCCAGCACCAGTTTCAGCCAAGTAATCGTTGACTGTGACTAAGTGAGCGCCTTTGCCAAGTAAAGCGTTGAGGTAGAGCGGCATGGTGACGGTTAAGGTTTTCCCCTCACCCGTTTTTTGTTCGGTGATATGACTTTTGTGCAGGCCAAGGGCGGCGAGAATTTGGACATCGAAGTGCCGCAGGCCAATTACGCGCCGCGAGGCTTCTCGGACGGTGGCAAATGCCTCGGGTAGAATCTCATCAAGAATCGCTTCGTCTTCAGCCCCCGCCTCGCGGCGCTCGGCTATAATTTGTTTAAATTTCTCTGTCTGCCCAGCCAACTTTTTGTCGGTTAGAGCTTTTATCTCTGGCTCGAGAGCGTTGATCTGGGCAACAATCTTTTGATACTGATCAAGAGTTTTTTGATTAGTGTCAAAAATTTTGTTCAGGAACTTAAACATAGGGGTCTATTATGCCAGAAAATTAGGCAATTGCTAAGGGAAATTGTGTCAGAGAGAACAAGACGTTTTCTTACATTAGTTCTTGAATCAATTGGGGAATCTGTACAGTGCCGTCAGCGGTTTGCCAGTTTTCGACGCAGGCGGCCAGGAGCCTAGGAGTGGCCGCCATGGTGTTGTTGAGAGTGTAGACGTACTTGAGCGTGCTGTCGGCCGCCTGATAACGAATATTTAGGCGGCGAGCTTGAAAATCGTTGAAGTAACTGGCGGAATGAGTTTCACGGTATTTTTGTTGGGAGGGGAACCAGGTCTCCAGGTCGTACTTTTTCCGCTGCCCTGCTCCCATGTCACCAGTGCACATCAGTAGCACCTGGTAAGGTAGTCCCAGATTCTGCAAGAGTTTTTCTGAAAACCCACGGATTTTTTCATGCCAGTTTCTCGTTTCTTCTTCGTCAGCAATTGTTAAGACCACTTGCTCGATTTTGTTGAACTGATGAACGCGGACAATTCCTTGGGTATCTTTGCCATGGGTGCCAATCTCGCGCCGGAAGCAGGGTGAGAGCCCGCACATCTTAATTGGTAGCTCTTTTTCAGTTAGTACTTCGTTCATGTAATAACTAGTCAAAGGTACTTCAGCAGTGCCAGTCAGATACTGTTTATCTTGAGTTTGATAATGATCCTCTTTGCCCCAAGGGAGGAAACCGGTACCCCACATTGCTTCACTGTTAACCAAACTTGGTGCTGACACGGGAGTGAACCCCTCCTCAACCAAAAGTTTGAGGGCATAGCGGAGCAATGCTTGTTCGAGCAGCAATCCTTCGCCTTTGAGAAAATAGGAGCGAAATCCGGCAATTTTGACTGCTCGTTTGGTGTCCAGCCAACCTAGGTTTTCCATGATTTCTTGGTGAGATTTGATTGGGAACTCAAATTGTGGGACTTCGCCAACGGTGGTGATTACCACATTGCCAGTTTCGTCTTTGCCCACCGGCACATCAGCCGCGGGCGGGTTGGGAATCTGGAGCATTAGATCGTGATAACTTTGTTCTAACTCAGTGAGTTGGGGCTCGGCCTGTTTAAGTTGCTGCTTGATATTTTTGCCTTGTTCGATATCAGTTGGATCAGGTTTGCCACCTACAGCGACAGCCTGTTTGATTTTATCGGCATTGGCGTTGGCTTGTTGACGCAGCTCGTCAACAAGCTGCTGTTGCTCCCGACGTTTTTTGTCCGCTTCAACTAAGGCATCCACTAAGCTTGGGTCAAGCTGTTTGTCTTCACACGCTTTTTTGATTAAATCGGGATTATCACGAATAAAACTGATGTCGAGCATAGAACAATTATACACGGATTTTCCCAATCAAACTGGTTTTGTTAGTCGCACATACTTTTCGGAAAACTATTGTTAATAAATTGCATGGGCGACT
>CAZZBW010000028.1:0-8936 GCA_964653045.1 uncultured Pseudomonadales bacterium | reverse complement strand
GGAGTCCGGGTCGGTGTGATTGTTGGGGAAGTAGATGGAGTTGGGGTGGGAGTTGACCCAATTACTCCGCCATTGTATTCATAAGCACCGATGTCCCAGGCACCAACCCTAGTTTTTCCTTCAATATCTAGAGCATACTCTGATCCAAGAGTGTCGCCAGCATTAATTGCGGGAGAGTTGGGTTGCAGATGAAAATCCGAATTGGTAAAACTTGCATTTACAAACAATGGATCTGTCCCACTATCATTACTTTTGTTGTAGGTAATATTGTTTGTGGCAGTACCACCGTAATTTGATGAGCTTGCAGTTGTTAATGAATAAAAAATATTATTTTTAACTGTAGAGATGATTGAGCTATTGACGATTCTTCCTGAGGATGATTGTGATCCATAATATGTATTGCCAAAAATTAGTCCTTCAGCTAATCCAGGTTTTAACCTTATCGCCGAATCTCCAGCGTTCGGACATTCACGGATGAGCACATTATTGAACATTTTATGTATTCCACCTCTCGAATCTTCTGTAAAAAGCATTTGAGTGCCTTTTGTCTTATCGCTTCTTTGAACCAGGATGTTATTTGAATAAGTAATGTTGTCTACCTTAAGACTTTGAATGTTGTCTGAGTGCAAATCTTCAACGGATGTGCAGTTGTTGTCAAGTAGGATGTAATTGTGATCGGCAGTAAAATCTGTTAACTCTTGGATAAAAATACCGTCACTTTGCCCGATAGTACAGTCATTAGTATTGGAAGTAGCATCATCAAAGTATGAGTTTTTAACTATGAGATTGTAATTGTATTGATAATAACCATTGCCCTCCAAAAAGACCCCAGCCCGTCGAAAATTTAAAAACCTGCAGTTATCTATCGTGAGATTTTGCAGTCCTCCATTACCCTCCCCATCACCATAGATACACCGACTGCAACCGTCAAAAGTAAGGTTAGAAATTGTTAGATTTTTAACTGCCTCAGATCTGGCATTAATACTTATCCCGGCATTGCTAAAGACGACCTCTCCATTATGCCCTGAATCTATCCCTTTGGTAATTGTAACTCCACTTGTGCCAGGAGGTACAATTAGGGAATCTGAATATGTTCTGCCGCCAGAAATATAAACCGTATCACCTTCTTTTATACTGCCCCAGTTTATATCTTCAAATGATTTCCAGGCATTTGCCCAAGTGCTACCGTTATTGGCACCTTGTGCCTGGTTATCTACATACCAATAAGTGGGTGCAGTAGTACCTAGAACCTGTGAAGAATTATCATCAAGATTTGTTGAAAGGTTATTTTTCTTGGAGTTAACACTTACAGCTACAGTACCAGTAACAACTATAAGTAAGAGTAAAGCCGGCAATAAACCAAATTTAAGCAACACAATATCTTTTGCTTTATCAAGAATCTTTAGCACCTATATAGCATAATCTTGTATGGTCAGTTACGTCAATGAGCTAAAGAGGCGAGTTGGCGTGGTTTTTGTAAATCAATTTAATGATTGGAAGATATCCAGCTAATCTATCTGTAGATCATTTGGCCTGATATTGGAAGTATCCATTGCAACTTAAAATGATAGATCGCGTGAATCCATCGCGGCATCCAAATTTTTTATAAGAACCAACTGCATAAGTAGTTGATAGTTCTGTTTCATATGGTTGACCATCGATGGTGATTTTATCAACATAAAGATTCCGATCGTCTATCCCGAATCGCGATGCATCGTTTACAAACGCTACCTTAACACGATTAGCACTGACTTCTTCTGCCGAGGTAAAGGAAAACCTTAAATACTCACCAGTTTTATAATTGCCTCTAACATCAGTCCAAGTTGAGACAACTTTATCATCGATCAAGAGCTGCATTGTGGGATATATATCGCTAGAAGGTGTTCCAGCTGCGTACACGGTAATCATCGAACCTTGCGGAGCAATCTTAAAAACACCAATCTTATCCAAGTATGTTTTTGCTTCGCGCCCAATAAAGTTAAGGTTGTGTACACCAGCCCTGAGTGTGAAGATTTGAGGAATATACTCATTGACTAGATCCGAACCATTTCCGCGCCATGAGATAGTTCTCTCTTGAATGCCAACTGTTTTGGGTTGTACATCCCAGATCATGTTTGGGTCAATGGGATCAGCGTCAAAGTTAGCATAGAAAGAGTTGTAGCCGTCTGTCTCAGCTTTCACCATGGTTTTAACAATGTAAGTGCCATCTTCGGGAATATTGATCTGGTAGGTTACCTTGCCTCCAGTAGTAACACTGGCTTCATTTGCTTGATAGATTGTGCCACTTAATTGCTCAAATGGGCGCACAGGATCAATCATCCCATTCTCTGCCTCAAACCAACTTCCTACTGGAAAAACGTTTACACCAGGAGGAGATGCTGGTGGTACAGTTGGGGTTGGTGTGGTGGTTGGTCTGATTGTCAGTGTGGGAGTAGCGGTTGGTCTGATTGTCAGTGTGGGGGTTGGAGTCGCTGATGTAGTCTTAGAGATGTATATTTTATCCAGGCAAGTATTTGCTTCACGTCCGACAATTATCAAGTATTGTGTACCGGCATTCAGAGCGAAGACCTTTGGATTATATAGATTCACTAAGCTATCACCTGTAGTCCCACGCCATGAAATTTTTCGCTCTTGTATACCGGTTGTAATTGGCTGAATATCCCAGATCATATCAGGAACTAATGGATTAGCATCAGGATTAATGTCAAAATTAACAAAGAAAGAGTTGTTGCCATCTGTCTCAGCTTTTATCATTGTGTTAACAATATAGTTCCCGTTCTCAGGGATATTCACTTTGTATACTGCCCTGCCTCCTTTGGTGACATCACTGGTTTCGCTCGGTTGGCATACCAAACCGTTTGAAGAAGTAAAAGGTAATTTCGGTGAAATACTTTCTGCCTCAAACCAGCTTCCCACTGAGAAAGTAGTGACTGATGGAGTAGGAGTTGGAGGTGAAACAGTTTGCGTGGGAGTCGGCGTAGAAGTCGGTTTTGTGGTGGGTGTGGGAGTGTAAGTTGGCACAATAACTCCACCGTTATATTCATAAGCGCCGATGTCCCAAGCAGCGCCTTGAGGACGAGTAACCCCATCTCGGTCGTTTGTGAAATTGGCGGAGAGTGAAGTTCCTGCATTGATGGCTCTCGAAGTGCTGTTAAGTCGATAACCGTTTGAAGTATTCCAGTTCGGATCGGTATTAAGACCATGAACATCTGCCCCCAATGTTTGCCACTGTGCCCAGGTTTTCGCCCCACCCATGTAAGCCACTGCTCCAGTTGTGGCCCGATAAAGCAGATTGTAATCAAACTTGCTTGGAGTAAAAGACGCTTCTGCATAAACAGGATAGCTGTTAGGTGAGTAGAAGATGTTGTTTTTAAATGTACCAATTCTGGCATCTGTGTCCTGACGGCCAAGATGCAAGGCAATGCCGGTAGTGGTATTTTGAGCGATAACTGTATTGTTCCAAAAGTTCCAAACACCTGTGCCACTGCCAGCCCATAAGAGCACTGCTTGCCATTGATGCTTGGAGCTGCCAATCATTACGTTGTTATAGAAGTTGGCATAACCAGTAACACCCGATGCCATGATGGCCTGCGAGTCTGCGTTACCATAGCCGTTGAGGTGCTCAAACCAGTTACCGCGCACAGTTATGTTGGTTTCGGCGTTGGCAAATTGCAAAGCGTCATTGTGATTTGTTCCATTAACTGACAAAATGACTGTATTATTTTCTATTATATTATCTTTACCCCATTGAGAATATATACCATCTAATTGATTATCGGTATTTAGATAATCCGTTATTTCTGTTCGTATATCACAACCTCTTATTCTACTATTAGTAGTTGCAATACCGTAACCATTGAAAAATATTCCTCTAGTTTGGTTATTAATCACCTTTACATAGTCGATGTTTACATGATCACACGACCGAACGTGAATCGATCCGGGAGGGTCAGGTGATCCGAGATGATTTTGGACCAGTAGTTTGTATGCATTACTTCCATCATTAACTCTTCCGTTAACGGTAATATAATTTCTCTGTTTTATTAATATGCCAGTCTGTCTTTTGGTGTTTTCTCCATCAATTATCACCGTCCCACTATGTCCAGCAGGTGAAGGACTATTCGCTCCAACATCAATGGTGATGAAACTGCCACTTACACCACTGGCTTCGACAGTTAAGGTTTCATAGTAAGTCTTGCTCGCACTCCCTCCCGATATATACAAGGTATCTCCAGCTCCGACACCTACAATTGGACCTGAAGGACCATCCGTATCCCATTCGATGTTAGCAAATGAGGACCACGCAGTACTCCATGATCTACCATCACCACTAGTAGATACTGCGTTATCTACATACCAATAGGTGGGTGCAGTAGTACCCAAAACCTGTACAGAATCATCATCAAGATTTGTTGAAGAGTTATTTTTCTCGGATTCAACCCTAACAGCTACAGCGCTAGTAACAACCATAAGTAAGAGTAAAACCGGCAACAAACTAAATCTAAGTACCACACCATCTTTTGCTTGACCAGGAATCTTCAACACCTATATAGCTTAATCTCTTAAAGTCAGTTACGTCAATGATCAGTTTTTGATTAGTTGTGGGTGTTATGATGGTAGTTGATATGAAGAGATGTTTCACTCAGCTCTTTGAGGAAATCAGGGCTATGCGTTCGAAGCAGCTGCGTGATGTAGACATCAAGCAGCTGGTTGATCAGTATTTAACCGGTACACGCTTCCCCTTGGAGTTAATTGAGCATGTAATACAAGAGAAATGAGCACTCGTCACACTTTCATCAGCGCGGTTCATTTAATTTTAGTTAAAAAGACAAAATTGTTGTTGATTCGCAGATTTGATACTGGTTATGAAGATGGTAATTACAGTTTGCCCGCGGGGCACATCGATCAGGCTGAAACGGCGACTCAGGCAGTAATTAGAGAGGCAAAGGAGGAAATTGGGGTTGAGTTAAATAAAAATGAGTTGCAACTCGTGCATGTGGTGCACCGCAATGGCGATGATCACGAGCGAATTGATTTTTTCTTTAGGGCGAAAAGTTGGCAAGGAGAACCAGTGATTGGCGAACCCGACAAATGCGATCAGTTCATATGGCGCGATGAGAGCAAATTGCCTGATAACGTGGTGGATTACATTAAATTCGCATTAGGGAAAATTCGCGAAGGTGAAGTATACAGTGAGTTTGGCTGGGATTAATCTAGCGTTAGTGGGCGTGAGGGATGAGGAGCAAGCTAGCGATCATCAGAAACACTCCCAGTAGCAGAGCGAAAATGGTTTTGGATTTGGGTAAGTGAGAGTCAGTGTGGGGAATAAAGTCGCTGGCGCCGAAGTAGAGAAAAACACCGGCTGAGATACTCAGGAGTGCCCCCAGGATTGAGTCTGCTGGTTGCCAAACCAGGACTACGAAGGCGCCCAACAGAGAAAAAGAGGCTGAGATGAGATTGGTGGCGATAATATTTTTGTTACGCCATCTGGCTTTAAGTAAAATGCCAAAGTCACCGATCTCATGTGGGACTTCGTGCAAGAAGGTGGAGATGGCGGTAATTATTCCCAAACCGGGATTAATTAAATAACTAGCGGTAATGGCGACACCATCAATGAAATTATGGATGGTGTCGCCCACCATGATAAACCAAGCGGAACGAGACGATGGACCGCGTCCAGTATGAATATTCTTGTTCCTCAACCCTTCCTCGTGATCGTGGTGATGTAACTCAAAAAACAATTTTTCAAAAATGTAAATTGTTAGGAAAGTAATTAAGGTAATATAAAAAGCTGTGTGTCCGACCAGTTCGGATGCCTCTGGCAAGATACTGAGTAACGTCACAGTCAGTAGTACTCCCCCAGCAAATGGTACCGAGTAGTCAGTCAACACCCGATTGAGTTTGGGGACAAACAAAAATACTAGGCCACCAGCCAAAGCCAATAAACTACCAAAACTAACTAGCAAAAAAATTGCATTAAAATCTGACATAATACAGATCAGTATCTTAACATATTACTTAAAAATAATATCTTTTACAAAATGTTAATTAACTCATGAATCACAACAAAAATATAATTAATAAAACGGAAAAATTTGTGCGCGAGCAGTTGGCAAGTGCTGATACCACTCATGATTGGTGGCACACGGAGCGGGTGTGGCAGCTGGCGAAGAAAATTTCGGAAGTTGAAGGTGGAGATGGGTTGATCATTGAGCTAGCTGCCCTACTCCACGATGTTGCAGATGCCAAGCTGAATAATGGCGACGAAAATGTTGGTTTGAAAAAAACCAGGAAGTTTCTTGAAACTTTGGGATTGCCACAAAGTATAGTTGCGGCAATCCAACTGGTCATAGGGAATCTTTCTTTTCGCAATGAAGAACAAGCAAAAAAAATCAAGATGTTGGAGCTAGATGTTGTTCGTGATGCCGATCGCCTGGACGCGATCGGCGCCATTGGTATCGCCAGAGCTTTCAATTATGGTGGCAGTCTCGGCCGGCCGATTTATGATCCAACAGTTAAACCCAAATTGAGGATGACCAAAAAAGAGTACCAGCAAGCCCAATCATCAACCATCAATCACTTCTACGAAAAGTTACTGACAGTTAAAGATCTAATGAGAACAAAAACGGGAAAAAAGTTAGCTATTCAACGACACACCGTTTTAGTTCAATTTCTAACAGATTTTGAATCAGAAGTTTCACTAACCAATTGATATTTTAACCAGCGCCGCCCCCGCCACCACCGCCACCACCACCACCACCGCCGCTACCTGAGCCGGATGAGCCTACCCCACTCGCTCCGTAGCTAGCGGTTGCAGCAGAGCTAATTGAAGATACCGCTTGGTTAATTCCAGAAAGGGTTTGGGAAAAGTCGGAAGAAATGGCGCCGCCGCCCCAGTAGGCGGCGGCGAGATTCTGATCATCAGGAGAGAACTGAACTGGTAGTGCCGCCAGAGCTTTCGCTGATACACCCAGAACAGTGCCATAAACCAAGTATTTTTCCCACAATATGATCGAGTCGATAGGGTACTCTCGCGTTTTTTTGTAGTCGCTCATGTGTTTTTTAAAAGCCTTCCAACCCGCAGTTTCTGCTGCACCCTTGGCAGTTCTTTTAATGCCTGAGGCCAAATAGATACTGTTGATAAAAAATCCAATCATTGCCAGTGCTGCATTTGTCATGGGTACGACCATCAAAAATTGTGTCTGAGTAGTGAATTGAGTTGTACTCAATGCGGGAAGGACAAAAAATCCTGCAATAAAAATAAAGAAGTTGACTGCTATTCCGACACCGTATTTTGAGGTCTGCTTTTTTGACTCAGCGTCAAAAAAGCCCTCATCATAATTCTCTTGCATTACCACTTTTTTAAAATTTTGAAAAAATTGATAGCTAGTGGTTTTGTGAGTTCTGCACCAAAATGCGATTTTTTCTAGATCTAGGTTATTTATCATCTGTCCGTTTAATTCAGATTCGGTGAAGCCGATGGTGTTTAGAAATTGATCTACATAGTTTTGTACACCACTTTTAGATTTTGTTTGGGATTGTTCGGTTGGGACGAGAAAGTAGTGGTAATTTTTGAATATTAAGCCCAATCTTTCGTCACTCCGTATTATTTTGTAAAAACGATCATGGACCATTGATAAAATGGTAGCGGTAAACGCTTTTGGCGTTGAATTTTCTTGAGCATTGAGAAGTTGTTCAATTTGGGCTGGATCTATATCACTTGGTGGTTCCCAGAGTGTGCCGGCTTGATTTACTTTGGGCAGAGGTTCGTCTTTTCCATACTTCCAGAAAGTTTGAGAAGTTTTAATCAACAACCAAAGTTGTCCAATTGCAAGTAAACCAAGGGCAGCAGAAATTATGTATACCACAAATTGGCCACGTTTCTGTGTCGCGATGGTGTCAGCAATGAACTGTGATTCTTGGGCTTGAATTGAAGCAAGTGTGGCGGTGCCGATCGCTAGATCGGCACCGCCACTAAACATTTCTTTTGGTAGTACTACCCTACCCTCTAGGTAGTTGCCAGTATTAAGGTGGTTAGAACTAAAAGTTATCAAAGTATTGTTGGGAATACTGACGCTACTTGGATCATTTGAGTGCGCCCATGCTTGAATCTGATCGTCGCCAACCGGTTGGGGTAAGCTGAGCGCGACATTTATATTGTTTTGACTGATTTCCCATTCATCTCCTACCCATTGCCAGTAGAGCTCAGCTGTATCTTGGTGAGCTGTCACTGCGTTATCTACCTGATAACTTAGAGTAAAATTTTCAATTGTGTTGCTCCGGTAAAACCATTTAATGTAATAAGACCCACTTGATTCTTGGACATAGAAGTTGTCCGCCGGTCGATCTTGGTCTGCAGCAGTGATACTTAAAGTATCACTTGATAGTTCGTCAAAACACTTGGTTTGATCACAGATGGCAAAATTACTTAAGTTGTACGCGTCAGTTCTTCCAGGACTTTTACTCTGATCAGGTTCACGATTGATTCTAAAGTATGCGAAAGTGTAGTCTCCGTTGAAATTATATTGTCTGGTTTCACTCACTAGCATGGATCCGTCAGTTTGCAGTTGGGCATAGATGTTGACTTGATCGATGGAGTAACTTTTGGCTTGAACAATAGACGGGAATGAAATGCTGACAACTAATGTAATTACTACAAATAACAATAGTTTTTTCATACAAATCAGTATAGCTCATTTCTAGTAGTTAAACCCAAGTATTTTGGTGTAAAATACCGTGGTTGAGTTAACAAAAAAAACATTGCCTCGTCGTCTAATGGCAGGACAGCAGCCTTTGAAGCTGTTTATCTAGGTTCGAATCCTAGCGAGGCATCATACTTCGACAAGCTCAGTATGACCGTTGAAACGAAACTCTTAGGATGAGAAGCCTGCCCCGATGAAGCTTTAGCGAAATCGGGGAATCCTAGCGAGGCATCA
>CAZZBW010000027.1:0-11194 GCA_964653045.1 uncultured Pseudomonadales bacterium | reverse complement strand
CATTGCTCATCTAAGATCAACTGGCTCAACTCAAATACGTGTACAGATTTATGACAATTCTGGAAATATTTCTTCGGAAGAAGACGGCTGCTATGGATCTGTTTTCTACAATCCAACTCCAACCTATACTCCTACACCCACCCCAACACCCACCGTCTCGCCGACGCACACCCCCACTCCTACTATCACACCTACGGCCTCACCAACGCACACTCCTACCGCTACACCCACCCGGACTCCTACTCCTACTGCTACTCCTACTGCTACTCCTACTGCTACTCCTACTGTTACACCAACAGTCACTGCTACACCCACCCGGACTCCTACTCCTACTGCTACACCCACAGTAACCCCCACCAATACACCGAGCATTACTCCTACCGCTACTCCTTCAGCCACTCCCACCAGTACCCCGACAATTACTCCTACACCAATTCCAGGTACCTACTGTCTTGGAGATTTATTCTGGTTAGACGCTGATTACGATGGCGTTCAAGATGCTGGAGAAGATAAAATCGCGAATGCTAAGGTATCAATTTATCAGAATGTCAGTAATGATTCTGTAGTTTGGCTAGCTGATCGACAAACAGATGAAAATGGAATTTATAGTTACTGCGGCTATCTAGATGGCAATACTTATTTTGTCAAGTTCTATCTTCCCGAAGAATTGAGTGAGTGTTCCTTTACTAAACAGAACGTTGGTACAAATGATCTGGTGGACTCAGATGTCAATTCTTTAGGCGTGACTCACTCAACAACAATAAATAAAGCGGATGACCTATCTCTTGATGCTGGTGTATACTGTCCAGTTCCCCCTTCACCCACTCCTACCGTGACACCATCTGCAACTCCAACAGTGACTCCGACTTCAGTCCCATCATTGACGCCAACTGCTACTCCAACCATGACTCCCTCGCCCACCCCCACAGTAACACCTAGTGTCACGCCGTCAGTTACTCCGACAGCCACACCAACTGCTACACCAACTGCTACACCAATTGCTACACCAACTGCTACACCAACTGCTACACCAACTGCTACACCAACTGCTACTCCCACTGCCACTCCCACTGCCACACCGACCCCTACGGCAACCCCTACTTCAACACCTCAGCCCACTCCGACACCTCAAATAATAATCAAAAAGATCACGATATATCGTGATGGTAAGCCAGTGGTACCACACGTTCCTTTAGACACAGGACTGAATGCAGGTGGAGTGACAGCTGGATTGAGCGCCATACTCTCTGGAATAGCCTGGCTAATCCGAATTAAGTAAAACACTCCAATAATCGCTCGATTTCAAAACAATTTTAACCAACTGTTTAAGACAGCGGTCTTTAGTGATTTTAAAGTTGAGTGTGATTGGAAAATTTAGTTATCTGCCGTTGCGGAGAAAGGCAGGAATTTCAAAATCTTCATTAGCGGGATCTTCACTTTGGCGCTGGGGATTGGGTTTTTGGTTTGAGATGGGAGTGTCTTTATTTAAGTCGGCCTGGTTGATTGAAGGTTCAGTTCGTTGATTGAGCTGTCCCGTTGTGAGCGGTTGAGTAAAACTGTCTGGAGCTCGGTCGATCCGAGTAGTAGTTTCTTCATTAGTTTGATCTAGATTTCTTTTTTGAGAATCCTGTGAATAAGCGCCAAAAAAGGGCCGCTTGTTGACGCCAAACTTGATATGTTGATCATTAAAGCCAGTGGCAATCACGCTAATTTTGATTTTTGATCCCATTTCTTCGAAGATTGTCGCGCCAAATATGATGTTTGCATCTGGATCTGCGGCATTGGCAATGATATTGGAGGCGTCAGATACTTCTGTCATGGTTAAATCTGGACCGCCAATTACGTTGTAAAGAATACCCTTGGCACCATCGATCGATACTTCTAAAAGTGGAGAGGCTATGGCCATGCGCGCCGCTGTAGCGGCGCGGTTTTCTCCGCTCGCTTCACCAATACCCATTAGAGCCGAACCAGATTCGGCCATAATCGTTTTCACATCGGCAAAATCTACATTAATTAATCCAGGTGAGGTGATCAAATCAGAAATTCCTTGTACACCTTGGCCCAAAACATTATCTGCCAAGAGAAACGCGTCAAGTAGAGTCATTTTTTTGTCTACCACATCCATTAGTCTTTGATTAGGGATAACGATTAGAGTATCAACGTGTTCTCTGAGGGCTTCAATTCCTTCCTCTGCAGTCTGCATTCTTCTCACACCTTCAAACAAAAAAGGTTTGGTAACGACTGCGACCGTCAAGGCGCCACTTTCTTTGGCAATTTCAGCAATTGTGGGTGAGGCTCCAGTACCTGTGCCACCTCCCATACCAGCTGTAATAAATACCATATCAGTGTCAAACAACAGTTCTTTAATTTTTTCATAAGATTCTTCTGCTGCAGTCTTGCCCACATCAGGATCGGCGCCACTACCTAGGCCTTTTGTAAAATTATTACCAATTTGAAGTTTTGTTTCGGCTTTTGAAGTCAAAAGCGCCTGGGCATCGGTGTTAACCGTGATAAACTCAACGCCTTTAATTAAGCCTGAAGAAATCATGGAGTTAACGGCGTTACCGCCTCCTCCACCGACTCCAATTACTTTAATTTTAGCAAAAGTGGTATTGTTCGGTTTAACTAGAGCCATATATTCTGAGCTATTTTATCATACTTAATTAGGTCGGGCTTAAGGTAAGATTGATTTGAATATTTCCAGAATTTTTTTGGGAAGAGCCGTCAGTTTCAGCTTGCCCAAAATTGAACCAAAAGATGAACTGCTTGTTTGTTGGCCGTCGGCTTGTTTGAGTCCGTACTCAATCAAGCCGACGGCCGTTGAGTAAGAAGGATGATTAATATCGCTAGTCAAGCCTTGAATTTGTTTTGGTAACCCCACTCGGGCAGGCAGTTGCAAAGTATGTTTGGCAATATCTGCCATCATCACCGTATTTGCCCCACCGCCGGTAATCACCACCCCAGCAGGTACTAATGGAAATAATTGTTTTTTTTCCAATTGCTCTCCAAGGAGGAGCATGATTTCTTTAATACGGGGAACCATAATTCGCTCGATGGTGGCTTTTCTCGAAATTATTTCTTGAGTATCCAAAATTCCTAGCTCTGCTAAGGAAACTTGATCGTGTTGTCTTTTCCTTTTGGCAAACTCGGCTTTAGATTCACCAGGGTTAGGATTTACATCTTCTTCGGTGTGAGAAGAAAGAAAAAGCTTAATTTTTTCAGCAGAATCAAGACTAACTTTACACCCAAGAGCAATATCCTGGGTAATATGGCGCGCTCCAACTGGAATCGTTGTGGAGAAGCTCAGGGCGCCGTCCACAAAGACACAAACTGCGCTTGTGCCTGCCCCAATATCAATACAAACTACCCCTAACTCTTTTTCGGTTTCTGTCAAAACCACTTCGCTACTTGCCAAGCCGGCGAAAACAAAGCCATTGATCTGGACTCCCAGATCTAAAACGCATTTTTCAATATTTCTGAGAGTAGTTGAGAGGCCGGTAATAATATGAGCTTCTGTTTCGAGCCTGACACCGGTCATGCCGATCGGATCTTTAATTCCCTCTTGTGAGTCAACAGTGAAGTGTTTGGGGATAATGTGAATCAGCTCTCGATCAGAAGGGAGCGAGATAGCTCGAGCCGCTTCGATAACTCTCGTCACATCACTCTCAGCAATTTCTTGGTCGGGTGCAGAGACCGCGACGACACCTTTGGAGTTCATCGAGTTGATGTGGGCGCCGGAAACGGAAACATAGGCACTTTTCACCTCTATTCCAGCCATGCGCTCTGCAGCATCTAGACTATCCGTCAAGGCGCCCAGTACCTGTTCTAGATCGATAATTTGACTTTTTTTGACTCCTCGAGATGGGACTGCCGATACACCCAAAACTCGCAATTTGTGAAGTTGAGAATCAAAGCCAGCAATTAAAGTAGTGCAGGTATCAGTACCTATGTCTATGCCAGTGATCACTTGGGTTGAATTCATCTCTTCCAATATAGCATAACAAAAATTAATTTCCTTGCGTAGACTGATCGTTAACGATCGGCATCGCGAAGCGTAAATCGATAATTGAGTTGGGGCTTAGCTGCTCTCGCAACTCTTTACTTTTCAAGATCAGTTCGAGTCTTTTGAAGTTATGTTGTAGCTGATCGTAATTTACAACTAATCGTAATTGGTTTTCAAGAAGCAACTCAACTCGGGTGGGTGAAAAATACTCAATTGAAACTAAAGTCACCTTAATGTTTTCAGCCTGTTTGATGATTGAAAGGATTTGTTGGTGAAACTCTAGGTTAATTTGAGTAGGGGGTAGATCAGTTGATGAACTCATCAGGAATTCTGTGGAACTAATAAGTTGGGGCAGCTTGATGTTTTCTTCCCCATTGGGAACTATTTTACCTACATCAGTGACGACATATCTTGATCCATTGTTTTCTAGATAATAAACTGAGTCAACTGTGGCGAAAGTCACTCTCAGGTGGTTGGGAAACTTTTTATTAACACCAACTAACTGATATCGTGCTTGGAGCTTGGAGTTGTTGGGTAGTACTTCATCCAATCTGGCATCTACAAGAGAACTGCCGACTAGCTGATTTAATTCTTGACTCAGTTCTTCATCACATTTTTGCGACGAAGAGAGTTGACACTCGATGCTCGCGAGTTGCATCCACTGAGAATTTAGCATCAAAAATACGCCTGCCCACCAACAAGCAAAAGTGAACAGTAATTTAAGTTGAAGCTTAAGAATGGGCAGCATTTTGGATCAATTGATAAAAAGGCTCAAGGCCATTGGTCAGTTGATTGTCTTGTAAAAAGGATCGCATTTTGGATAATTTTGGAGTGAGCTGTTCGATTTTTGTCATTAAGGTTTTACAACTCAACTTTTTTTGGTCGAGGATTACCGCACCTCCAAATGTCACTAGTTTTTGGGCATTACGCAATTGCTCTTGGTTGTAGGCAAAGGGTAGTGGGATTAGGATGCTGGGTAGAGCATGAAACTGCAGTTCCGTGATGGTGTTTGCGCCAGCTCGGGAAATCACTAGTTCCGCATGATTAAATACCCAAGCCAACTCGCCCTCATATAGCCACTCGATTGCAATGTAGCGCTGGCGTTGATTTTTTGGTAACTTATGAGCTTGGGTTTGGAGTTCTTCAAGATAATTTCTTTTCTCAGATTTGCTACCACATTGATGAATGACAAACCACTTTTTTGTCAGTTGGGGTAGAGCTTGTGCGATTGTGTGGTTAATGATCTCAGAGCCTTGCGAACCTCCAGTAACATACAAAATTGGTCGAGTAGGCTTTTCTTCAATCCACTTTGGTTGTTGCGGAGTTTTGTCAAATAATTGAGTTCTAAGCAATGGTCCTGTCAAGTGGGTTTTTTGAGACGGGAAGTGTTGAGTGGAGTCCCGATAGGCCACAGCAATACCTTGAGCAAAAATGCCAATTAGTTTGTTCGCAAGACCAGTTGTCTGTGTTTGTTCATGAGTCACAATCGGAATTTTTAATATCCAACCAACGATGACCATTGGTACAGCAAGATAGCTGCCGAAACTGACCAGCACATCAGGTTTATGCTTGATCAGCAATGAAGTCGCATTTACAAAAGCTAAGGATGTTAATATGAGACTGTTAATAATCGAAAAAAAACCTTGGTTGTTGAACTTGCCCGAGTTAAAAGGATAAAAATCGATATTGCGTTTATGTACCTCATCATACTCATGGGCCGGTTGATTGTCGCTTGAGCGGACACTCAAGCGACCAAAAAAAATTAAGTGGTGTTCTGGATGTGTTTGGCGAATGTGGTCAGCTATCGCCAAGGCGGGAGTTAAGTGTCCACCAATCAGAGCAATTTTCATTGTTTTTTTCTTCCCAAATGTAAAAGACAACCTGCAGCCAACATCAGCATCACTTGCGATGACCTACCGTAAGAGAAAAATGGTAAAGGCACGCCGGTTAGTGGTACTAAACTAACTACTGCGGCTAAGTTTAACACAGTTTGAGTGGTTATCCAGGTAGTAATTCCTAGTCCAAAAAGTTGCCCACTAAGAGAGAGTCTGGGATTTGAGGCTAAACGAAAGCCACTTATGATCAGAGTTAAGAAGAGGCAGATAATGATTAAACAACCGACAAAACCAGTTTCCTCACCAACAATAGCGAAAATTGAGTCAGTGCTGGCCTCAGGAATGTAGCTGTACTTTTGTTGCGAGTTCCCCAATCCCTGACCAAACCACCCTCCCCTTCCCAACGCGACGACAATTTGACGGATGTGAAACGATGAACCCAAGGGATCTGATTCTGGATTGAAAAACGTCGTGACTCTTTGCCAGCGATAAGGTGAGATTAGGATAATCAGAAAAATTATTGGCAAACCAGAAAGTAATAGCAGCAGCACGTGCTTCATCTTGCCACCGGCCAAAAAAAAGAGGGAAAATCCCAGGGTAAGGACCAAGAGGAGCGAGCCTAAGTCTGGTTGCAAGAGTAATAGAGCACTTGGTAAACTGAGGCACAACAAAAAGCTCGCTAACTTTTGATGTTTGGGCAGCCAAGTAGCAAAAAATAGGATTAAGGCGAATTTAAAAAACTCTACAGGTTGAAAAGTAAAACCTGGCAGATCCAACCATCTTCTGGCCCCATTTAACTCCAGTCCAACACCTGGTATGTAAATGGCAATCAGCAAAAGCAGGCCAAGCACAAAGCCGTAGGGTGCAACTTTTTGCCACCAAGGAAATGGGGTAAGTGTGCCAATGATGAGAGCAATCAAACCAAAGCCCGCACCAACCAAGTGTTGCTGAAATAATTGGTAAGGATTATCAAAGGTTACCGAGCTTTCTACCAGTGATGCCTCAAAAACAAACAAAAAACCTAAAAAAATTAATGCAAATAAACTTAATGAATAAGTAACCAGCCACTTTCTTTGGTTAAAGGGTTCCAATTTATGCATTGACTCAAATTAAAGTTAACCATACTCCAAATAACGTCAGAAGAATTTGCACTAGCCATGCCCTCTGTACAATTTTTGGTTCTGGCCAGCCGTACTTCTGTAAGGTGAGATGGAGTGGCGCGGCTGGTAAAATTTTTCGTCGTAACCACTTCTTGCTTAATAATTGAGCTAAGACGCTGGTAATTTCTAAGACAAAAATGAACCCAATAATAATTAAGGCAATCACCTTGCCCAGGAGGATGCCGACGACAGCTAAAGTTGCGCCAAATGAGAGTGAGCCAACATCGCCCATAAAGATCCTGGCTGGAAAAACATTGAAGTAGAGAAACGAGATTAACGAACCGAGCCAGAGAGCTAAGAAAAGGGTAATCGGCACGTCTAGGATAGACGCAGAAACAAACCACAAGCCAAACAAAGAGATCATTAACGAGCCAGAGGCTAAACCATCAAGGCCATCAGTGATGTTCACGGCGTTGGCGAATGCCACTATAGTAAATGTGGCAAAGGGGATAAACAGCCAACCAAGATTAACAATACCGAAGAATGGGATGTGAACAAAACTAATTCCTAACTGTGTGTGGATCATGATGGCAATAAATGTCGCTAATAATAACTCCAGAAAAAACTTGTGCTTCATGGTCAAGCCAAAGATGCCTGAACTATGCAGTTGAAATGTTTTTTTGATGTCGTCGTACAAGCCTAGGGCGGCAAATGAGATGAAAGTAAAAAATAAAATGCTGATTTCTGCCTTGTAGTTGGTGTAATTACTGGTGATCTCAATCCCACTGGAGCGAATCAGTGGCAAAATCAGCGAAAAAAGAACTGAAACAACTAAGATAATCAGCAACCCACCACCGACGGGTGTACCGATTTTGTGTTGATGGAAGAAGTTGAAAATTGGCGTAAGTCGGCCAAAGATGTCCTTAGTTGTTTGAGCTGAACGCTTCAATCTGAGTGAGTACAAAAGATTAATAAACGGGATCACCAAAAGACTGGTGACAACAAACGAAAAAAATAGCAGACTTAGTGCGACTGATAAACCACCCATATATTTAGTTTTTATAATATTTTATTCGGTATCTACTAATTGAATTTTGGCACCCATAGAGTTGAGGCGTTCGTCTAGCTTTTCGTAACCGCGCTCGATTTGTTCAATGTTAGTAATTTGGCTTGTACCAGAAGCAATCATCGCCGCTAAGACGAGCGAGGCGCCATGACGTAAATCTTTTACGGCGTACTGACCGGCAGTCAAGGCTGTGGGGCCGGCAATTTTGATTGAGTGGCGAAATTCCGGCCGATCATCTTGGAGGTCAAAATTATAAACACTTTCGGGATTATTTATCATGGGATTAAAAGCCTCAATTTTGGCTCCCATTTGGGTTAATTCATCAAGATATTGAAAGCGATTTGCCATGACAGTTTCGTGGATAGTGCTCTTCCCCTGAGCTTGGGTCATGAGGGTGGCCCAAAGGGGCTGCCAATCAGTCATAAATCCAGGTTCAATTTGAGTAGTGACATGAGTGGCAGCTAGAGGTTTTTGGAAAAAAAAGCGTACGCCGTAATCACCAAGTTCATAACCGCCGCCCGCCTCATCGACTTTTTCTAAGAAAGCGCGAAGGTGTTGAGCGCGGGCGTTTTCGATAATCACGTCTCCTTGTGTTGCCAAAGCAGCACAACCATAAGATACTGCTTCGTTTCTATCGGGAATGATTTTGTGAATGGCGCCACCCAGCCGGGTGGCGCCCACAATCTCAATCGTCCGCGGCCTAACTCTATCGATTTTAGCTCCCATTTTGTTGAGAAAAGCGATTAAATCATCAATTTCTGGTTCTTCAGCAGCATTTTCCAGAATTGTTTTGCCTTGTGCTAAAACTGCAGCCATAATCAAGGTTTCCGTACCAGTATGAGTGTTTTTAGCAAAGCGGTAGTGATTGCCTCGTAGCCCAGTTGTGTGAGCCACAAACATATTATTTTCTAAAACAATCTTTGCTCCCAACGCTTCAAGACCTTGAAAATGTCTATCCAAAGTACGAATGCCGATCTTATCTCCACCCGGAGTGGGTACGACTGCTTGGCCAAAGCGATGCAACAAAATCGGAATAAACATGGTGGAGAATCTACCCTGTGCACCATGCTCAGCTTGGATTTGATATTGGCTCAAAGAAGTGGGATCGATGAAGAGCGCGCGCTCACCGGCTTGAGAGACTCTCGCACCGAGATAGCGGATGATATCAGCCACTAACCGCACATCACTTATGTGGGAAAAATTAAGCAATCTTGATTCATCTTGGCCGAGAAGTGAAGCAATCATCAGTTTGTACGAAGCATTTTTGGCTCCGCCCAATCTAACTGACCCATGCAACTTTGTCCCGCCAGTAATGCGAAAATACTTTTTACTCATTTTTATACCTATTTATTATGACCTGAAAGCCCAACTGCAGCAAGCTGTGAATTGGAAAAACCTTTAAAAAATATTTCGGTTTTTAACTCAATATTAAATTGTTCTCTAGCTTTGGTTAATATCACACCGATTACATCTAGGTAATCTTGAGCAGTAGCTGCACCAATATTCTCAATAAAGGCAGCATGTTTAGTCGAAATTCGAGCATCACCAATCTGAAAACCTGACAGACCCAAGAGTTTATCGATAACAAAGCCTGTGCTAGTAGTATTTATCCCCAACTGTTGCTGCTGAGTGGCCGTCAGATTCTGAAAGATACAACCTAAAGATATGGGAGGGTGATGACTTTTGGCAGTTGCGATCTGTTTTAGCAATGCTTTTGCTTGGCTGGGGTCAGCTTGCTCTAAAACGAATTGAACTGAAAGAATAATTTCATTAGTGTGATGAAAGCGTGAATAATCGTATGCGAACTCGAGCTCCTCAGGTTGAAGAAGCAGAACTTCGCCAGTGGAACTTAACACCTCGACGTGGTTAACAATACTGGAAAGAAGCTTGCCTTGGTATCCATGGATATTGTTATAGATGGCTCCACCGACGGTTGCCGGAATTCTTGCCCAGAATTCCAAACCCACAATGTTTTGATTGAGCAATTGATTGATCAAAACTGGCAGGGGGAAGCCTGAAGTGGCGTTGAGTAGTTGGCTGTTGTCACGTTGGTCTGTTTGAGGCGGTTGGGGTAACAAGACAAGTTGAGTCACTGAGTTTTTGATGACAAGTCCAGTTAGTCCTTGATCTGAGAACAAGGTGTTTGCGCCCCAACCGATTAGCTGAAAGGGAATGTTGTGGTTGAGGCAAAATTTACAGACGTCAATTAAATTTTTTTGGTCGTGTGCTTGCCAAAAAACTTCAGCTGGACCACCAATCTTTACCGGAGTGTGATTTTTAAGTGGCTCTTGCGCCATGAACTTCAAATCCGGAAACTGTTGGCTTAGTTGGTGAATCAGTGTTGACATGATTTAGATATTACTACTTTATAAATCATAAAAGCTCAAACTAGGTTGTGGAGTAAGTAAACATCACCTGCTCCTAGAGTTACGACTACTGATGAGGAGCTTAGTTTTTTTATCTGGGTAGCAGCTGCAGCGATGTCTGGCTCTAGGGTAACAGAAAAAGCAGGATGATGCTGTTTAATTTTTTCGATTAGGTTGCGGGTAGAAAAACTAGCATCCATTTTTTCTCGAGCAGAAGTGAAAATTGGCAGCAAAATTACTTGATCAGCTGCAGTAAAACTTTCAGCAAAACTGTCAAGTAAGGATTTAGTCCGTGAAGTAGTGTGGGGCTGAAAAACCACCACTAACGGCAAGTTGGGGTGATGCTGTTTGAGAGCCTGAAGGGAGCGAACAATCTCAGTAGGATGGTGAGCGTAATCATCATAAAAAATATGCTCAGCGGTTTGTTTGACCAACTGCAACCGTCTGCCAACACCTGGAAATTTGGCGAGCTCGTTAATAATCTGCTCCATGTCGAAACCTAAGGCATGTAAGGCGGTAACCACTGCAGCGGCGTTCATTAAGTTGTGTTCTCCAGGAATGAGTAGTTTGAGTGGATATGTTTGGTTTTCAAACTTTAGTGATGCTTGGGAAAGATCAGTTTGGCCCAAGCTGTGAGTTAACTGATACTGGGCTTTGGCGGTGTGGCCAAAGCCCAGTAAGCTCATATCTTTTCTGAGCTTAACAAACTTTTTTGTCAAAGAAAATAATTGTTTGTCATCAAAATTACAGATAAGAAAGCCATTGGGTTTGAGATTGTGAAAGAATTCCATAAAAACCTGCTTGGTATGAGTAAAATCCTGATA
>CAZZBW010000026.1:0-12062 GCA_964653045.1 uncultured Pseudomonadales bacterium | reverse complement strand
ATCTGAGACCATATCACACCTTTCAAAAGTGCAATATGTATCGCGACTTATTCAACTGCGGATAACAAAAAACCCCGTCCTCGATAATATCGGGACGGGGTTTAGCTTTTCAAACTTTAGTTTGATTAATATCTTTGATTACCACGATCAAAGCCGCCTCTGCGGTCGCCGCCGCGGCTGTTTCCACCCCTGAAGGAGCGGTTGTCATCGCGAGGTGCTTTTGGCTTGGCCACTTTGACAAAGATAGCTCGGCCATCGATCTCTTTTTGATCGAGGGCGGCAATAGCTGCATCAGCAGCTTCTTTGGTTGCAAACTCGACAAAAGCAAAACCTTTGGAGCGGCCGGTGGCGTAATCGGTGATTAATTTTATTTCCTTGATTTCACCGAACTCTGCACAAAGAGTGCGAATATCGTCTTCAAGCATAGAAAACGGCAAGTTGCCAAGGTACAACTTGTTTTCATTAACGGTTTGGGATGGTTCCATCCTGTCCTTTTCTTTAGATTCCGCCAAGATCAAAGAAATCTAAACATTACTAAAAAACTTCGGACAAGACACTTAAGTTTCTAGACTCAAGGAACTGACCGAGTATCGATCTTGACAGGGAAGATTATAGCATGTTTTTGCAGTTATAGCACCGCCAATAATTTATCTAGCTCGCCTGTGGCCACGCACATGACTTTATCAGCACCGCCGTAATAAACAAATAGGGTGCTGCCTTGCAGTACGCTGCCACAAGAAAACACGACATTGGGGACAATGCCCTCTCTCTCGAATTTATACTCAGGTTCCAGAATTGGATAGGGAGTGCGGTAAAGCACTCGAAATGGGTCATCCTTATCAAGAATCATGTATCCGAGGCGGTAGTGTTTATCTTTGTCGCTAACGCCATGGTAAACCAACAGCCAGCCTGCCTCAGTCAGATGAGGTGGTCCAGCGATGCCGATTTTGGCGCTGTCCCACGATCCAGAGCGGGGAGTAAACGCACTTTCTTTTTCTAGTAGTTTGCCACTGTGAAAATCTAGACTATCGACATAATCGAGCGCAATTTCTCTACCAGATACTCGGTGGAGTACAACATATTTGTCATGAATTTTTTGGGGAAATAGACAAGCATTTTTATTATCAAAATTGGGATCTGAGATGACGCTGGGTGGTTCCCAGAGCCAGCGTCGATTACTAAAATTCTCTACTGAGATGGCCGTCATTGCCACTTTTGGCGGTGAGATGCCGTCATAGGCGGTGTAAAACATATAAAACTTATCGCCGAGCTTGGTCACCCTTGGGTCTTCACATCCAGAAAAATCGTTGGGACGTTTTTTGGTTTCGTAATCAACTCTGGGCACGTAGATGGGATCTCTTGAATATTGATAAAAATCAAAACCGTTGTCGCTGACAGCATAACCAATGGTCGAAGTGTTGTCCATGGACATGGCACGATAAAGGAGATGAAATTTGTGGTCGTGATATACAGCTGCAGAGTTAAAGACAGCTTGAGCCTGCCATGCCTCACTAGCGACAGGGGTGAGAATGGGATTTTTTGGATGCTTTTTGAGTTTGATTATGGCTTTGTAATTACTGTGTTTAAGATAGCTCAAGAAAGGCAACGTTCTGACCGCCATGACACAAGACAGGGTGTCAGTCGCACCGTAGTAAATACGAAACTCATCTTCAGCCAGCAAAGATCCAGAAGGAAAAATGACGTTAGGAATCATCCCGTGTTTTTCGTACTCAAACTCGGGAACCGCAATCGGCTCTTCTGTTCTACCAACGATCTTGCTGGGATTCATCTTGTCAAGTAAGACAGCCTCAATGCCAAAGGTTCTTTTGTCAGGGTTTTGGTACTCTTGGATGTGAGAGTAGACCAAAACCCAACCTTCGTTCGTTAGCTCTGGAACTGCCCCAACCTCAACATGATCCTGATTGGTTCGAGGCAATTCCAAGACATGCTGATCAAGGTTGGCATACCAGTGATTCCAGTAGTTTTCCGACCAAATGTCTTCTATTAGATCAAAGCTGGCGATGGCAACTTTGGCAGGCGGTTTGTCGGTATTGACCGTCAAAACCGCCCAATATTTACCATTAATTTTGGCGGGGAAGAGAGCCATGGCTTTGGCATTGAAGGGAGTGACCAAATGTTTCTGTTTAATTGTCAATAAATCGTCACTGAGTGCTACTGCGACCTTGATGGAGTTGGCATCTGGCGGCCAAGCGCTAATGGCAGTATAAAAAATTAAAAAATGATCTTCCACCAATGTCACCCTTGGATCTTCGCAGCCAAATTTTTCCCAAGGTTTCTCGGGAACGATCAGTTGATGGCGATTGGTAAAATTTAATCCATCTTCACTAGAAGCATAGCCAATTGTGGATAGCTTGAGTTTGTGACCGTGATAGTCCTGATCTGCTGATAGAGCTCGATAGAGAACATGAATTTTGTCATCATCTTGGACAACAGAAGGATTAAATACTGCCTCAGCCTCCCAAAGATTATCTGGATTAGGGGATAAGATTGGGTTGTTTTTATAACGATGACAAGAAAGTTTGATCATAAATAAGGAACTTTGTGGCTAAACTGTTACACCGATTTTGGCTAACTCTAGATTTGAGTGACCAGTCTTGATCAGACTTTCGATGAATTGATCTAATTTTGCGGTGGCAACGCACACAAATGAGTCAGCTCCGCCATAGTAAACGAAGAGTTGGTCTTTGATGGTCACTGCCCCGCAAGGATAGATGACGCCGGCTTTAAAGCCGGCGTTCTCGTAAGCTTCTTTCGGTTCCATGATCGGTTGGCTCGATCTGGCTATTACCCGACTTGGGTCATCCAAATCGAGTAGCATTGCCCCAACTTTGTACTGGCTAGCGTCTTTATCATCTACAGCCTGATAAATTAACAGCCAGCCTTGTTTAGTTTTAATCGGAGGTGCACCAGCACCAATTTTGCGGCTATCCCACCACCCTCTGGCCCTCGGACCAATTTTGCGTTCTCCACCGAGAAAGCGTTGACCGTTGAACTCAAGGCTGTCAACGAAATCAATCAGGATATTGGGGAAAATCCGGTGCATGATTACGTACTTACCGTTGATCTTTTCTGGAAAGATACAAGCGCTTTTATCAACCACATTGGGAGGCGAGATTAGCACTGGCTTTTCCCACAGAAACCGATGATCAAGAAAATCACTCAGCGCAATTGAAGTCAGGGCAACTCTGGGCGGGCTCCAACCATCATACGCCACATAAGTCATATAAACTCGATCGTCTATCACGGTGACTCTGGGATCTTCGCAGCCGCCGACACTTCCACCAGAAACATAGGGATGATCAGTTTTACCCGCTGGCATGTAGTTTCCCTCGAAGCTTTCTGTGGGAAAGTAAATTGGTTCTGTCAGGCGTTTTTCAATATTAACACCGTCGCTACTGGTGGCATATCCAATTGTGGAAACGTAATCAAAACCTTGAGCACGGTACAAAATGTGAACTTTGCCGGCGGCATAAAAAGCTGCGGGATTGAAAGTGTTAAACGCTTCCCATTGGTGATGTTTGTTAGGTTTAAGAATCGGGTTAAGTGCCGGTTTTTGCAGCAAAGGTAGGGCGTGTCGAAGCTTTAGTTTTCCAGAAACAAGATAGTTGGGATAAATTTTGGCAAAAACTCCATATCCAGGCAGCCACCAAAATGACCAGTACTCGTTATGTTGATGAATAATCGCCAGAAAATACCAACCTCGGGTTTTTGTCCGGGTATTAATCAACGTCATTACTCTTTCCAGCTCCCAGCGTTTGAGATTGAAGTGATGTTCTTCGAGATGAATCTGCTCTGGATCAAAGCTGGCTAGGAATGATTGCGGAGTAGGTAACTGGGCAACGATCTTGGGTTTTTCCCAAAGGGCGTGATCAGGAGCGGCGGTTTCAAACAACCAGGAGTAAACAACGGTGCCTGGATTGCTTTCGAGAGGGTTTTTTTTCACCAATCGGTGAAAAAAAACCAGAATTCCAGCTTGGGTTATGAACTGTTTTTCGACTTCAATCCGCTGATTCTTCTCACCCAATTTTTTGGAAATTAATTGCTGATAGTGTTTTATTGAGCGGGCGTGATCTTTATCTAAGTTAGCCGTATAAGGTTTCTGTCCGTAAGCAGTAGCAAAGTCAAAATTCTTAATTTCTTCTTCATTCGGCAACTGACCAGTATGAGTTTTAGCGATAAAATCAGTTAGAGTGTTAGTTAATAAACGCATACAGATCCAACAAAATACACCAAAGACAAATAGTTCCTTTCATTGTAGCAACGGATACAGAGATTGTGCAACTCGAATTTATTGATTAATTGTGATCAAAACAGCTCAACTTTTTCTGCACTCTTGCTTATGACGTCCACAAACTCAATAATTTCTTGAGCAGTCTGGGTTGCAGCCAGTTGCACCCGGATTTCATCCTTAGATTTTGCTACAACTGGATAATTGATGCTAGTCACAAGGTAGCCACGCGCAAACAACTCTTGAGTTAGCGCTTGGCTTGCTTTGGGATCTCCAATTAACAGTGGCTGAATCGGATGGTTGGATCGACTTGCCAATTTAAGTTTAGTTTTGCTAATTGCTTGTTTGAAAGTCTCAATGTTTTTTTGGAGTTGTCCAAGTAGCTTTGTGCCTTCAGCAGAGTCAATTAGCTCTACTGCAGCTAGCGCTGCTGCTGCAGTGCCAGGAGAAATTGAGTTGGAGTAAATGTAGGTAGCGGCTGACTCGCGCAGGTAATCGATGATTACCTGGTCAGCCGCCACGTACCCGCCATCGGCACCCAAGCCTTTGCCAAGCGTGCCCACTAGGACGTCAGCTTGAGTGTTGGAAACTTCTTCCACGCCTCTGCCGGTAGGACCAAAAGCTGCTATTCCATGGCAATCATCAACGATTAATAGAATTCCGTTAGTAAATTTCGAATCATATTTATCGACCACTTGTTTAATAGCGCTCAAATCCTGGTGCTCGCCCAACATGCTGAAAATTCCATCGGTAATGATCACCACGCGATCAAATTTTCCCAAATTTTCTTTGATAATGCTCTCTAAAGAATCGGAATTAAGATGCTGAAAAATTTGTTTCTGTTCTTTTGTTAATCCCGATAACCTGATTCCATCAATAATACTACGATGATTAAGCTCGTCCGAGATAACTAGCACTTGGTCGTCAATCAAAGAGTCTTTGGCTTGACCCTTGATTAAGCTAAAAATAGTTGCCAAGTTAGCCGCAAACGCCGAAGAAAAAACAATAGCATCATCCCTGCCGTGGAATTTGGCTAGTGCCTTTTCCAACTGACGATGGATAGCAAATGAACCAGAAATGAACCTGACTGCGCCTGGTCCAGTGCCGAGTTTGGCGCTCGACTCGTGTTCCGCAGCTTTGAGTAACGGATGGTGTCTGAGTCCGAGATAATCGTTGGAGTTAAAGATTTGAAACTCTTTGCCGTCAATAATTGCTCGCGGAGCAGAGTGATCAGTAAATCCCTCGATTAATTTTTCGCGTCTCTTACTGGTTTTAATTCCGTCAATCCGGTTGATTTCTTGACTAATTTTTTGGATAAAATTGGTTTTTGGCATAGGTTGAGTTAGCTGTAAATAAGTACTAATAATTGGAACTAGTAATTTTTTGTTTAATACCTTGGTAAAGTGCTTGAGTCATCTCGGAAAGATCAAACTGGGGTTGCCAGTTCCAATCTTGACGCGCCTGAGAATCGTCGATTGATTGAGGCCAGCCTTCGGCAATTTGTTGGCGAAAGTCGGGTTGATAACTGACCTCGAACTCAGGCGCGAACTGCTTGATTTCTGCTACCAGTTCAGCTGGTGTGAAGCTGATGGCGCCGAAATTATAACTAGTTCGAATACTGATTTTTTCTTTCGGCGCCTGCATTAACGCGATCGTGCCAGCGATCGCGTCATCCATATACATCATTGGCAACCTGGTATCTGGTTTGAGGAAACACTCGTAACGATTATTTTGGATCAAGCCGTAAAAAATATGAATGGCGTACTCGGTAGTGCCATCACCCGGTTTAGCCTTGTAGCCGTTTAAGCCTGGATAGCGTAAGCTCCGGACATCGACACCGTACTTCAAAAAGTAGTATTGGCAGAGCAGTTCGCCCGCCACTTTATTGACGCCGTACATGGTGGTTGGTTCGAGCACCGTGTGCTGAGGTACGTCTGTTTTGGGTGTAGTGGGACCAAATGCCGCGATTGAGCTGGGCCAGAACACTTTGAGTCGATACTCTTTGGCCAAATCAAGCACATGTTTCAACCCGCCGACATTCACCTCCCACGCCAAATCTGGATTTTTTTCACCTCCTGCGGAGAGCAGGCCGGCCAAGTGATAAACTTCGTCTATCTGGTATTTTTCCACAATTTGTTTGAGGACAGTTGGGTCAGTAACATTGCCAGTTTCCACAATTCCAGTGAAATCTGGGTTTCTAGTTTCACGCGCTAGGGCGATTACGTTATCTCCACCATGTATTTGCTGAAGTTTAGGGATTAAATCGCTGCCGACTAAGCCAAAGGCACCGGTCACTAATACTTTGGACATAACACAACCTTTCTACAACATTTTCTTGAACTATTGTAACTCAGAATTGAGTTTCAACACCGATGAGCGTGTTATTTATGACTCAATTGCCCGAATCGATGTTTAACTTGGATCAAGTGGGTGACGATACCGACGATCAATAGTAGCTCGCTGATTTCCTCCCACATCACGAACTTCCACGGGCCATGTCGTTCTCGCAACCAGACGTAAACCACGATCAAGAAAAAATTAAGGAATAGATAAAAATCTGGCGCTAGCAATTTCATCCAGTTTTTCAGATATTGATTATTGGGTAGTAAATCTTGCACCAACCACCTACAAAATCCTGCTAATGTGCCATACAAACCAATCAATAGGTAGGCTTGGTAAACATACGGCCAAAATGTTTCCAAATTGTGTAAGTTGATTTCACCCTGGCGGTTTTGATCTTGAATTGCTTCAGGTGTACTCACATCAAAAATTCGTTGGCCCCACGATATCTCCTCGCCGGCCACAACAAAAAACGCCAGCGCAAGCAGGATGCAAAGTGCTTTAAATATTTGACCCTGGGTTTTAGTTGAGGTAAATAAGCGCGAGTATTGCCGAATACGCAAAGTAATTATTCCAGCCAAGATAAATCCCAGCGCTGTCAAAGTTTCCACCCAGCCATCTTCCTTGATTATTAATTTATGGAGATCTGGCTCGACCATATTCAGCATGCCAGCGGCAATGATTAATGTGAAAGTAGTGACGAAGTAGAAAACTTTGCCGAATTTGGTGTAAAAAGCTACGGTAGCGTGCAGGACGCCGAACATAAATAATCCGAAAATCAGCGTGGGGAGTGCTGAATACTGCACGCCAAAGTTTTGAAAGAAGTAGTTGGGATACTGGGCGCCGCCTTCTTCGATCAAGAAGGCGGCGGCATAGATCACCGCCACCAACGGTGTCACGATTAATAAAACCGTTTTAACAAACTCTTGTGTCAACGTTACTCGATATTTCCAGCGGACGAAAGCATGTCCCAAGCCGACGATTAGCAAATATTGCAGTGGTGACAACCAAAGGTGTTTTTGCACTGCGCCAAAGTACACGAAAAAATCAATCAAACATAAGCCAACAATTAACGCGAATGAAGTTTTGAGACAAAAAATTAAGAATGATTCTTTTGTCCAGCTAAAGCCTGTTATTGAACGTTGTTTTGCCATCTTGGCTTTGTTTGTCTTTTTCACTCAAAGTTTCGGCGGAGACGGTGGGATTTGAACCCACGAACCGATAAATCGGTACGGGTTAGCAACCCGTTGCAATTGACCACTATGCGACGTCTCCAAATTTAACGTATTTAGCAAATCGTATTGTAACCCATAAATTCGAATCACAAAATTGTTGTTATACTACTACCTTAGTGAAAGTCGTCATTGTTTGTCAAAAGAATGAGTTTGATCAGGAGCACCTGAAACATATTGAGGAAGTTGCGGAAGTAGTGTGGATTGATGTTGACCAAGCTGATTTAAGTAAACTGGGGGTTATAGCTGATGATCAAGAGAAAATCTTGGCAATTTCGCCCGTGCCGTTTAATTGGTCGATTCCTGCAGGTTTGTACGACTTGCTGAACAATGTCAAAGCCATCTGTTTGCCTACAACTGCTTATGATTTTCTGGATTTCAATACACTGAAGCAAAAGGGCATTGTTGTCACCAACGCTCCATATTACTCCACCATGGCGGTTGCTGAGTACGCTTGGTTTATGTTTTTGGCGCTACTCAAAAGATTCCCAGACCAACTGCGAGAAGGATTTGGTTATGGTTTTAGGGACAGTAATTTGATGGACGAACTGGCGGGTAAAACAGTGGGAATTGTTGGCTTGGGTCATATTGGTCAGGCAATTGCGCGGATCGCTACGCAAGAAGGATTGGATGTCCGGTATTGGTCGAGGGAGAAAAAGACGGTGGAGTGGGAGTATCAAACGCTGGATCAAATTTTGGCTAAATCTGATGTGATCTTTCCCACTTTTATCCTCAATCAGCAAACGAAGAGGTTGCTCGGAAGGAGTGAGATGGAAAAAGTCAAAGAATCTGCTTACGTGATTAACATTGTTGGTGAGGAGGCGTGTGATACTCAATATTTGATAGAGCGAGTATCTCAAGGGAAATTGGCTGGTTTGGCTTTCGAAAGTAGTAAATTCAAGATGACCGAGCTCAGTGGCAACGTGTTTATTACTGCTCCACAAGCCTGGTACACGCGTCAGTCACTCAAAAGAAACATTGATCTTTGGACGCAGACAATCGTAAGCTGTGTGGAGGGGAAGCCGATAAATCGACTGGATATAGCATCGTGCGATTCAAATAGCTGATTTTAGCTACTGCAATTGTGTCTGAATGTAATTTTTTACCTCTACCCAGTTGTTAGTGCCTGCGCGGGGGATGAGGCTGGAAGATGGGCCAGCAGAGAGGACGTTTTCCGTGGTCAGGCTGATGCGGGTGAGGGAAAAAGAGGGAAGTGACGGGAGCGCGGCGGCGAGCCGCCGCGCTCCATCAAGATCCAAATCGGTGGTAACGTTGCCACTTACAGTTTGATAAATTTTATCCAAATTTTTCAGCGCGTCCAGTGAAAACAACTTTTTCCCGATTGCTTCGAGTAACTCATGCTGGCGGCGGGCGCGAGAAAAATCTCCACCGTTAGAACCATGGCGGGAGCGGACGTACTTGAGTGCTTCGCCGCCCTGCATTTTGTGGATTCCTGGCTGAAAATTTAGTTTCTCATAGCGACAGGGAAACTGTTTCTCCAGCTCAAAACCAGAGGATTTGGCTGTGAGCTCCCCGACTTCTTCAGCACTCAGTCCACAGGTGTTCAACTCTTCACCCTTGATTGGGTACCATTGATCAACTAACGCCTCGTTGACGTTGACTTCAACACCGCCTAAGTCTTGGCCAATTAACCGTTCAAAACCCACGAAATCAACCGAGATAAAGTACTGGATTGGTAAGCCAGTAATCTGCGACACGATTTGTTTGGCAGTTTGAGCTTGAGCCGTAATTTGCATATCATTGCCACCCAGCACCCAAACGCCGTTAATTTTGCTTTCTTTACCACCACTCTGTTTGACCCAGAGATCGCGGGGAATAGAGATCAACGCTGTTTTTTCTCTAGTTTTATCGATGTATAGGACTTGAATCACGTCACTCAGACCACCACCTTGATGGCCAGCACCGCCGTAACCAAGGAGTAAGATGCCGATCTGATCGGGGACGGTTTCTAGATCAGCAATCGAAATATCGCTGATAGAGTTCGAATCTTCGAAGGCTTGTGTGGCACCAGCCACTTGGGTAACTGGCGTGGTTTTACCGATTTGGGGCGCCAGCTTGATTGTCAAGCTGGCGCTAACTAAGATTCCAACAAGTATCAAGCCGATTATTGCTGGCTTTTGTATAAGCAAACTTACCATTTGAAGAATGTTCTGTTTTAACCACATTGATGTTATTCAGTCACTTCGATTATTTGATCAACTGATTTTACCAAATCTTGGTCGGAAAAATATCCGAGTAACTGTTCTTGCCAATTGGTGTTACTCAGTTCAATATCTGGAGTAACTCCTCTTCCTTCGATTGGTTCGCCATTCTCGTCAAGAGTAAGATTGTGGACGAGGAAAACTGAGTACTTAACACTTTCAGCCGGTTGGTGTTCCAGAGGGAACACTCGCTCGACTGTGCCCCAACCTTTGCTTGGGGTACCAAGTAGCACACCGACTCGATATTTTTTGAACGTAGCGGCCATCACTTCGGCCGACGATTGGGTTTCACCATCGATTAACACCACGACTTTCTTAAACTGTTCCATGCTAGGTAGCTTAGCTGATTTAGTCTTAAAGTCGTGAGTTTCACCTTTGGAGAAAAATTGATACGCGTATTGATTGGGACCGATGAATGGGCCGAGCAGGTAGGGTAAGCCGTCGATTGCTCCGCCGATGTTGGCGCGCAAATCCAGAATCAAGGAGTTGTTATCGAGATTTGCGCCCAATTTTTGCAAAATTTGATCAAGATCTTCAATAGTTGTAGGCGAGAACTGCTTGATCTTGACATAAGAAATATTATTACCCAGATTTTTGCCGTAAATTGTTGGCTCAACCTTGGTTTCGCTGTAGCGCTCCCGATTTTCCTTGTTACCAATCGTTTCGTAGGCGCGCTCGGCCACTGTTAGCATCTCTGTCTTGGTGGCTGAGTCGGTGGCGGTGGACTCGATTTCTGCCACTTTCGATTCGAAAGCCTGTTTTACCGCGGCAGCCGAAGCATTAGGCGCGACGTCCAAAGTCGCAAACAGATCAGTGTCCGAGTCGATATTAGCGACCTGTTTTTCCAGGTCTTGAGCATTCTGCTCGGTATAAATCATGCTTCTATTGGCTGGCTGTAAATTCCGGAGTACCAAATCATTGACTGAGGCGGCCAGTTCGGCATGATTTTGGTCAGGATGTTGCTCAATCAGCTGGTCATATGATTCAAGCAGATTCTGCAAGTCTTTAGTTTTCAGTTCGCTTTGGGGACCATACACTTGGCCTATGGCCAGCATGTAGAGTTCCACCAGTTTGACTTCCTCAATATTTTCCCAGTATTGGTCTTGAATCAGAGCAAAAACTTCTCGAACAAACTCAGTTTCTTGGTTTGCTGATTGCGAAGATGTGAGAGAAGGCAGCTGCCCCGATTGTTTCAACCACCAGTAGCCGGCGGCGAATCCGCCGCCGGCTACTAAACTCAGACCGAGCATAATTATTACCACTAGTTTTAATTTTGAAAATATTTTCACCAGTTCGAAAAGTATAGCATTCTACAGATAAGTGAGTGTAGCAAAGCTAATTTTGGTTAAGTAATCTGAGTACAGACTCGTCCGTAAGTTGGTCAAAGTGTCGGTAGTATTGACTAATGGCGCGCAGATCAGTGGGTTGAAATAGACAAAATATTTCGACATTGGTAGGAATGTGATTTTTCAAGTGCGCCAGCGAGTCGCTGGCGCACACCGGCGAAGCGTAAATAATTTTTTTTGGCATTAATTTTTCACAAGCCAATATTGCTGCTCGAGCGGTCATGCCTGTTGCTAGCCCATCATCAACTATGATTGCGGTTTTATCACTCAATTCGGGCAAAGCTTGTCCGTGACGATATAGTGCCACTCGGCGTTGGAGCTCACGTTTTTCTTGAGCTACGATCTGCTCGATTTGAAGATATTCGGCGCTAGATTGAACGTGATAATCAGCAGATATATTGAGCGCGCTGTTTTCTGACAGCGCGCCAATCGCCAACTCAGGATTATCTGGTGCGCCAATTTTCCTGCTGACAATGACCGACAATGGACAACTCAAGGCTTGTGCAATCTCATAACCTATCGGTACGCCACCACGGGGGATTGCTAATACGATTGGCTGATCAATTTGTTCACCTGCTAAAACTTGAGCCAAGCGTCGTCCCGCCTCTTTGCGGTCAAAAAATAATTGGTAATCTCCAAAAACTGAGAACATTTACTGATAGTATACGCAATT
>CAZZBW010000025.1:5243-12227 GCA_964653045.1 uncultured Pseudomonadales bacterium | reverse complement strand
CGTTGGTCTACTTGAATCAATTAACATAAAGTGCAATATGTATGCGACGCATACACCTTCTTGACCCCCCCCCACGCAAATGTGCTAAGGTGGTAGATATATGAAGAAAATATTTGTCTTATTTATGTTTGTGATATCACTGGCAATAGTTTTTGCCCACGCTCAATTTGTCCAAGCTGAACCAGCATTCACTCCCATCACGCTAGACGCAACTATGCCCACTACAGATGGTACTGTTTATTCAATTGCTGACGATGGCACATCTACATATATTGGAGGTGCATTCAGTCAAGTTGGTAATCCTGCTGGGGTGGGAACAACAGGAGGAGTAGTAGACGCAGCCAATGGAGCTGTAGTAGCTCCCTTTCCAAAAGTAACTGGAGGTAATTATGAGATAGAACCAGGTTATTTTACTGAACTTGATGGAACTATTTATGCATCCATTTCAGACGGAGCAGGAGGCTGGTACATTGGTGGAGAGTTTCTATCTGTCGGAGAAGTTGAGAGCCCATTCCTCGCCCATATTAATGCTGATGGTTCACTTGATACCAACTTTGACCCGAATCCAGATTACTCTGTTTTCGCCTTAGCACTTTCCGGTAATTATCTCTACGTCGGTGGCTCATTTTCATCCATCGGTGGAGAAGATTTCACTGAGTTTGCTCGTGTCAATAAAACAACAGGAGTGGCAGATGCAAGCTGTAATCCACAGGTATATACTTACGCTCCCATTTCTTACACAGTCACCGCAATTTATCTGGATGTAAGTAACAACATTTATCTGGGGGGAGATTTTACTCATGTTGGCGGTTCTGAAGGCACCCCTCGCTTAGGTCTAGCTAAACTTAACTCCAGCTGTGAGTTAGATACTGACTGGGTGGCGGATGCTCAAAGATTTGTTGAGGGGGACTATTATCCTGCCTATGTCCGCACCATCACCGGCTCTGGGTCAGATATTTATGTGGGAGGTGAGTTTAATACTATCGATAATGATGGAGAGGGAGGAGCAGATCCACTCTCAGCTCCTTTTGTAGCTAAACTCTCTGCTAGTGATGGTACAGTTGATCAATCATTCAATCCATTACTTGACGGTGGTCCAGTCTATGCTCTAGCTCTGTCAGGTGAGTATCTCTACTTGGGCGGAGGATTTGCTACTGTCGATTCCAATGAGATTGCTGAGTTTGCTCGGGTAGATGCTGATACGGGTGAGGTAGATACGGGATGTGATTTGGATGTTATTACACAGGCTGTCTTTGCTGAGCTGGATGTAAGCTTAATGAACACAACGCGTTCTTTAACTTTATCAGAAGACTCAATCTATTTGGGGGGAGATTTTGACTCCGTGGGAGGGGAGCCGCGCAGTGGACTTGCTAAAGTAAGTACCACCACATGTGCCCTTGATGATACATTCAAACCCATTGCCGCTGCCAATGAAGGTGAGTATGTTTACACCCTGGCTGTTAGTGGCAACAAATTATATGTGGGAGGAAGCATATATAACATAGGACAAACTTATGTGAGTAACTTAGCCAAAATTAATAACGCAACTGGAGCTGTAGATCAATTGTTCACTCCAAATCCTGATAGTGAAGTGTATGCCTTAGCACTTTCCGGTAATTATCTCTACGTCGGTGGCTCATTTTCATCCATCGGTGGAGAAGATTTCACTGAGTTTGCTCGTGTCAATAAAACAACAGGAGTGGCAGATGCAAGCTGTAATCCACAGGTATATACTTACGCTCCCATTTCTTACACAGTCACCGCAATTTATCTGGATGTAAGTAACAACATTTATCTGGGGGGAGATTTTACTCATGTTGGCGGTTCTGAAGGCACCCCTCGCTTAGGTCTAGCTAAACTTAACTCCAGCTGTGAGTTAGATACTGACTGGGTGGCGGATGCTCAAAGATTTGTTGAGGGGGACTATTATCCTGCCTATGTCCGCACCATCACCGGCTCTGGGTCAGATATTTATGTGGGAGGTGAGTTTAATACTATCGATAATGATGGAGAGGGAGGAGCAGATCCACTCTCAGCTCCTTTTGTAGCTAAACTCTCTGCTAGTGATGGTACAGTTGATCAATCATTCAATCCATTACTTGACGGTGGTCCAGTCTATGCTCTAGCTCTGTCAGGTGAGTATCTCTACTTGGGCGGAGGATTTGCTACTGTCGATTCCAATGAGATTGCTGAGTTTGCTCGGGTAGATGCTGATACGGGTGAGGTAGATACGGGATGTGATTTGGATGTTATTACCGAGGAAGCACCTAACGAGACAGTTTACTCTCTTGTATTCAACGGTACTACTGGTTATGTAGGTGGAAGTTTTAATTCAGTCATGAGCCAATCGATTAATGGTCTATTTCGTTTTGACACAACAAGCTGTACTCTAGATACCGATTGGACTCCAAATCCCTATGGATATATTTATGCTCTTTCAGCTACTAATCAGGGAATTTGGGTTGGAGGGCAGCTTGAAGGAATCGAAGATGAGCCAAAAAATAATCTTGCTCACTTCACCCTTACACAGCCTAGTTCCACTCCCACCCCTTCTGCCTCACCAACTCCCACCCCCACTACTAATCTTTCTCCCACTCCCACTATTGATCCCTCCTCCAACATCTACGTCATCATCGATAACATTCTCTCTGCAGAAGAAGAGGTAGAAAGTAATATTGGTGAGATAGAAGATCCTTCTGCTGCCACTGGTCTTTTCTTTGAAAAACCAGGCTTCGGTAGGATAGAGTTTAGAGCTACTCTAGATCTGACTGATCCTGATGTCATTTCTTGGTTACAACAGTTAGAGTCTCTATTAGATCTATCTACACTAAATAAGATTGGACTGGATGCCGATCTTGTCCAAGAGCTAATAGATACAGAAGCAACTCTAACTATGTATAACGTCACTCTTAATAATCCTAAGATCCTAGTAGATGGAGCAGAAGATGAAGAGGGAGTAGTCTCAAATCTAGTATATAACCAGGAAGCAGACACCCTTACTTTCACTGCTGCTCACTTCACTGAGTTTACGGCAGTAGAAGAAGGTGGAGCAGTACAACCCACTCCAGTCCGTGGCTCACAACCTCCCTCCACTACCAAGCCACCAAGCTGTAAAGCAGAAACACCCATCGGCTCGCCCGATCTATTTGAGATTAGAACAGATCAGAAATCTACCACCATCTTCTTTGCTCCAGTTACTAGGAATGTCAATAAGTACTACATTGCTTATGGTACTGAGGGCTTACCTTACCAACATGGAGTAGAGTTTACTCCTCCATATAATGATGGTGTCATCTCTTACACCATTAATGATCTAAATCCTAATACACCTTACCACTTCACTGTCAGAGCAGGTAATGGCTGTGCTCCTGGTAACTGGAGTCAAACTATGGAAGCTACCACGACCAAGAATCTACTTCAGAAGAAGAGCTGGTATTGGTATAAATGAAACACAAGCTGTTTGATTGCAATCTCTTTTTAAGTTTAATCTCAGATACTTGTTGAATCTATCGTCTCAAAATGATACGATTTTGGCATATGAATGATACGATTTTGACACCAAGAGAGAAACGGTTGGTAAACGAGATAGCCAAAGGAAACGGTCTCAACCGCGACGAGTTGCAGCAACTGCTCGTTAGTGACTATCCTGTGTCTAAACCAACCCTCATCCGAGATCTAAATAAATTGATCGAAAAGGGCTTGGTTCTAGCAACTGGTCAAGGACCAGCGGTCAAGTATCTTCCTGCCAATACTCATCCATTTCTAAAGTACTACGATTTACCTGCATATTTTGACAAGGAGCCGGATGAACGAACTGTGATCGATACTAGTTTTGATCATGAAAGCTTCTTACAACTTAAAGATTTCTTTACCGAAGCGGAAAAACTAGAGATTGGCTGTCGATCGATCTCTGCCGCAACAAGTAATCTAGATGACACGATTGTCAAGCGCGAGCTGGAACGGTTTACTATTGAACTATCTTGGAAATCTTCCAAAATCGAGGGTAACACCTACTCACTTTTGGAAACCGAGACACTGATCAAGGAAAACCAGCCTGCAATGGGCAAAAGCCCTCAGGAAGCGACAATGATTCTCAACCATAAGCAGGCGTTTGAGACGATCTTAGCCAACCGTGATAGCTACAAAAACCTATCTATTTCAACCATCACCCAACTCCACAATGTTTTGATTAAAGATTTGAATATCAATTCCGGTATTCGCAAGCACGCGGTCGGTGTCACCGGCACAAACTACCGTCCGCCCGACAATCAATGGCAAATTACGGAAGGGTTAGAGGCAAGCCTTAAAGCTATCAATACCGCATCCTATCCGTTGGAAAGGGCGCTCTTGGCAATCGCTCTGATCTCCTACTGGCAACCATTTACAGATGGAAATAAGCGCACCGGTCGGATGCTAGCAAATGCAGTGCTACTGGCGGGTGATTGCTTCCCACTATCTTATCGGAGCGTGGACGAGCAGGAGTATAAACAAGCATTGATTCTTTTTTACGAGCAAAGGAGCATGTATCACCTCAAACGGCTAGTTATCGAACAGTTTCATTTTGCTAATACAACCTATTTTGTCGGAAAATAAGAAATTTAACCAAAAATTTTTGCTCGTGTTATACTTACTTCAAGATGGAAAAGCGGTTGATTGTTACTCATCATGCTCCTGACCTTGATGCGATTGGGGCGGTCTGGTTGCTCAAAAGATTTAATTCTGAAGACTATGCTAGCGCCAGCGTCTCGTTCGTTGATCCGGGAGACAAGATCTCGCCACGGGAGTGCGAAAACCTTGGGTTTAGTGAGGATCAGGTGACTCATGTCGATACGGGTCTGGGCGAGTTCGATCATCACCAACCCGAACGAGCCCGACAACAGATCACCGCAACTTCACTGGTTTACCAACATTTGTCTCAGCTCCAACCTGAGCTTGAAACTGACCAAGCGTTGCGGACAATTATCAATTATGTAATCGAGATCGATCACTTCAAAGAGATTGGCTGGCCGGACGCTGGCTCCGTCCGGTATCGCTTCATGATCCACGAGCTAATCCGTGGGGTAGAGTATACCGACCCACATAACGACGAGTTCCAACTCCGGTTTGGCCTCACCTGTCTAGATAATGTCTACGCTGTGCTCAAACATCATCACAAAGCGGAAAAGATTCTCAAGGAAAAAGGTCAAACTCATCAATTGGGCGGGTTTCGCTTGCTAGCAATCGAAACCCGCAACGACAACACCATCAAACTGGCCCTGACCCAAGGCTACGATATTGTGGTGTGTAAAGATCCTCAGCGCGGTCATATCCGGATCAAGGCCAGACCAGATAGTACCGTTGAGCTTGAACCACTCTACCAAAAAATCATCAAGCTTGACCAAAAGGGCACCTGGTTTTATCACAACAGCGGTAAAATGCTGCTCAACGGCTCGCACAAGCACCGCAATCAGGTGCCCAGCCCTTTGACAATCAACCAAGTAGTAGAACAAATCAAGCTCGTTTATGGCTAAAGTAAACACTCCAAACTGTATTTTTTGCCAAATTGCGGCAGGTGCCGCTCCGTGTCACGAAGTCTGGGAGGACGAGCACCACCTGGCTTTCCTCTCGATTTTTCCCAATACTCCCGGGTTCACCGTGGTCGCTCCTAAAAAACACTACTCTAGTTATGCATTCGAGCAAGCTGACTCGGTTTTAACTGAGCTGGTCCTAGCCAGCAAGAAAGTGGCCCAACTACTCGACAGTTATTTTCCAGATGTGGCTCGCTGTGGCATGTTCTTTGAAGGTTACGGCGTTGATCACTTGCACTCAAAACTTTTTCCAATGCATGGCACCGCCGGATTAGAAAAGTGGCAAAACATCGAGTCAAAAGTTAACCGTAACTTTTTCCCCCTTTATCCTGGATACTTGAGCTCTAACGACTCAGAGCGCGCTGACGACCAACAGTTGAGCCAATTAGCCCAAGATATTCGCGAGCACCACAAAAAGATGTTATAATCCTGCCTCTGTAATAAATAGATAGTATATCGAAAAGAAAAAAACCAAGGAGTTCCATGCCAATTGTCATCCGCGCTAGTAGCAAAGATTCAACCCACGATTTGATCAAGCGTTTCAAAAAAGCCCTAGCCAAAACTGATCTGGTTCAAGATGCGAAGGACGGTCAGTACTTTCAGAAACCCTCAAAACTGCGCGCCATCAAAAAGATTGAAAAAAACCGCCTGAGCAAGCGACTGCGCCAGCTCAAGCGGATGAAAAATATTGCTCCTTCTGCACTAGAGAAACTAGCTGCGCGGATTGGCTAATGTTTTTTCAACTTAGCTGAGATTTTGAAGTCCCACTGATCACCATCACTGGTATCGAAACTAGTGGAGTTGGTTAGTTGGAAATAATTCAATAAGTGACTATTGAGAGTTTCTTCAATTTCCTTTTGTTGCTCACGCAGATCTGCCACTTGGGTTTTAAGCGCCAAGGTGGTGGGACTTGCTTGGACTCGAGCGCGCTCCGTCACCAAGGCTTGACTTTGTTTTTTTGCTTCTTCCTCAACTTCGACCAACTTGGCGTCACTCTCAAACACTGCTCGTAAGCTCTCACGTTTTTCTTTGAGCTGGTGTTGCAACTCTTCCAGCTGATGAGCATTCCGCTCAATCACTCCCTGGAGATGATTGAGCGTATCCGCAATCTGATCCGATTGCGCCACCTCATCTAACTCTGTGGCACCACTTTTTGTCTCACCCAAAGCTTGGTTAGCTAAATCTTCACCAGACTGCACCTGATTGTTCTGATTTGACATATTTAATCCTTTCTCACCATTAATAGGATTAGGTTATAATTTATCCCAACACAATTTACAACAGACAAAGGACCAACCATGACCAAACTCACCAAAATTGTTGCCACCATCGGCCCAGTTACCGAGTCCGAAGAACAAATCACCAAATTAATCGAAGCGGGAATGAACGTGGCTAGGTTTAATACCAAACATGGTGA
>CAZZBW010000025.1:0-5233 GCA_964653045.1 uncultured Pseudomonadales bacterium | reverse complement strand
CCTACAAGGCCCCGAGATTCGTTTAACCATCCCGGGAGGAGAGGCTTTTGCCGTCAAAACTGATCAAACGGTCATCTTTACTTACAATCAAGAGTGTCAAGATCCCCACAAACCAGTCTTACCAAAAATTGTAATTGAGACTCTCAAGCCGGGTGACCACGTCATGATTGATGATGGTCTAGGCGAGTTTGCAGTCGTATCCAAAAACCAAGATGAGCTGGCAACAACCGCTTTAGGTAATTTCACCATTGGCAATCGCAAGACCCTCAACACTCCTGGCGCCACTATTGATCTACCGTCGCTCATCGACCGCGACCTGGCCCATCTAGATGCCACTAGTGACGAACTAATTGATTTCGTCGGTTTATCCTTCGTCCGCAACAAACGGGACATTGAGATTCTCAAGTCAGAGCTGGAAAAACGCCAGCTTCATCCCGGGATTGTGACCAAGATTGAGAACCAATCGGCGCTTGATCATCTGGAAGAAATAATTGAGATCTCCGACGTAGTGATGGTCGCGCGCGGCGACCTGGCCGTTGAGGTTCCGTTTGAAGAATTAACTTACTGGCAAAAAAAGATCATTGATAAAAGTCGCGAGTTGGGTAAACCGGTCATTACCGCTACCCAAATGCTCAAATCGATGGTCGACAATCCTCGACCCACTCGAGCCGAGGTTTCCGATGTCGCCCACGCCATTTACGATGGCACCGATGCGGTAATGCTGTCTGAAGAAACCACCCTGGGCAAGTATCCGGTAGAAGCCGTCAGTGCCCAGGCGAAGATTGCTCGTTTCAACGAGCCGCATAGTTGTTTTCAACCCTTAACTAGTGGTATCTCTAACACCACGGCCTACATTACTCAAGCCGCCATTAACTTGCTGTCATCGTGTAAATCCACCCAAGTGGCACCTGTCGACAAAATCGTCTGTCTGACAGAAACCGGCGACACAGCCCGGCTAATTGCCCGATTCAGACCCGACCTACCTATTCATACCCTAACCAGCAGCGTGCGCACATATCGTCAGTTATCAATGGTGTACGCGGTTGTTCCCTACATGATCAAGTTACCTGATGATTTTCGCCTCGCTAGCTCAGAAGAGTTGCTAACCGTCTTGAAGCAATTGCAGATTACCACCACAGGCGAAAAAGTCCTTTTAATTCACGGCACATTCTGGAAAAAACCTGGCCTGACAAATACCTTGAGTTTGATTACAATACCATAATAAGAAAGGAATAACTTATGAGTAAAAAAACAGGTATGCTCCCGCTAATTACGGGTATAGTGGCTGGCGCCGCGGCTGTGTTTTTTTCTGATGAAAAAAACCGCAAGATGGCCAAAGAAAAACTGGCTGAGGCCAAAACTTCTGCCAAGCAGCTGAAGAAAAAGTATGACGCAGATCCTGACAAAACCATCAAAGAGGTGGTTGAAGTCGTCAAAACCAGAGGCACAGCTGAAGCCAAAAAGCTCAGCAAAAAAGTCAAGAAAATCGCAAAATCTGCGCGCGCTTAATCGTAACTGAGGACAATTTCACCAGCGTGGTCAACAACGCGGTATAATATCTGTGTTTGGTGCGCGCCTATAGTTTAACGGATAAAACAAGGGCCTTCTAAGCCTTAAATCCGGGTTCGATTCCCAGTGGGCGCACACATGGGTCAGTAGCTCAGCCCGCCTGCAACGCTATGCGTAGCATTGCGGGCAGGTCGGTTAGAATTATGAAATTTTATTATACATATGTTTTATTGAGTCAGTTTGACAATAAATATTATGTTGGTAGCACTTCAAATCTAGAAAAACGAGTTTTGACTCACAATCTTGGATTAGTTAAGTCTACAAAGAAACGCAGACCACTTAAACTGATATACTATGAAGCTTGTTTAGATAAGTTAAGCTCAATTATCAGAGAAAAACAGTTAAAAACTGGATTTGGAAGAGCTTATCTAAAAAGAAGACTTAATAAAGATTTAACAGCAAATAATTTGGGTCAGTAGCTCAGTCGGTTAGAGCACCTGCCTCTTAAGCAGGGTGTCCCGGGTTCGAGTCCCGGCTGACTCACATCTTATGAAACCCAAAATCAGCATCATCACTCTTGGTGTGCGAGATATTAATAAATCGCTTGAGTTTTATCGCAACGGACTGGGCTTCTCAGCTCATAATTACACTGAAGGAGATGATCACGTACTGTTTTCCATGGAAGGAACATGGTTATCACTTTTTCCAAAAGAAAAACTAGCACAAGATGCAGGAGTTCCAAACGACAGTCATGGCTTCGCTGGCATCACTTTGGCGCACAACGTTTCAAGCAAAAAAGCCGTTGACCAAGTGTTTCAATCAGCAATTAAAGCAGGTGCCAAATTAGTCAAACAACCTCAAGATACCTTTTGGGGTGGATACAGTGGTTACTTCGCCGATCCAGATGGATACTTATGGGAGGTTGCGTACAATCCTTTCACCGATCTAACGTGATTTTGGATTCATCAATATCTCAGGTTATAATAACTTCTGTTCGGAAAAGCTAATTTCGGTATGGTGGCTGTAGCTCAGTTGGTTAGAGCGCGTCTCTGTGGAAGACGAGGTCGGGGGTTCAAGTCTCCTCAGCCACCCCATTTTTTTAAATAGACGTAATTCAATATAAGTTAGATTGCGCTTGACTTGTGTATATAAATTAAGTATATTTACGGCTACTAAAATCTCCCGCAACAGCTTCGGCTCTTTGCGGGACTTTTGTATATTTTTTGAGTCTATGAAGTACGGTGGCATAATTTTGGCACGATTGATATTTTAGAAAGATTTTTTAAACCTCATAGGCTATAATGTACTTCGTTATGAAAAAACAAACCCGCCTTCACAAGGCATTTACTACCTACAAAAAGAAAAAAACTACTAAAAAATCTTTATTAAGTGCGTTTCTTTCTGCTATGCCCGAAATGATTTTGAGAACTACCAAACTTGAGGGTGAACCAGTCACGCGCAGGATGGTAAATGCTTTATTCAAATAATTAATGTCAAGTGACAACACAAAGCCCTCAGGCGCAACTTCTTTCAAAGAAACCGCTTATGGCTTAATTTCTCGGGCGCAACTACTAAAACTTGAACTAATAGGAACTAAAAAAGGTCTGGAGTTTATTCATAATTTGATCAAGGAAAATACCAATATTGAAATTTCGCCGTCGTTAATACTTGAACTTCACTCTGTTTCATTTCGGTCGATTTTTCCCGATTGGGCAGGTAGGTTCAGAACAATTCAAGTTACATACTCAGGCAAAGAAGCACCACGTTTTTTCCAAATACCAGAATTAGTCAAAAATCTATGCGATGACCTAAAGATGCAACTTAATTGCTTGCCCAAGCCTAGTGAGCCGAATTACATAGATAAAGTTGTCAGTCTTCTTGCGTGGTTTCAACACCGCTTTGTCTATATTCACCCATTCCAAGACTACAACGGCCGAACAGCTCGGATGCTAACATCACTCATTTTACTCAATTTGAAACTACCAGCCTTAGAGATACAAGTTGAAACAACTGCTGATAGAGAAAAGTACCTGGAAGCCATGCGGGCTGGTGATGAAGGAAATTTATTACTTTTAGAGAAATTGATAAGTAATGCGTTCACCGAGAGCTTTATTACATAATGATATAGAGCAATTTCTATTAAACAATTGATACAATCAAAACGTGATTGATATTTCGGTCGGACATCTGCGAAAGTTAGTGAAAAATGATTGGCTGGTTACCGCTGCAATAGTTGCAATTTATCTCTTGATCAAAATCTTACTTCTTACTCCGCGCTTTGGCGATGGGTTTGAGTATATTTACATGGCGAAAATGCTGTGGAGTGGGGTAATACCATATCGGGATTACCTGCTGGTTGATCCACCATTTTTCGAGCTGGTGCTGGCGCCTTTAGTCAGGATTCTAGGCGCTAATTGGCGAATAATTCAATTACTGCCGGCGGTGGCGGAAACCGCCACCGCCATCATCCTGGTCTGGATTGGGAGGAAAGAAAAACTGTTTGCCCCGCCGCTGGCGGGGCTACTGTATCTGACTACCTTCAGCTCGCTCGCTACCAGCGATTATCTGACTGGCGTTCACTTAGTCACATTTCTGATCACCCTAGCGCTGGCCCAAGCTCACCGACCAATCAGGTCAGGAATCACATGGGGGATGGCACTTGCCACCAAGCTCTACGCCATCCCAATTTTTGCTGGGTTTTTGGTAGAAAAACTAATCAAAAAAAACTGGCGTGCATTCCTGCTGGCGGCGGCTGCAGCCGCCACCACCTTCATCCTGATTCTCCTGCCCTTTGTCTCACAGGCTCCTCACAACAGCCTCAATTACCTGATTCTTCACCATCTCAGCCGCACTACTGGTATTCAGCCATTTGCCACTTGGCTAGTATTTTTTCGCTTTGAGTGGCTGCAACTGGTATTCGGACTTTCCGGCCTATTCATCTCACTTCGCACCAAGCGCCCCACCTACGTTATTCCCTTCACTTTTACCCTAATATTTTTTATCCTGTTCCAAGATATTTACTATAACTACTTGGTCCTACTCATGCCGTTTTTAGTCATTTTCACTCTTCGCGCACTAACCTTTTTCCGTCAGCTACCAATCACCAACTCAGTAATTATCCCCAGCTTCTTGTCTCTCTTGGCGTTCTCGTTGCTCTTCTCATTGGGCAGTTACTTTGGCTACAATCGTCTGGGTGGCAGATTCACCAATTTTAACGAAGTAAAAACTTATCTCCAATCGCTGCCTCAATTACCTTTGTATGGCTCGCATGAGGTCGTCCCTCAGCTCGCCCTGGCTACCAATCTTCCCATTCTCGACCACATCAGCGAGACCAACTCGCAAAACTTTGCGTCAGGTGCACTAGATCTGACCAGGGTCAGCCAACAGCTCCTCACTCAGCAGTTTTACCTGATTGCCCGCACCGCCCATTACCCAGAGCAGGGAATAACTCACGTCGGTTTCGAAGGCTACTTCGATCGCCAGCTGTTTGACCAACATTGCCAGGAGCTCAAAACTTTCACCACACCAGCAAACGAAACCCTCAACGCGATCGGCATATATCAGTGCCAAGTGATTGAAAAGTAACTTCAGGTCATTAAACAGAGGGTCAAATCGATCAAAAAAGCAATTGATCTTCATTGTATTATTTTGATAATGTTCTTAATATTAATAAAATAAACTTCCGAGGGTTGAAACCCTCGGTTTTCTTTATGCTACTTCATAC
>CAZZBW010000024.1:0-14087 GCA_964653045.1 uncultured Pseudomonadales bacterium | reverse complement strand
CATTGCTCATCTAAGATCAACTGGCTCAACTCAAATACGTGTACAGATTTATGACGATTTAAAAAATGTTTCTACAGCCGAAGATAGTTGTTATGGAAATCTTACATACGCACCTACCCCAACTTTTACTCCTACTCCGACTATAACTCCAACTGCTACCCCTACCATCACTCCCACTGCCACGCCCACTCGGACACCAACCCCAACTGCTACACCTACTATTACTCCCACTCCTACTGCCACACCTACAGCTACCCCCACTGCAACCCCCACCCGGACTCCTACTCCTACTGCTACACCCACGGTCACTTCCACCCCAACCCCAACCATTACACCTACACCTGTTCCCTCCTGTGGAGATGGGATACTCAACGCCGATCTAGGTGAAGAATGCGACCTTGGGGACAACAATGGCTTAGTTTGTGAAGCAGGGTATGCTCAATCATGCGAATACTGTGACGGAAACTGTCAATTAGTGCCGGTTGTCGGACCATACTGTGGTGATGGAGAAATTAACGGCTCAGAAGAATGCGATGGTGGAGATTGGTGTACCGCTGAGTGCACCCTCGAGGGACCAATGTGTCTGAATATTTCTGCCAGAAACACCACTACCGGTGACACTGTTGCTTCCAGCTCAAATATCAAGCTTGGGGATACAATCGAGTTTACTTGTCAAGCCAACTCTTCAAATGCTGAGATTTTCTACAGTTTTGCAATTCAAAGTGGGAGTGATACTCCAGAGTACACTTCCACCATTCCTTCTGTAAACAAAATCACCCATCGATTCCTCCAAACTGGAACCTTTTCGATTAGTTGCGCACCATGCGTCAACTTACCTGATGGGAGAAATTTGTGTGATTGGTGATAAAATTTTATGAATAATCAACCCAAACTGACTAGCTACTCCAAGCCAACTCAAGATAAGACAGCCTTGACTGAGCTCAAACCTACACCCTCATTGAACTTGGACACTAGTGCTTCTTTTTCAGATTCATATCCTACCCTGCCAAAAATGCGCTCAAGAACGAAGTACAAGCTTAAAAATCTCATGTTTTTTGCTTTATTCATTCTTACGATTGGGGGCACTGTTGCTGGACTTTGGCTCAACAACCAAAATCAAGAAATTCGTCGCCAGGCGGTCGAAGAAGAGCTTCCCGGAGAAGAAAATTCCTGCTTAATGACCTTGAATGTACTTCCACCTCAAGGCTGTAACGAGTTCTGTAATACCACTGCAGATTGTCCTGACGTAGAAACAGGTGGCAATCAAATTACCTATGAGTGTTTTGAAAACAAGTGTCGCAATTTATACAACCTTAGTAGCGTAACCTGTGACTACTTGGACTGCCCATGTCCTACAGATTTAACGGCTGAGTACGAAACACGCGGGGATAGATTTTATGTCAACCTCTCGTGGAGCACTCCCGAACCATTAGCCCACTGGGATAACTACGTGCCTAAATACAAAATTTTCCGCAATACCCAACAAATTATGTCGATGTTTGAAGGCAACTCTTATCAAGACAGTAACAATGGCGTTGGGTTCACTAGCTCGGCGCTGGGTGATTTGGAATGGACTGTGCTTGTAGACGAAACCGATGACATGGCACACTGCTCAACTCAGGGTTGTTCAGTAATCGGAGTGGCGACGCCTTCACCCACACCCACATCCACTCCCACACCAACCTCTTCACCGACACCAACCTCTTCACCAGCGCCGACTTCGACTCCTACTCCCACCCCTATACTGACTAACACACCCACAACTACACCTACTACAACACCTGGGCTGCCAACAGCCACACCCACACCAACAAGCACACCTGTTCCAGGAGCGCCAACCGCTACGCCTACACCGACCCGAACTCCCACGCCGATAGCTAGGCCTACAGCAACTCCCAATCCAACTTTGGCAGCCAACTGTAACGATCCATGCTCAACAAATGCTGACTGCAGTAACTCACAACACATCTGTTACAGTGTGAGTGGAACAAGTAATGTCTGTCGGTTGGGCAGCAACCCAACCGACACCAACTGCCAACCGCCTCAACCAACTACTCCTCCAACTTCGACTCCCCGCGTTATCGAACAACCAGTCACACAACCATCCATGCCCGATGCTCTACCAGTTTCAGGCCCAGAAGACTGGCTGAATTATCTGAAAACTGGCTTAGCAATTCTCGGAGTAAGCATGGCGTTATTATTAATGCTGTGATCGGATTATCGATTATATAAAGACGTTAAACATTAATTTATGCGAGTCGTAAGTTTGATCATATTTTGGCTAGGAGCGTTTTCGGTATTAGCAGGTGGGGCGGTGGTGTTGGGATTCACCAAACCGGTTGAAGAGGTGCTTTTCCAAAGCTCAGCACCTGTCCCAACACCACCGCCCTCTACCCCAATTGACGCCGGCAAGATTATTTCTGCGACAATTGATCAAAGTTGCCAACTCAACGTCATTTTTGACCGTGGTAACGTCAATACTGCTACCAATTTCGATCCTGAAGTAGCCGAGTGCGATCTTTATACTCTGTCCAAATTATCTGATTCCGGCCAGTATGTTGCCCTCGAAGATCTGTCAGCAGAGGGCATCGATGCCTTAGTTAAAGTTTTTTCCTATAAACTACAAAAAATCACCTTAATCCATGATCTTGGTGAGTTCTCGATTCTTGATTTACTCTTTTTACCAGATGATCAACTAGCAGTGCTAATGAGTCAGGGCACCAAAGGAGCACAAAAAATTTACGTTTATAATTTAAATTACCTGTTTGATCAATATGTCAGTGAGGCAGAAGCTGGGGAGTTTTCAGAGCAAGCAATTGAATTAGCCACTGGAGAGCTACCAATTCCATCTTCAGCTAAAAGAGCAGCGACAATTGCGCTTGATGGACAGCAACTTCACGTTTATTCAGAATCAGAAGAGCAACCAATGCTCAGCTTTTCCCTAGATACTATTTAATTGCGTTAAATGATCGTTGTGCGTGTGCTAGGACTTGAACCTAGAACCGTCAAGGTATAAGCTTGATGCTCTAACCAATTGAGCTACACACGCACGTCAGGTATAATTATAGACTATTCTGTATTAGAATAGCTCAGAATTTTGTACAGCACTCAAAGTTAATCGTGCGGTTGAAAAGAAAAGAAGGTAAATGAAAATACTTAAAACATTCCGAAAAAAATGGAAGTTGTCGGTGGTTGTTGTAATATTGTTATTAGCACTTGTTGCCTGGTTTTGGCAGCAAAACCAGGCGGATAGAGAAAGCTTGGTTTTTGTCAAACCTGAAAGAAAAGATTTGACCAAAACCCTGGAATTATCCGGTTTGGTCGACGCCAAAGAAAAAGTCCGGTTGCGTTTCTTAACCGGCGGTAAACTCACCTATGTCGGAGTAAAAGAAGGCGACTCAGTCAAAAAATGGCAGACAGTGGCTAGAATCGATCCCAAACTTCTGCAAAAACAACTAGAGCAACAAATGAATTTGTATCTTAATCAACGCTGGGATTACGAACAGTATCGTGACGACGTGATGGAAAACTCTGATGGGACTGAAAGAATCATTCCAGAGCTGAGCGTCAGGAGAGAAGCTGATCAAGAACAGTGGGCGCTAGAAAATAGTGTGCTGAATGTGGAAATGCAAGACATTGCTGTCAAAGAAACATTTCTCTCTTCACCAATCAATGGAATTGTGACATTAGCGCCAGCGGCCGTCGCTGGGATCCAGCTGACGACCGCCGATTATTTCGAGATCGTCAATCCAGAATCCTTAGTTTTCAAAGCAATTGTTGACGAGCTCGATATTGCTCAACTTCAACTTGACCAACCGGCCAAGATTGAGTTGGACGCCTTTCCTGATCAGAATATTGCCTCAAAAATCTCATATATCTCATTTGCCAGCCAACAAACAACTACCGGCACAGTGTTTATTATTGAATTACCATTTGCGGACTTGACCAATAATCCAAGCCTACGCTTGGGTATGAATGGCAACGCTACCATCACTTTGGAAAAGAAAACTAACCTGCTCAGTATTCCGATAGATGCAACTAGAGAGAATGACGGCAAAACTTGGGTAGACGTCCGGACAACGGGTGATAATTATGAAGAACGCGAGGTGGTACTAGGATTACAAACAGATGAAGAAGTTGAGATTGTATCTGGTCTAAGTGAGGCAGATGAAGTACTCTTGCCCAGCTAATTATTGGCAATTTTTATAATAAGTTTTGGTCAAGCTATGCTGCTTTCCTTACAAAATGTTAATAAACAATACCAGCTTGGGAACACGGTAATCAACGCTCTCAAGCATGTGTCAGTGAACGTAGACACTGGTGAGTTTGTGGCAGTGATGGGACCTTCTGGATCTGGTAAATCAACTTTTCTCCAAATTGCCAGTATTTTGGCTCAACCAAGTAGTGGTGTAATCAAGCTCAAAGATCGAGACGTGACTGCCTATAACGAAGTAGAGAGAGCAAAACTGAGAAATCAAGAAATTGGCTTTATCTTCCAACAATTCAATCTCTTAGCTCGCACCTCTGCTCTAGAAAACGTCAAGTTGCCCTTAGTTTATGCGGGAGTGAGCGAAAGCGAACAAAACTTGCGCGCTCGAGCGATGCTCGAGCAAGTCGGTCTGGCCGATCGATTAGCAAACACCCCATCCCAACTCTCTGGCGGCCAACAACAGCGAGTGGCTATCGCCCGAGCGCTAGTCAACAATCCCAGCATTATTTTTGCTGACGAGCCTACGGGCAATCTCGACTCCAAAAGTGGCGAAGTAATTAAGCAAATCTTAATTGATCTAAGTCACCAAGGTAAAACTATCATTATGGTAACTCATGAACTGGATGTCGCTGAGATTGCCCAACGGGTTATCACCTTCCATGACGGCGAAATAACTAAAGACAAGAAGCAAACACCTAAGCGTATATCCCAAACCACAGCTAAAACCAAAAAACCAAGAAAACTCACGAAAAATGCTTAAAAATACTTTTCTTATCGCCATCAAAGCAATTTTTGTCAATAAAGTCAGGGCTTTTTTGACCATGCTGGGAGTGATTATCGGCGTTGGTTCGGTCGTACTGTTGACTAGTATCGGCACTGGTCTGCAAATCTATGTCGCTGATCAATTTGAGCAGCTCGGCAGCAACACGCTATACGTCGTCCCCGGTAAACCTTTTGGCGAAGGAGGTGGCTTTGGTAATCAAGAGCAAGCCATGCTCGAGACCACCAAAGCCACCCTCAAAATTCGCTACTTGGATCAAATTTTGCGCAATCACCGTGACCTAATTTCCGACGGCGCAGCTACCTCCCCCTTTTCTGCCACTGTTAAGTACAAAAATCAGAGCAAAAAAGCAGTCATTTTTGGCGTCAGCGCCAGTTACCCTGAAATTCAAACCAAAGAGGCTGCCAGTGGCGAGTGGTTTACTAAAATCGACGAAAATAAACAAGCGGCAGTGGTAGTGCTGGGCGAAAAAATTAGCGAAGAAGTGTTTGGTGACGTCAATCCCGTCGGGAAATTCATCAAGATTGATAGTAAGTCATATAAAGTCGTGGGCTTACTAGACACCATTGGTGGTGGCTTCGGTGGACCAAGCTTTGATAACTACGTTTACATGCCCTATGAAACCCTGGTAAAAAGATTCAATACCGAGTATATCGACAACTTTGTGTTTAAAGTCAAAGATGAGTCTCAAATCGATCAAGCTAAAAAAGAAATAGAAAAAGAGATGGAAAAATATTTGGATGAAGATGAATTCACCGTTTTTGATCAAACCCAGCTGCTGGACACAATTAACAGTATCCTGGGTGTTTTGACTGCCGGATTAGGCGGAATTGCGGCTATTAGCCTAGTGGTTGGCGGGATCGGTATCATGAACATCATGCTCGTTTCTGTAACCGAGCGAACTCGGGAAATTGGGTTGCGTAAGGCCATTGGCGCAACCCCAAATCTAATCATGATCCAGTTTTTGATCGAGGCCGCCCTCCTCTCTGTTTTCGGCGGAATGATCGGCGTAGTAATCGCTTACCTTGGCTCGCTTGGGCTTCAAGCTTTTTTCCCTGCCCAAGTCACCCTCGGAGCAGTGGTTTTGGCCTTCTCGGTCTCAGCAGTTGTTGGGATCATTTTTGGGGTAGCGCCCGCCCGCAAGGCCGCTAACTTGTCACCGATCGAAGCCTTGCGCTACGAATAAAAGTTGCTCACCCACTCAATTGAATCTACAATGAAAGAATAATGAAAAAGAAAAGGTCGTTTCGTTTTGTTCGAATATTATTTCTAATTATCTTAGCAATAGTTGTAACCGTCATCGCGTTTGGTCAAAGCTGGGGATTGGTTCTGCCCGAGCCAATCCCCAGCTGGATCTCTAAACTCTCCCCCGCGACTCAACAGGTCACAAACAAAATCCCCCAAATTAACGTCGATCAGGTTGATGACAGTTTAACGAACCTAACCGAACGTAGCACCGTGCTGAAAAACACTGTTTCCCAAATTGCAGCGGAAGCGGTCAAGGTCGATGACCAAGATAAACCCTTGACGGAAAAAGCCCTGGAATACGGTCGTTACCTCTACTGCAAACAAGTAGTCGAAGATTGGGAACGACCGTCTCCCGATCCACTAGATCCTTCAGCCACAGAGTCGGCAGATTAATTTACGTTGTCTTACAGATTACTGCGGCTGACAATTTCTTTCTCCACCTCGTCCCTATCTTTTCCGTACTTGAGTTGGGAGAGTTTCTTGATCATCTCTGCTTGCTTGGGGTTCATCCGCGCCATCATTTTATCCATGTCCTTCATTAGCGACATACTGAATGGCGGCTGCGGCTCATTTTTGACAATGGTTTTAACATAAACATGATATTTTTCAATATTGGTCAAATCGTTTTCATTAAAGACTGGGGCAAACTCGTGCTGGAGAAAGTTTGCGTCGGGTACCCCGACGCGGAACGAGATCATCGTCCCGACGTTGCCAAATACCGCATTTTTGACATCTTCGTCAATCTGAGCCACAAACTGGTTAGCAACAATTAGATTCAGTCGATATTTTCTTGCTTCAGAGAGAATCACGGCAAAATCCTCAGTCGCATAATTTTGGAACTCATCCACATACAGATAAAAATCCTTGCGTTCGGCCATCGGCATATTCTGCCGGCTCATCGCCGCTGTCAGCACTTTTGGCACCAAAATCAGACCGAGAAACTTGGCGTCCTCTTCTCCCAAGATTCCCTTGGACAAGTTGCACAGAATGATTTTTTGCTCATCCATCGCTTGGCGGAAATTGAAGGCACTCATTGGCTGACCAATGATGTTACGCATGGTTTTATTCGTCACAAACCGACCAAACTTGGACACAATATAGTCCAGTACTTCTGATTTATGAAAATCGCTGGTCTGGGCAATTTGATCAGTCCAGTATCGCCGCACCACCGGATCCTTCACTTCAGGCAAGAGCTCCTGGACAAATTTTTGATCGGTCAGTGCCCGGACCAACTCAATAAAGGTACTGCCTTTGCGATACATAATCGTTAACATGGCATTACGGATGGCATGCTCAAATCGCGGGCCGATAATCCCAGTCCGGTGTGGGTCGTACAGCTTGTACATCAAGCCAATAATCGCACTTACCACAAAGTGTCTTTGCTCTTCAGTATCGGCCTCCATCATATTCATGCCCATCGGCCGATCAAGATCGGATGGATTGAAGTAGATAACATCTTCCGCCCGTTCGGGCGGCATTAACTGCAATATATCTTCCACAAACTCACCGTGAGGATCGATGGCACACACTCCCTTCCCGTTTTCGATATCTTGGAGAATCATTTCTTTGAGAAACTCTGACTTTCCTGTACCTGTCTTTCCTACAATGTACATATGACGTCGTCGATCATCTTCACTGATGTAAACTTTGCGCACGTCTCCTCGGTACAGTGATTTGCCCAAAAATAGGCCTGAGTTGGGAATGGTACTTGGCGCTGGTGCATTTTTGGCGTTCAGCCACTTGATATGATGCGTCTCCACAGTTTTATTTGGTAAATGAAAAATGGTTGCCAACTCTTCTGTATTGAGGATACAGGTATTGCGGTTAAACAGCGGCAAGTAACGATAGATAAAATCGATCATAAACAGGTGCTTGAAAAACACCCGACCCTTTTTAAAACTATTGTGAGCCGAAGTGTACTGAGCAAATGCTCCGGCAATATTATTTAGGTGCGACTCAGCTGCGTGTTCGGTGGGAGAATTGACCACAATCTTGATGGCTAATCTAAAGCCCGGTTTTTCGATCTTGTTGCCAATCGCCTCCATTTCCTTTGGGTCATGACCGTAAGTAGCTTTTTCCGGATCGGCCTCACGTTTCTTTTCTGATTGGATAAAACTTCTGCCTTTTTTTTGCCAACCTTTCCCCTCTGGAGAAAAAAGAAGTTGCAACGCTGCCCCTTCGCCATCACCCATTTTTGATAATGCTGATGTTAATAAGGATAAACTGTCGGTGGGTAAATCTTTATAAGTTTTGATCGGATAAAAATTAGCTTTCTCCAAAACTAAAGTGGTAAAAGCTACTCGGCCTTTTTGACTAAAAATATTGACTTCATCGACTTCGGTGATCTCAGCTACGGGATAGGCTCCATGGATCTGTTTTTCGACCAAATCCCGTAGCTCACTGGGACAACTGACATAAAACGCGATCTCTTCTTTGAGGGCAATAATTTCAAATGCGAATAAATCTTCCGGCTTCATCCAATGAAAAAAACCGCCATGCTTGATCGAGTACAAACCAGCAAACATTTGCTCTGCAGCATCCACTTTGATCTCAGTTTCGTGGGGCAGCCGAATCATTAACGTAACAAATCCCAAAGCATACTTCTCTTTATTCCGATGTTTAAATGCTTGAAAAAGCATGTAAGAAAACGCTACGAGTATGGCTAATATCAAAATAATGGCAAACACTTGAGAAAAGATAGTGAGTAACTGGTTAAACAATAAGTCTGTTTCTAACATAGATTATTCTTTATAAACCACTCTTCCAAGAAATTTTTTGGTAATTTTCCGACTCCATTCTACCAGCCAAACCACTGAAAATTTGGTGGATTTGCCTTGAGCTGATTTCTCGATAGCCGGTGTGATCGGCAAGACGATCACTGGTTTGGCTGGATGTTTTTGGTTCTGGGTAGCCAGTTGAGCATCAGCCAACACAATCTCTTGTCTGATTTTATCAGCCGAGTTATCTACACGCTTAAGAAAACTCTCAACTTCTACCGGAATTTCGGGCTGAGGCTCTTGCTCAACATAGGTAATACCACCTGATTCAACAGTTGGTATGGCGGTTCCTTCAAGTTTTTCTTTGCGGGCCGCCCCAGCAGGGGCGGCTGTCTTAGTCGATTTGGCATCGCTGGCCAATGCCGCCAGCGTAGTGTAATCGGCGGAATTTGACTCAACTTGATCAAGCACCGAGTCAAATTGATCGAGTTTGGCGGAGTTGGAAGAGTTTAATTGAGTGGTATTTTGAGGTTGGGTCTGTCCACCTGCCTGACTTTGCCAGGATTGAAAAACATTGGCTCGATTAATCACTTTTCGTGCTAGAGAAACATTGGTGTTGGCAGGCATGTGTATCTACGATGATAGCACAAAATGGTCTGTTAACTCGATTTGCCATTGGTCAATTGAGCCAGCGGGAAACTCAAGTACCCAGTCAACAGGTTCAGCTGGAGAGTAGGTCGGTAACTCTGATAGCGGGATATCGGGCTCTGGAGCGAGAACGTTGGCGGTCAGCTCGACGACCTGACCGCCCCTCAGCCACACAAAATCCAGATCAAACTGCATTTCCTTCATCCAAAAACTTGGGATATGTTCTTGGCTAAAAACAAATAACATTCCGTCTGCCCCCAGCTCAGTTCTACCGCTTAAACCTCGTTCGATACTCGGTCCAGTATTTACCAGCTCAACTTGAATCTTGGGTGATTTAACTTGACCAGAGTCAGAGTAGAACTGAGCCAAAAGAAGCGAATGGTCTGGATATTTTAGTAGTTGGGCGCTGTTGATCTCTGTCAAATTATCTTTTTTGTGATTAAAATAAAGTATTCCAAAAATTACCATCAGTAACACAACCGCGCCCAAACCAATCAGTAAGTTGCTTAAGCATGGTATACTGGAAACTTCGTTTTTAATACAAAAACTCATGCAGCTACATCATAAATCAAAATTAATTAACTTGTTAGGCGGCTTGGCCGCCACGGCTGTAGTCGTGCTGATGACAATGAGTTTCTTGGGTTATCTCCGCTCTACTTATTGGCTAGCAGAAATTTTTGCCAATTTTCATCTGCAGTATAGTTGGGCATTTCTCTTGATCATCCCCTTATTAATTATTGCTAAAAGACCGGTCTGGCTAACAGTAGCTACTTTTGGGTTTATCCTGAACTTTGTTACCTTACTGCCATTTTATTTCCAACCAGCAGCTCAAGCTACACCCATCAGCATAAACGCTGAGGAGCTTAAAATCATGCATGCCAACGTTAATTACAACACCAACGATTTTGCCCCCTTGGCCCAGCTTGTCCGGGAGCAAAAACCTGACGTTTTGGTGGTGGTAGAGCTACCAAGTGAAAATTACTCGCTCCTAGCCAAGCTTATTCCTGAGTACAGCCTCCAGTACCACCTGCCGGGTCGAGCTAGATTAGGTATGGCTTTTTTCGTCAAACCTGAGCTCGCTGCTCAATTCGAAAAGATTTATTTCAGCCAACATGCGGATTACCCCAGCATCACTGCACGAATTACTACTCAAACCCAAGAAACAATCCAATTTGCTTTGATTCATCCGCCGCCCCCCATTACCGAGCACACTCAACAAGTTCGTAACGATGTCTTACTAGGCACAGCAGCGTGGGCGGCGGAACAAACGGACCCTATCGTTGTCCTAGGTGATTTCAACGCCACCTCTTGGTCAAAAATATTCAACGAGTTACTCGAAACCGGTAATCTACAAGACTCGAGACTCAACAATGGCGTCCAACCCAGTTGGCCGTCGTTCTTGCCCAAAGCTTTCCGCATCCCGATTGATCACGTTCTTGTCAGAGATTTGACGGTCACCGACCGCCAAATCCTCTCCAACGTCGGCTCCGACCACCTACCGGTGCTGGTCAAACTCCAGGTTAATTAATTTTATTAAAGAACCTGAAAGTTAGTAAATCAATTTCCTTATAACGATCGCTAAAATAGTCCTTAAGACCCTGTCTAGCATTGTGGATTTAAACCCAAATAAAATTGCTTTTCTATTAGCTAGAAAACATTCACCAATAATGGTATCTAGCCTGAAGTTATAAGCTATCTGTTTGTATACTCTTTTTATTACCATTGAATAAAATCGGTAAATTATCGAGAAATTGACATATTTGGTCAACTAAATCCAAAGTTGGCATTTTTAGTCTTTAGCGCCTTGTGATACACACAATTTGCACCAACTTAAGCAAGTCTAAATCAAGCTTTTTAGCAAAATTTTGCTAAAAAGGAAAAAAAGAGGTTGCACTCCAATCTTTGATTAAGTTCGCTCAACCAATAATTAGATCAAGGCAAACAAAACTTCCCCACCCCACTGCCGCTCCTACAATTAAATCAATCAAAGCATGGCCATGAAATTCTTGCATTTTTTTTGCCAAAAATTTGCGTAGAGAAATAAAAGTAAAAAGTAAAATCACCGAAACTACCTGGTTCACGCTCAGTTGAGTAAACGGGAGCATCAGCTGATCGATGCGAATAAAATCCAAACAGAAACGAATTAGGGTGTAGCCGAACAAATAAAAGACGAAGCGGCGGCCGGGTGGGCTCTGCTCTGGCTGCCGCCAGAGCAGAGCCCAGAGTATTATTAGGGCAATTATTTCGTAGGAAAATAGCGGGTGATATCGGGCAATTTCCTCGTAACCAGGTAAGCGATGTACCCGATCAATGGTAATTGCCCACGGCAAATTACTGGGCAAGCCGTATAACTCTTGGTTGAACCAATTTCCGAGTCTGCCGATCGCCTGCGCGATCGGCAGACCGAAACTCAAGCTATCCAAAAACAACCAAAACTGTTTGGCGCTAAATCTATTTTTCGGTTTGTTAATTGGCAAATCCTTGCGACAACTAAACCAATTAATCCACCAATAGATCGTCAAACTCAGTACCCCACCCCAAATCACACCCCAAATACTCATCCCACCGTTCTGGACTTGGATGATTAATTCTGGGTGAGCAAAATATAGGTCAGCAGAAGTTAGCACATGCCACAATCTAGCTCCAACCACCGCGCCCACCCCAAACCAAACGCTCGCTCGATTAAAAACTTTTGGCGACAAACCAAACTTGTGAGACAACTTCTCAGTAATTTGCCAAGCAGCCACAACGGCTAAACCAACCATCAAACCGTAAAAATTGAGTTGCATCTTTGTTTATCTAAGCAACAACATTAACCACAGCACTGCTGTCCAACCTATCCAAAACCAAACCACAAACTGAGTTTCTTGAATCGTTGGGGTTCTTTTCAGTTGAGCAAAGAATTTTGTAGTAATTGCCTGGTTATCATCTTTTAATTTGAATAAAGTCAAAGCAATCTGGACAGTTAAACTGAAAACTAAGCCAATACCTAACATACTGCCGGTTGAAGTCACGACCAGTAACGAGACCGGAATCATCAAGACCATGAAAACTAATGAGTATACATTGGTCTGGAGATCTCGAATCAACGGATTAGCTAGCTGTTGAAACCAGTGTGCTGCCTCCTTTGAGGCAAACAGATTGCCCAGAATCAAACCCAAAATTAACAATACCAGCTGGAAAAACAACCCTTTGGCCAAAACGAATGTGATCAGAAATACAGTGAGAACCAACCAGCTAGCATACTCACCCTTGAGTATGCGAAAAAATTGCGTGCGAAATTCTTTAATCTGCATTTTTTTGTTCCTCACTTAATTGCAAGTTTTTGTACTCGAGCACCGCTTTTAACCTTGCGTCAATTAAAGATGCACCTTCTTCTTGGTTATAAAGCGCCATTAACGCCGTCTGAACCTCAATTATTTCTTCTGGTGCGGCGTTTTTACCAAAAATTAATACTTGATTGCCTGCTTTGACCGCTTCCTGCACAACTTGACCAAGTGACTTATCATATTTTTGAGAAGTGGCGTTATAACGTGCAGATTCCATCAACAAGTCGTCACTAAACACCAATGTTCTGGGGTGAGTGGTACTCAATATGTTCAGACAATCTGGGCTTAATGAACAAGGGATATCAGGATTAAGTGGAGCTGTGCCCATGTGACCGCTCATTACTCCCAAACGAGAATATTTATCTAAAATCAGATCAAAAACCAATAAATCATTTTCTTTAACCGCGCGGGTATCAAAGCTAGTGTGTAGATCCTTAGTAATTGAACCAATGCCCGGATAGTGTTTCAGTACTGGCAAAATTTGATAGCTCTGGAAAATTCTCACAAATTCTGCCCCTGCTTGAGCTACTTGCATTGGGTCGCCACTGCAAACTCGATCTTTAAGCACACTACTTTGGGAAGCTACATCCAACACTGGGGCTAGTACGATATTTATCCCAGCACTTGATAGCTCCTGCGCTGATTCGGCAAGGAGTTCCTCTCGCTCTCCCAGCGGCAGCTGACAGTAGCTGCGCCAACTAGGTAGACGGGTAAAACCCTCACCGCCCAATCTTTGAACTGAGCCACCCTCATGATCAACCATAATTGCTGGTTTAAACTCAGTTTGAGAAAACACTTGATTAATTTGCTCAATTGCTGCAGACACTTGATCAAAATTTATTTTTTCTCCATAAATCAAGACAAAACCAGGCCTGAGCAAGGTCAATAAACCAATTTGCTGATCGTCGAGTGGCTTAGTAAGGTTGGCAGAATTACTGGATACTGTTGGCAAAGTCAGAGGTAAAGAAATTAATTGGGCAATTTTTTGCTCTGGCGAAAGTTTCTCTATCAACTCAACTAACGGATCAACTGGCTCGGGAGAAGGAGAAGGAGAAACACTGTTTTGATTCATCTGAGTGGCGTCGATGTTGGTCCAAGAGGCAAAAGGATGAAATAAATAGTTGTACCCACTTACAACCGCCAATAATGCCAAC
>CAZZBW010000023.1:0-14198 GCA_964653045.1 uncultured Pseudomonadales bacterium | reverse complement strand
TCACCTATGCAATTTGTACAAAGTAATTTTCCGGAAAGTGCGTGCCTATAACATCTACTTGCACAGATATGATTATTTGTGGTATGATACACTTGGAGTAATTACTCCACGATAATAGTTTTAGTAAGTATATTACCTGACCCAGAAAAGGATCGCATGAAAGCATCTTTGTTCAAATTAAAAAGATTTGGACTGCTGTTTGGTATCGTCGTGGCTTCGATTGTAGCTATGACACTTACTTCTCACCAAGCTGTCGCCAAACAAGACACCTGTCCAGACGGTGGCGATTGGAAAAAAGTGGAGTGGCAAAAGAATTGGAATAATAAAACCTATGATGCCGATGCTGGTAAAACCATTACCGATGTGTGTGTCAAAGGTGGTAACTTGATCAAGTTTTTCACTAATGATGGTACACAGGTTTGTTGGAAAGTAGATTTTAAAAACAGCCGGACAAAAGTAGAAATTAGTGAAAGTAATTGTGGGGGAAATCAAAAACCAGATATTTCTCACATAAGTTACAAGCAACAGTCGAGCACATCGCCCACTGCAACTCCCACCACAGCACCCACGAGTGTGCCCACCGTTGCTCCGACATCTACCCCAGTAGTTACTCCTTCTAACACCCCAGTTCCCACAGAAGGTCCGCAGTGTAAAGTTGAGCATGCCGAATGTGAGTTGAATAATTCACAAATGGAGTGTTGTGAGGGTCTGGTCTGCGTCGAAAAAGATGGTCCAGCCAAAAATTGGAAGTGTGAAAAACCGGTTTCTTCTCCTACGCCGACTCCTACTATGGTAGTAGAAAATCCTTCTCCAACTCCAACGGGGATTAATGGACAACCGACTCCTACTCCTACCTCAGTAACGGAGCAACCTACACCGACTCCAACTTCGATCATCGTACAACCTACCCCGACCCCAACCGAGGAGCCAGAGGAAGATGAGGAAGAGGGTAAAAAATCCAGACTTAAGGCGTCAGCTAGCTGTGACAGCGATTACGTCAAGGCCAGCATGAAGCTGACTGATGATAGTGAGGGCGTCGAGAACGTCTGGGTGACCTTCACCTACAACGGTCTTGATCGTCGCGCGGAAACTGCCTCAGACGGATATGCCATCGTGTACTACAACTGGGATGGTGAGAACAAACTCAAGGCAAGAGCAGATGGGTTTGAATCTAGAGAGCTCACCGTCGACCTACCAGACTGCCCAGCTGTGGGCGGGACGGTATTGGGTGCAAGCACCACTACCACTGTCAGCTCTGGCCAAGTGCTCGGGTTTGCTGACACTGGTCTGTTCGCTGACTTCTCCGCCATGATCTCTGGTGTGCTCGGCCTGGTGGCTGTAGCTCGTGCCAAAAAATTGGCTAGATAATGCGCAAACTGTGGTCTGCCTACTTAGATTGGAATTACGCGCTCTGGAGCCGCTGGCTCCAGAGCGCGCGTTCGATTTCCTGGCTTTTTATCGCTTTGGCTTTCTTCAGTTACTCGTTTACTCACTGGCGTGACCGCCTCAGTAGCTATCAACTGGATTATGCCATCTCAGAAGCGCCTCAATCACGCCAATCACCGTTTGTTGATCAGCAACCTGCCCATATCAGACTGGGCAACTTAGTTGATATCTCAGTTGGCTTGGGTCACTACCGTGATGGTAGCTGGACCAACAATCTCAATCAAGCGGTGTACTGGACCGGTTCCGCCCTGCCGGGGCAGGGCGGCAACATCATTATCTACGGCCACAATACTCGAAATGTCTTTGGCAATATGTTACGCCTGACAGGCGACGAAAAAATCACCATTACCCTAACCAATGGCTCGAAAAGGGAGTACCAGATCATGGAAGTGATCGAAGTCAATCCTAATGATACCCAAATTCTTGAGCCACGTATAGCTGAAACGTTAATTCTTTATACTTGCTCCGGTCTATTTGACTCACGCCGGTTTGTGGTTTTGGCCGAGCCAGAACCAGTTTACCAGTACTGTTTTTCCTTGGAATCCTAAACTTAGATACGACGCGCAATCTCAGCGATCACGGCCATGTGATCACTCACTCCGCTCATGACTTCGGGATTGTTTACCTGGTAATGCTCACTGGTAAACAGTCCGTCGACGACCAAGCGAATATCTTCACCAGATTTATGCAGGTTTTTATCAACAGTAGTCTGCACCTCAAGTGGAATATTATCGGTATACATTGCTGACAACTGATCATAGATCTCCCCACCACGGGGAGTGTTGAAATCACCACAGAGAATGAGCTCATTAAAATTAGTTAATAGTTTTTTTAACAAAATGAAGTTAGCTAGTTGCAACTCTGTAACAGCACCCGCACCAGACCAAGTAAAGTGAGTGGTGGCTAGGTGAAAACGCTGCTGGCTCACTTCAACCACAGCACTCAGCAACACCCGACTCATCGAGTTGGGTTCGTCATTCATAAAAAATTCTGGAAGAGTTTCTGCGTTACCAACATAGTAATCGCGTCGCACTTGGGATATTTTTTTGCCAAACAGGGCAATTCCCCACTCACCCCTGGGAGGCTGATGCGGATTGGGTCGAGTAATCCGAGCTTGCGGGACAAAGACATACTCCAGCAGCTGACTAACCTCAACAATTTTTGGTATGTCTTGAGCAAACACTTCCTGCAAACATAGTGCATCAAATTTTTCTGAGCGCAAAAGGGGAAAGATTCTGCTTTCCAGATGTTTATCACCCTCAATGTTAAGCGACAGGAGCTTCATAAATTGGGTATTTATTCGAGGAAGTCTTGTAATTTTTTGCGCCGACTGGGATGCTTGAGTTTGCGCAAGGCTTTGGCCTCGATCTGGCGAATCCGCTCGCGGGTCACTCCAAACTGGCGGCCAACTTCTTCCAGGGTCATCATTTTATTACCAGAGAGGCCGAACCGCATTTTCAACACCCGTGACTCGCGATCAGATAGAGCGCCGAGAACTTCGTCAACGTTCTCGCGCAACATCTGTTTGCTGGTGGCGTCATAAGGGGAAACTTGGTTGTCGTCAGCAATAAAATCACCTAACACACTCTCATCGTCATCGCTACCAACCGGTGACTCAAGCGAGGTGGTGTTCTGGGCAATTTTCTTGATCTGATTGACGCGTTCTGCATCAATCTCCAGCTCTTTGCCAATCTCTTCGGCGGTCGGCTCGCGACCCAAATCTTGCATCAATCTACGGGAAGTCCGCATCATCTTATTGATCGTTTCCACCATGTGGACGGGAATACGAATGGTGCGAGCTTGATCGGCGATCGAGCGAGTAATTGCCTGGCGAATCCACCAGGTAGCATAAGTCGAAAACTTAAAGCCCTTGGTCCAGTCAAATTTTTCTACCGCTCGGATCAAACCTTTATTGCCTTCTTGGATCAAATCAAGAAAGGTCATACCCCGACCAATGTATTTTTTGGCAATCGAGACAACAAGACGTAAATTGGCATCGATCAATTTCTTTTTAGCAATTGGATCGGCGTCATCAACGCGCTGTGCAAGACGAATCTCTTCCTCACGTGTGAGCAAAGGGATGCGGCCGATTTCTTTGAGATACATCCGCACCGGATCCGACACCCCCGCCGCACCAAGCGAAGACAGTTGCTCCAGCTCACGGGTCAGGGCGTTGGTTTCTTCAGGATTGTCTTGCTCTGCGACTGATTCGAAGATATCAATGTTTTTCTGGAGCAGCTGATCATAAAAGTCGTCTAGCTCTTCCAGATATAGCTCTGGTTCGATGAAGATATCAAGAATTTCTTCTTGGGTGACAAAGCCGTTCTTACTCGCTTGTTTGAGTAAAATTTTTAAATCGACGAGCAAAGTTTTGGGAGCGTTAGCCATAGATACCACAACAGATAAGTGTTTATCCTACAAGTTCACAATTATATACCGGATCGATTACTTAGCAAGTCGAGCCTTTGTTTATAATTAATCGCCGGAGCAGCAGTTAGCTGATCCGGCCACGTAGCAGCAAAGCGTCAATCACAGCTTTGACCGCTTGAGCATAAGTGCTCAAGCGGGCGGTCTGGTTAATCTGGCTTTTGAGCGACCACATTTGCTCAAAAGCCGACTCCATCAGTGGCTGAAGTTTGGCCAAAACTTCAGCCCGACTCCAACTGTATCCATACAGATTTTGTACCCACTCAAAATATGAGGTGGTTACCCCACCAGCGTTAGCCAACACATCGGGTATGACTAAAATGCCTCTTTTATCCAAAATCTCGTCCGCATCTGGAGTAATCGGTCCGTTAGCCATTTCAATGATCTGTTTGGCTTGAATCCGCTTGGCGTTCTCCGCAGTAATCACACCCTCCATCGCTGCCGGCACTAACACGTCCACGGGTAGTTCCAATAATTCTTGATTAGTAATTCTCTTACCCAGCTCTAACATACAACCATCTTTGTTACACATACACTCGCTGACCGATTTGCCCGAAGTTTTTTTGCAAGCCAAAGTTTGAACGGGATCAAGACCAGTGGCTAAATACACCCCTCCTCTAGAATCCGAGATGGCGACCACTTTGTAACCCAAGCGGTCAGCGTGATAGGCAAACCAGTAGCCGACGTTACCAAAACCCTGCACTGCTACGGTGATGTCGCGCTTACGTTCCCAACCCATTTTCTCAGCCAACTTTTCTAGAATAAACACACCACCCAAGCCTGTAGCTTCGTCTCGACCTTGTGAGCCACCGAGCTCAACCGGCTTGCCAGTAAAAGTAGCTAGCGGATTGACGCTGATGATCCCATCGTGTTTGACGCGCGCCTTTTCCCACGCGTCTACCATCCAGGCCATAATTTGCGGCGTTGTCCCCATATCTGGTGCGGGCACATCGGTCCAAGGACCGATATCATTAACTAACATTTCGCTATAAGCGCGACTTAAACGTTGAAGTTCAGCTAACGAAAGTTTCTTTGGATCAAGTACCACCCCACCTTTAGAGCCACCGTACGGAATACCTGTAACCGCACACTTCCAAGTCATCCAAGTGGAGAGTGCCATTACTTCTTCCTTGGTCACGCCAGGATGGAACCGAATCCCACCCTTGTACGGACCACGGGCATTATCGTGTTGGCTGCGGTAGGCTTGATACTCGGCTGTCTTGCCGTTATCTAGCTTAATTTTCAGCTTACCCTCGATTACTCGATCCGGTTTTTTCAGTTTATCAATCGCTTTTTTGAACAATTTTTTGTCTGAGTATTGTGATTCGAGTAATTTAGCCACTTTTTCAAGTTGAGTCACAGCCTGCACGTGAGGATTTACCGACATAAAAACTTCCTTTCAGTCAACAGTTAATAAAGTAAGTACTTTTAAAGCTTAATTCTGAGTTTCGAGCCAGCGCTCTACGTCAAGTGCGGCACTGGTTCCTTGTCCGGCTGAAGTAATCGCTTGTTTGTAGCGAATATCGACCACGTCTCCGGCCGCGAACACGCCTTCAACCGAAGTCATGCTTGGATACTGGACTAAACCATGACCTGACAAACGTTGCTGCGCCATAGCCAAACCATTTTGGCTCGGACTTTGGGCAGTAACGATGTAACCATGAGTATCCAGCTCGATTTGATCGGCAAAAAGCTGAGTCAACGGTTTATGACCAATGGCAAAAAATAAACCGTCGGCCGCTAAAGTCTGCTGGGTTTTAGTCTCAACGTTTTCCACTATTATCTCAGTCAGGTGAGTATCACCTTCCGCAGCCAGTACTTGACTGTTCCACAACACTTTGATCTTGGGATGATGGAGCACCCGCTCCTGCATGATTTTACTGGCTTTGAAACTGTCGCGGCGGTGAATAATAGTGACGCTCTGAGCAAACTTGGCCAGAGCTAGCGCATCTTCCATAGCGCTGTCACCGCCGCCCACTACAAACGTAGTTTTATCGCGAAAAAAAGCCGCATCACACACAGCACAAGTGGCAATACCCTTACCCAACAGCTTTTTACCACCAGCAACTGGTGGAATAATTGAGGCAGCACCAGTGCTAATAATGATCGAATCTGCTTCAATCGCGGGCGGAGTCTGTTTGATCGCTGCCTGAACTCTCTGCCACTGTTCGGGCGACGTCTGATCGAAATCAGTTGGACTAAGCTCAGCTGGTAAATTTGTCCAGACTTTAAACGGCCGAGCAGTCAAATCCACTGCGGTCGCCCAAGTATCTAGAATTTGGGTGCCAAACCGCGCCGCTTGCTGACGCATCTCGATCATCAGATCGGGACCATTCTTACCCTGCTCAAATCCAGGAAAATTCTCGACCACGCTGGTGAACATCAGCTGGCCGCCGGCCTTCAGGCCGGCAATCAAGATTGGCGCGAGCTCAGCTCGCGCCGCATAGATCGCGGCAGTAAAACCTGCCGGACCTGAGCCAATAATCGCTAACTTAGTTTTTTGTGATTTTGTCATGTTAAAGTTTTGTCGAAGCATTAGCCTTCTAGCATCTTGACGTAACCATCGCGACCGGCAAAACCAGTTTGCCTACCAACTTCTTGACCATTTTTGAACAAAATCACGGTGGGAATACTCATAACATTATATTTTCCCGACAAGCCATGATTCTCATCGACGTTGACTTTGGCGATCACGGCCTTACCCTGGTACTCATCGGCTAAAGCATCAATGATCGGTGCCGCCATCCGGCACGGGCCGCACCACTCAGCGAAGAAATCAACTAACACTGGCTTATCGCCAGCATCTTTAAGCGTTTGATCAAAGCTGGTTTCATTCAAATGAACTGCTCCTGACTGTTTTGTGTCTGACATGTTTGTCTCCTTATATCTATTTATTAATAATTAATACAAAGTTCTTAGTTTTCAAAATTTGCGGCAAGTACTACCTTAATGCTTCTTTAAGCAAATCTTCTAGCTGCGTCCATTGTCTTGACCTAGAGCACCGAGATACTTCACCTGATAAAATGTCGCGCGCTACTCGCCCCAGCGAGTTGCGCGCGGCCACTACCTGGCGGACAATCTCAATGCAATCCCGATCGTCCTCCAGCATCTTAATCACCCCACCCACTTGTCCTTGCACCCGCTTGAGCTGAGTACTAGTTCGGTCGGGGGAAACTTGTTTTTTTTGCGTTTGGTTGTCGTTCATTCAGCAGCAATAATATACCCAAGGGGGGTATAGTGTCAACTAGGAGTTTTGAGCTAGTTCAGCCATCAACCGATTCAGCTTTTTTTGCTCAGCTGGGCTCAGCTCGGGTTGCGTCTCGAGTTGAGCAATCTCGGCGGCCAGCGCCCGTCTGCGACGGGCGCTGAGCTGCTGACTGACGAACTCAATGGTTTTTTGCCACTCCCTTGCTTCCTTACCTGTTTCGAGAACCAGCATAAAGTTCTTGTCAACAAACACTTTCATCAGCTCCTGCTGCAAATCGTCGGGTAACTTTTTAGTCAGTTGAGAAATTTCTCCAACTTCTGGATTATCCAAGTACGCCTTAACCAAAGCTTTGATTACTATCCACTCCAACTCAATCTCACTCAGTTGCTGCAATCGTTCGGTTACGGTTGATGGCTTAGAACGTAGCAGCAAAAATACCAAGTAGCGCTCGAATTGCTCCGGCAAAACTGGTTGCGCAGCGCTAGCAGGTGCTTCATCTCGTTCTTGAGCATCACGTTTGCCAGATTGAGATTTTTCGGCAAAATGGCGAATGTCACTGCCGAGCAAGACCAAAGTTGTTTGCAGCGAAGTAGCTAAATTTTTCAGATAGAACTCACGTTCCACCGCACTCTCAATCTGCCACAAGATTGGAGCCAGCTCTTTAATTACTTGTTTTTTGCCCTGAGCCGAGCTCAAATCATGAGAGTTGAGACTGGAGTCGATCAAAAATTGGTAAGCGCTTATTGGCCGCTTGACTGCCTGGCGCCACTCCTTGGGATCGCTCCGCGCCCAATCATCTGGATCTTTACCAGCCATCATCGGAATGACTTTCAGCTCTAAATCGAAAGGTTTGAGCACCGAGAGTGCCCGCTTGGTGGCTTCAATCCCAGCTGAGTCGGCGTCAAGTGCTAGAATCACCGAGTTGGCCAGTCTTTTCAGCAACTGGGCGTGATCCACCGTCAAAGCACTACCTTTGATCGCCACCACATTGTTGACCTCAGCCTGAGCTGAAGAGATGACGTCAAACTCACCCTCGGTGACGATCACGGCGCCAGCTGTAACCAGCTGGCGCCGGAGCTCGCTCAACCCAAACAGCATTTTTGATTTGTGATACAATACCGTCTCTGGTGAGTTGATATACTTGGCTTCTTTAGCATTCGGATCAAGCAACCTGCCAGAAAACCCCACGACTTGACTACGATGATTCCGCAGGGGGAAAATAATTCGATCGCGCAATCGATCATAGTAATTACCACCAGTTTTATGAGTGATTAAACCAGCTTGTTCTAAAATTGATAAAGAAAACTTTTTCTTTTGGTGCAAGTATCTGATCAAACCATCCCAACGTGGAAGCGCGTAACCCAAACCAAACAGTTTAATCGATTGACTAGTGACTCCCCGCTGTTTCAAATACTCCCGCGCCTTCTCTCCAACTCGATGCTTGGTCAAAAGGTAGTGATAATACTCTTTGGCTAACTCCAAACAACCGAGTAACGACTCACGTTGTTCGTCTTCCTGAGTTTTAAACTCGTGACGTAAGCTAATCCCAGTTCTTTCGGCCAAACTTTGTAGCACTTCATAAAAGCTCATGTTGTCATAACGCATCAAGAACTCAAAAACATCACCGCCGACCCCACAACCAAAACACTGAAATCGCTGCATCTCCTCACTGACAAAAAATGAAGGAGTTTTTTCATTATGAAACGGACACAAGCCTTTATATGACGTACCTGATTTCGTCAGCGATATCTTTTCTCCAATCACAGCCACAATGTCGCTGGCTTCTTTGATTTGTTGAATTTGTGACATAACTTCACCCAAAGCTTACTCAATTGATCTTGCGCCCAGTGTAGTGCCACCGGCAGCGAGCCAATGGTTTATACTATTATACAGTCACTTTACCAGTTCGAAAGGAAAAATATGACCAAAAAACCAGCCAAAATAGCGTACTTCAAAACCCCATTTAGCGAGTATTTTAACTTGCTCTCTGATATCGATAAAGGCAAGCGCGACACCCAAGAGTTTGGCTCCATTCTAATCTTAAGCTTGGTAGAAGAAATCGGTGAGATGGCCAGAGCGTATTTGGCAGAGCATGGCCGCAAGGGTTCCAACCTAGCGGCCCAACGTGACGAAAGTTACCAACAAGAGCTTGGCGACATCATCGTCTGCATCCTCCGACTCGCCCGAATCAAGAAGCTCGATCTCCACGAGCGAGTGCTCTACTCACTTAACAAAATTAAAGCAAGAAAACTCAAGCCTAAAGGCGCCTAATGCTCAATGGGCCAAAACTCTTCCACTCAACCTGGTTTTTGTCTCTCATCCTGAGTTTAATCACTGGGCTATTCCTAATCCAAAAAATTAATTTGCCCACCGCCGATTTGGGTAGGCACTTAATAAACGGTCAACTCATTTGGCAAACGGGATTAGACTCACCCGTGCTCTCCCAAAACTTCTACTCTTACACCCAACCAGAATTCAACTACCCCAACCATCACTGGCTTTACGGAGTGCTGGTATGGCCGACAAAAGAGTTGTTTGGTCCCACTGGAATGATATTGCTGAATGCTGGGCTGATCGCCAGTAGTATCTGGCTGATTTTTCGACAACATGCGGGGAAAGAAAAATCAGCCTTAATTATTGCTTGGCTAATTGCTTTGCCACTGGTAGTTTGGCGGACCGAGGTCCGCCCCGAAAGCTTCAGCCTGCTCTTTCTTGCTTTAATCACCGTACTTCTCAATCAGTTTGCTCAGCAAAAAATCAAACCAGTCTGGCTAATATTAAGTTTAGTCACGACTACGATTTTCTGGGTCAACACTCACCTATTTTTTCCGCTGGGGATTGGTCTAGTTGGATTCGAGCTGATTAAAAATTTGATAATTAAAAATAAGCAGATAATCAACAGAAAAACCCAGATTCAAGTTCTGAGCTTAGCTCTACTGGCAATGATCGGCGCCACCCTCGTCAATCCCAACACTTGGCGCGGAGCCTTAGTCCCATTTACCATCTTCCAGCATTACCCTTACCCAGTGGCAGAAAATCAAACCACTCTTTTCTTTTTTCAGTACTACCCAAATCAAACAATTTACTGGTATTTCCTGGTCTGGTCAGTGATTAACTTAATTATCCTGATCGGCAACTGGCCAAAACGCCATCTGGCCACAATTATGATTGAGTCATTCTGGACCATTGGTTTAATTACCGCCGGCCTAATCATTGTTCGCATGTATCCAGTGGTGGCGTTATTGAGCCTGCCGAGCATGATTCTCAATCTTGATCGGTTACTCCATAGTCATCAAACCAAGCTCTGCCAACTATTTAACCAACAGCTCACTTGGTTATTTCTCTCTCCAACGATAGTACTGATTCTTTGGGCAGCCAGTGCCACCCGGCACTGGCTGCCCAACTTCGCCAACTTCGGCCTAGATTTTCAACCTGGCTCGCTTCAAGCTCGCCAGTTTCTCCAAGCTCTGCCTCCAGACTCCAAAATTTTCAATAATTACGATGTGGGCGGTTATCTGATTTATCAACAACTACCACAACAAGTATTCGTCGATAACCGCCCTGAGTTTTACTCCCCTGAATTCATGAAAGACTGGTACATCAAGCCACAGCAAAACGACGAAGCTTGGGCAGAACTGGTAGATCGTTACCAACTAGACATCATCTTTTTTTATCGCCATGACGCTACCGATTGGGCTCAGCCGTTTTTGATTAAACGCCTCGAAGACCCTGACTGGGTGCCAGTCTACGTCGATCAGTATTTCTTGGCGTTTGCCAAAAAATCTGCCAAAAACTCAACTTTAATTGAACAGCTCCGTATTCCCCAAGATTTCTTTCAGATTAACTAAGTTAGCTAACCAAACCCAAGTTTAATATGTGTTGATGAAAATTATCATCCATTCTGATAAAATCGCATGTTATATGCTCAAAAAATTAGCTGTTCTAATTTTCAGTATGTTTTTCTTGACCGGTTGCACACTCTGGGGTAATCAAACTACTCCCCAAGAACAGCAGCAACAAACTGAGGGCGCGGACAGCAACGCCGACCTGGTTGACCAACTCACCCCTGAAGCAACATCATCTGGTGAACAAAACGGGATAGTTGTACCTCTCACTAGACAAGAACTTGCCAAACATGCTTCAGCTGATGATTGTTGGTTACTGATTGACGGATTGATATACGATGTCACCGCATTTGCTCCAACTCATCCAGGTGAAGCTGAGGTAATTCATCAAAACTGTGGCAAAGACGCCAGTGCCGCCTTTGCCACCAAAGGTGACAAGGGCGAACCTCACTCATCCAAAGCAACAGACTTAATGAAGAAATTTTACCTCGGTGCCCTGATCACTCAATAAACTCGAGCTCTATTCAAGTCATCTCTGACCAAGCCTTACTTGGTCTTATTGATTCTGATAAGTAGCTTGTCATAGAGAATTGCCCCGGCCAAGTACGACATCGGAACCGTGATAATCAATCCCACCCAAAAAATCATTGCCGCTCCTACATTGAGTGCACCGATGACTAACTCCACCGCTAATACCTGCCACTTGATTCCCTCAGTCATTTTGGCCGCAAGTTTGAAAGCCTCTTTCACTTTCAGGTCATAACGATCAATGATCAGATACATTACCGGCCAATATTTAAGACCAATGTATAAACCAGGAATAATCAACAAAATAATACCTACTACCATCATGATGCCCAGCTTAATAGCCGCATGTAAGTACACCAAAAATCTGTTTGCTTGTGAAAATAAATCGGTCCAACCAAAGTCTTGATTTCTAATCATTTTTAATACTGAAAAAATGAAGCCAGCCGAAAAAAATGCTTGCACCACCCCAAAAATTACCTCAAAAAAGAAAGTGGTGATACTCTGCTCACCATAAGATTTAGATACTAAATACAATGATTTTTCACCCACTATCCCAATTAAAAATCCAACTACCAATACTGACAAAATTTTAGCCCACTTCGGACGGAAAATTTCCCAAGCTTCTGTCAGCAGCTCAAAAGAATTGATTTTGACAAGATCGTCTTTAATAGTGACTGCCTGAGGTTTTTTTTCACTCACAACTTACCTCTCAACTCAACTCGAAGAATACTTGATCAAAATCATTCTATCACAAATTACCTCTGATGTTGTATCATACACCTGATCAGAGGAAGCGTCGCATAGCGGTCAATTGCACACGCTTGGAAAGCGTGAGCCGCAAGGCTTCGTGGGTTCGAATCCCACCGCTTCCGCCAGGAAAGGTGGGATGAGAAGTTTACCCCGTCAGAGCGTAAGCGAATGCGGGGAATCCCACCGCTTCCGCGAATAGATTGTTTCTCTTTAGAAGTCTTTTCGATGATATTGAGCTTATATGATATGATTCTCCAATGAACATCGAGTGCTTATCAAAAATATCTGAGTTAAAGTTAATGATCTCAGCCCATCAAAACCAAGATGGGAAAGACAGAGAACAAGCCCCACAACCAAGCCGCTTAGAGAAAAAACCTAAAAAAAGGTTAATGCCATTGTTGGCAATACTAGCTGTGTCATTATTATATTTGTCAGGCGACCAGGCTCAGCCAAAAGTAACTATAAGCGAGTGTGATTATCCTCCGCCTCCCCCCGCAATCACAATCAATCAAGCTAAATCTGCTGCTGGACAAAGTGCGCAATTATTATCAAGTGAGTTGCCATCCGACCCCAGCTACGATCCTTACTACAGTATCTGGGAGATTTTTTATATAACAGACTTAATGGAAACCCTTTCTCAAAGTCCTGAAAGTGCCAATACAATTGATATTTTGACTGTCGAAACTGCAGCTACGCAATCGGTTCCAGACGTCGACAAATTAATGGCTGATCAAATCGTTTATGCTAATGTCGCAGCGGCGCGTACCGGCTCTGGTGTTCGAGCAAAACACGTCGGTGTTTATCGGTCACAATACGAAGAAACATTTGATTATCATGAAAATCTCTATCGGCTAGAAAACTGTCGAGATGGACATCTTGATGAAGTCTGCCAAGCAAGAACAGACCTTGGTGCCGATCAAGTCACTGTTTTTATTTCTCCAGAAGTTGACACATATTGTGGGATGGCCTATATCCCTGGCGGCATTGATCAAGAGAGTTTGGCCAAACATGCCCTTGCTATAGCCACTTTCCATCCTGGTTGTTTATATGAGGGAATATTCGCACACGAAAAAGGTCACAACTTGACTATGGGTCATAACATTGAAGACAGTGGGGGTCCAACATTTTTTCAGTGGGCGCATGGTGCAAGAACAAGGGAAATTGTACTGCTTGGCTACTTTGCCTCTCGTTCGATAATGTCATATCGTTTCTCAGACAATACTCCTTATAACATTGGGTTCCCTGGTTATAGCAGTCCTGAATTAAAAATTTCTGGAGTTACTCTAGGTAATGCTGAAACTGCAAATAACGGATTAGTATATCAAACAGTCGCCCCAATTTTTGCCGAAAACTCTCCTGCAAAAATTGGCGCTGATTTAACCGTCTTTCCACCAGCTCAATCCATATACTTACCAACAGAGCCAATTACTTTATCAGTAAAATCATTGCTACCTCAATCAGTTATTATGCTCAAGAGTGTTGAAAGTCCAATTTTCAGACTATATAGAACAAGAACGGGTAATGACAATGCTGCAACTTTATCAGTTGAAAGTCAATATAAATCTCCCATCAACAAATACTCAATTAATGTTAACGGTGGTCATCCCATCACTTTTGAACATCAATATTTAGTGGCCGATAAAAGAGTTGGGGTTACAGTAGTAATGCCAGAAGGACAAGACAAAACTGGTTTTATCGTTAGCGCGCCTTTTGCGCGTCAATCCACAAGAACCAACGGCGATGGTGTAGCTACTCTAAATTTGGTCGGTCGAGATCAAACAATACGCGCGATCGGATCTACACCAGACAAAGAATTACTTTGTTGGGGAGAAGTTGAATACTTAGCAGGTGATATCAAAACAGTCTATGAAATACCAATGGGATGTTCTTCGTCACACAATGTTTTCTTGCCCATCGTTGGAAAAAAATAATTTAAGTAAATTGCGTATACTATCAGTAAATGTTCTCAGTTTTTGGAGATTACCAATTATTTT
>CAZZBW010000022.1:0-15446 GCA_964653045.1 uncultured Pseudomonadales bacterium | reverse complement strand
AAAGCGGTACGCGAGCTGGGTTCAGACCGTCGTGAGACAGGTCGGCCTCTATCCGCCGTCAGCGTTCGATGATTGAGGGAATTTGCCCCTAGTACGAGAGGATCGGGGTGAGGAAATCCCTAGTGTTCCTGTTGTCCCTTTCAAGGGCAGTGCAGGGTAGCTACATTTCTGTTGGATAATCGCTGAAAGCATCTAAGCGAGAAGCCACTCCCAAGATTAGTCATCGCAATCCCGATTTATCGGGATTAGTAGACACGTAGGAGACCACTACGTTTTATCTCCCCCTCGGGAGAGATAAATATAGGTTGCCGGTGTAAGTCCAGTAATGGATTAAGCCAAGCAATACTAAAAGTCGATTGAACATTTTTAACGTCAAGTCCAGTTAGGAAAAAATTTATGCCGCGAAACTTGTGCAGAATACTCTTCACCTTTTAGCGTATTTGCGCTACGAAGCCCCGCCGATGGCGGGGCGAAGTAAAGCGTTACGACTAAGCGCTGAGTTCTGGTCTCTGGAGCGGGGTGGTCCCAACTCTTCCCTTCCCGAACAGAGTCTTGAAACGCCCCAGCGCCGACAATACTTATAGGAGCAATTCTTTAGGGACGATAGGTCGAGGCCAGAACTCAGCGCTTATTTATTTAATACTCATACTCTTCAAACTTGTTTTTCAGTGGATTGCCCTGGTAACAGTGGGCAAAAATTTTTCATCATTAAAAAATAATTTAGATATTAAGCCTAGGGTAACAAAACATGTCCTCACGCTTAATTACTGTGTTTTTTCTTTACATAAAATCTTATGTATAATTTTATGTAAAGAAAATTTGTGTCAAAATTGGGTGGGTGCAGTAGCATTGTTTCTAATGGTACTTTTTCGATTTATATAAATCGATATATACGAACTTATATAAAGAAAAATCCGGTCAAAAATGACTGGTCCTTGATCGTTCAAGAAATTGTTGGATAGATAATAACCTAGTCTTTATATAAGTTTTTATTTTTCAAACTGGAATGAATTGAGAATTTGTTGAACAGTGTCGATATATCCCTGGTTGGTGGGATCGACAGTACTGTCGACAATCTCCACCACCCACTCATTATTTGGTGATTGGAGATAAATATATTTGAAACTGCCTAGACCGCTGACTACATAGGAAAAACCTTGATTGTTATTTATAGATATGGGAGTTTTTGAGGTTTCGATTTCTCCATTTTCCCGAGACATGGTGATTTGTTGATCAACATAATCTTCAAGAGATAACCCTTCAATTGTAAAGGGGAGTGAAAAGCTCAGCGATATGCCGTCATAAAACTCAGTGTTAGCTTGTTGAGTTGGTCCCCAAAAGGAGAGCCGAACGACATTTTCTTCTGTTAGTTCAACGTACGATGGGTAGCGGAAAGAGTAGCCAACTTGTGCACTTGAGTAAGTTTTCCATTCAGGGGGCTTACTCAAGTTGTTTTCAACGACTGGAGTAGGGAGTGGATCTGTGGGTAAGCCTGGGTTGGAGGTCGTTTCAGGGAATTCGCTTGATATGGTGGGGATCGGTGTCACAACTGGATACAGCTTTTCAAATTGGGAGCTATCAGGGTTTTTGATTTTTTCAGAGTATTGATATGCAATAAAAAGGAATAAACAGAAAACAACCACAAACAAACCACCGATAATTAATAGAAATGATTTTGATTGAGAATTAGCAGATAGCTGATTGCCCGCACCTAATGGATTTTGAACAGTTGGTGATGAGGTAGGAGAAGGATTTTGGTCTACGGATTTTTGTTCATTAAGCATGTTGTAATTTGTAGCCACTCATTTACTCTCGCTCAATTTCTTTTGCCACCCAGAAAGACCAGCTGCCAGCAAGGAGGAAAAACAGACCGCCGAAAATTAGAGTCAGCGTTGAGTTGATCACGCCGGACTTGGGCAGTGCGCTGGCGGAGCCAGCGCTCGATGTGGCTATGCCACCTTTAGTGCTTGATCCAGAATCAGTCGCACTAGCAGATTGAGAGGCGGTCAGAGTTACACTCGGAGTAACTGAGATGGATACTGTGGGCGTAACTGTGGTTGAAGATGTGGCTTCACTTGTACCAGTTGGGGTTGGAGTTGGACTTGTGCCATACGGATACTCGGTGCCATAGGCTGACGATGTGGGTGATGGATAAGCTTGAGCTAACTGCGTATCTGCTGGAGCAGATACAGTGAAAGTATGAGTTTTTGTGACTAATTCTTTGGTGTTGGGATCAATGTACGAGTACTCTACCACGTGTTCCCCGGGCTCAAGTTGCTTGTCGAGTTGAGAAAGATCTAACTCAAATGCTCCGTCACTATTGGAAGTAAGGGTTGTCTCTACTTGAGAATCAGAATGAATTTTGATGGTGATACTCACATTGGCCGGTGCTACACCGACGATAGTGGGTTGTTGAGTACTTACTTCTTGGTGACCCTCTTGGCCAAGGTCAATTACCTGTTTGTCTGGTGCAGGTGAGCCTGAGTCACTTGTTTCAACTGGCTGTGAGTCAGCCAATAATTCCGATAAAGCACCTGCCTCAACTGCTTGAGTTGGTTGTAGAGTAACAGAGCTTGAAGCAGTCGGTGAGGGAGTGAGTGAACGAGCAGCAGATTGTGACGAAGTTGGAGCAGGGGAAATCGAAGAGGCGGCAATGGTTGCTGTTGGCGTAGGACTGGATTTAAGTTGGCCCGAGTCGGTGCTGCTGCTACCCTGAGCAATGCCTTGAGTTTGACCAAGAACTATTTTGAATCCGGACTCGAACTCACCCACCGTAGTATTCAATGAACTACTTAAGCTAAGGGGGTGACCTTGAATCAGAAAACGTAACCCAGAATCTTTGGTGACCGCAGCGTATGAAGAGCCATCGACCATTCTGGCGTTAGATAGAGGGATGGCCCAACTACCTGAATCTTGCACCAGTTGCGACATCTCACTTGCCTGATCAATTTGAACATAGACAATGCTACCTTTCGCCGGTGCACCATTTTGATCAACAACTGAGCCATAGATGGTTTTGGCATTAGGTGCATTTGTACTTCTCTTGGCAGTCTTGACCATAAATTTTTCCCCATTGTTGTCAAAAAGAGCGCCTTTACCGGTACCGATCAAAAAGTAGTACTCTGTTTCGGGGTCAAGACCTGTCAGTGTAATGTGATGGAGTGGGTAATCACCAACGCTTCCTTGGAGTTGATCTCGATCGTCGCTAGCCTGTAAATCGGTTTTGGTGTGTTTTCCATTTTGACCGTAGCTATCTACTTTAACGAAGGAGCTAGTCGCTGTTTGAGTGGCAAATGAAACAGAGAAACTTCTTTCAGTAATATTGGTGATTTTGACATTTTGCGGAGTTGTTTCTTCCGTGGCCCGGGGAAGAAACAACCCCGTCCCTTGTTCGAAGATAAAAATACCGGCAATCAAGCCAATTACTAGTACCCCGACACCCAGGAGGGTGGGGAAACGCATATTTAGGACTGAACGACTTTGATTAAGATTGTTCATAACGACAACACAGAGCACCACAAAAACAGCACAGCTACTACTTTAGAGAAAAAAATCATAAATCGCAATGCGAACAAATACCGAAAGTAATTATTTTTCAATTATCTTCAATCTTTTCTCTCGAGAATCTGAATCGTACTCAAAAACGCGTACTTTGAAGTTAGTTAGCTCTTCAACTGTAAAATGTTTTTTCTCTGACATTTTGGCGAGTATTTCCGTATTGAAGTAGGGTTTTAAGGGTTTGGTTGCTGCTTGAACTCTTTTTTCTACACTCGATTCGAGTTGAGTGGCAAAAATGACGATCATTGTCCAGATGAAAATACTTAACGAAAGTAAGCTCAGTACAATTAGGGCGTATTTTTTACCTCGGAGCGCCAGCAGTGTTTTAGTATAATTTTGCATCAAAAATAATATGGTGAGTTAATGGACATTGTGGCGGAAAGACTCTCCGAAATATTTTTTTGTTTTTTGACTGAGAAGGTAATGGAGTTAACCACAAAAACTCTGCGATTGTCAATCACACTACTTACAAATTTTTTGATTGCAATGTAGTCTCCTTCGATGGTCAAGTTGAGTGGTTGGTTATATACCTCAATTTTTGATTTTTCTTTAAATTCGGGAAAAGAGGGCAAAGAAAGATTGGATAATACGACGTCATTTTCGTAAGCCAAGCGTTCAATTGTTTTAATGTCAGTCAAAGAATTGTCTGTTGAAGGGAAAGCCGAATCAAGCAATGCGAGTTTATCTTCCCAGGCGTAGTACTCATTTTGCGCGGTATTTAGGGCAATGATTTTTTTGTCTAGTTTTTCGACTACCTCTTCTTTTTCGGTTATTTCTTTAGATAATTTACCCATGGTAGTGAGTGTGGGTTTAATTGCGAAAAAAGTCAGGGATAAAACCAGCACAATTGTAAGAATTAACTCAAGAGAGACACTAGCCACTGGGTTGCGGTAGTACTCAGATAGAAGGTTAGTAAATTTTTTATCGTTCATAAATTTATTTTTTAGTTGTTGACGCTTGGAACTGAAAAACGTAACCAGTTCCCTCTGGATTGGTGGTGATTTTCCCTACAGACACGTTAGCAAAATCGGGTGAAAGTTGCAGATTATTAATTAAATTATTGAAAGCTGCTTGAGTCAGTGACTGACCTGAAACGACCACACGGTCTTTAGTGATCGAAAGTTTTTCGACAGAAACGTCTGCGGGAGTGATCGAAGACAGCAAAGCAAAAATTTCTGTCAAGTTTTGTTGTTTGGTCAACTCTTCATATTGATCTAATTTGTTTTGAATCAAGACGAATCTTTGTTCAAAGTCTCCGTAAGAATCGATCACTCCCATTTTTTGGAATATATTGCGGTTCAAGTCGGTAATTCGTCTATCCAGGGTGAAGCGGGAAGCAAAACTGACGATTACCACCAGTTCGGTAAAAATTACTAAGTAACGCCCTACGGACAGAATCCACCTCAGTGCTCGTCCATTAATCGTTTGGAAAAACGGATCCTCAGGCAACAAATTAATATTGATATCTTTGGTTTTGGCAGGCATGCGATTGAATACGATTGTAGCTCAAATCGCAGCTAGAACTCAATACCTAGTTAAACTATGCCGTCGTCCTGAGTGGTTTCAATCATCACTTCTGGAGTCCTTGTGAGCGATTTGCGCCAAGAGCCGATAGATTGAAGCACTTTCCGCACTATCTGTAATTCATGAATATTGAGTAAATAAGCCAGATATAGATAAACCAATAAGCCAATGGTGCTGGTAACTATTGTCAGACCAATTAGTTCAATTGTGCGAGAAGTTTCAAACACAAGCTCGTCAAGGACTTTGAATGGCAGATAAAGAAATACTGACATCAAAAATGCAGCCACAAGCATCTTGGCTTGTGGCACAAATAAATTTTTAGTAGTAAAGTTGCCGATTTTTCTCTCAAGAAAAATCACGAAAAGACCTAGTTCGAGGAGAGCTGTCAGAGAAATTATTGTGGCAATGCCATTTATCCCCAGAGAAGAAAAGCGGATAATACAAAAACTTCCAACCAAATAAAAAACTGTAGTGATTAAGGCGATGAGAAACGGAGTTTTTGTATCTTTAAGCGCATGAAATGCTCTAATCATCAACTGAACTAGACATTGGGCGACGATTGAGACTGCCACGATGGCGACTGCTTTGCCAGTCGCCACTGTTGTCTCCCACGGCAGGTTATGGGCACCGAAAACCAGTCTAACAACTGGAATACGCAGGATCAGTAGTAGGACTGAGGCAGGAAAAGCAAAGAATGCAATCTGGTGAAGCGAGGTAGTCAGTAAAGATGTGAATTTTACTAAATCTTTTTCAAGCGTTTTTTCCGATAAAAACGCCAATGATGCTTGACCGATAGGGACGCCGAATAGCCTAATCGGAATGGTCATCAGTCTCATGGCCAAACGAATGATAAAGAAACTGAGATTACCCAGTGAGGTGGCAAAAAATCCCAAGGATAGGTTTTGGATTTCGCTGACTGCAAAAGTTGCAACTCGGGGAGGCATCATTGCCAGTAGTTTTTTGACACCCGGGATTTTAAAACTTAAAATGAAACGGTGGCGATAACCAATGTTTTTGATGGCCGGCAGTTGCACCCCCATATGGATAATTGATCCCAGCACCACACCTATTCCAGCGGAATATATCCCTAGTCTCTCATAGAGTAAGACAACTCCCAGCATGATCCCCAGGTTGTAGAGAATTGGGGCAACTGCTGGCAGGACAAATCTTTGATAGGACTGAAGCATTCCGGAGAAAAAGTTGGAGATAGCGAAAAACAGTTGGGCAACAAGCATTATTCGAGTCAAGTTGACGATGATCGTGATTTGCTCAGGAGTGATGGCGTCCCCAGTCCGCCAAAGAGTAATTGGGTGGGCAAACCAGTAAGTGATGCCACTAATCAAGATAAAGGCAAGCAGAATCAAGTTCATGACGTTTGAGGTCATGTTGAAGGCAGATCGTTCATCTTTAGTTTTTTCTTCAGTAAAGATGGGAATGAAGGCTGCTGAGAGCGCACCCAAAACTAAGAGTTGAAACAGTGCGTCTGGAATTTGGAAAGCAATTTGAAAGGCTTCTAATGCTTGTTGAGATGCAATTTCGTCGAAGAAATAGGTAATTAGCAATCTTTCTCTAATCAGTCCAATCAGAGAAGAAAGCACATTAGCTGCGGTAATGACAAACGCAGCCGACAGAATACTAGTTTGTTGTTTTTCCAACCAAGAGTTATTAATCAAAATTTTGGGTAGAGTAAAATGAGGTAGCATGGTATAATCCATCTTCTTTAGAGCAGTCAATTAATCTTTAAAAAGTAAGGATATTGTATTCTACAAAGGAAAAAATTGTTATGCCAATTCTTGCTAACGCCAAAAAAGCTTTAAGATCTACTCAGCGTAAAACCAAGTACAATAATTTGGTTTCAGCCCAAATGCGTGGTAGTCTGAAAAAAATTGTGGTTGAGCCCAATGCTGATAACTTGAGCGAAGTTTTTTCTGATGTTGATAAAGCGCTCAAACGTAAGCTGATTCATCGCAATAAAGCTGCCAGAATTAAAGCTCGGGCGAGCAAGCTTCTGCATCTCGCCAAATAAGTGTGAACAAAGTTCGCAACTTCTCCATCATTGCTCACATTGATCACGGTAAGACAACTTTGACCGATCGGTTGTTACAGTTGACGAAAACATTGACTCCAGCCATGGCTAAGCAAGAGCGGGTCATGGACAGTAACCCCATCGAACAAGAACGGGGTATCACTATCAAGTTGGCGCCGGTGAGAATGAGGTATATCTCGACCAGTGATGGCCAAGAGTACTTACTGCACTTAATTGACACCCCTGGACATGTCGATTTTAGTTATGAAGTGAGTCGAGCCCTAACGGCTTGTGAGGGAGTAGTATTGGTTGTCGACGCCACTCAGGGAGTGCAGGCCCAAACCTTATCTCATTATTACCAGGCGCAGAAACTGAATCTAGCTGTTATCCCGGTTGTAAATAAAATTGATTATCCTACGGCAGATATTGAAAAAACCAGCTTGGAGTTGATGGAGCTCTGTCGTGTGACCGAAGACCAAATAATTGCGGTATCTGCCAAAACTGGAGAAAACGTCCCAAGATTACTTGAAGAGATTGTCCATAAGATTCCTCCTCCTAGTGGTGATGTAGGAGGTGCGCCCCGGGGATTGATGATTACTTCTTATTACCACTCGCACCAGGGTGCGATTGCCCTAGTGCGAGTGGTAGATGGCGAGTTTCGCGCCAGGCAGACCGTCCGTCTGCTTGGCGCGAAATCTGAGTTCGTTGCTCCAGAAGTAGGCTACTTTTCTCCCGACATGGTGCCAACAGAAGTGCTCAAGACAGGGGAAGTTGGTTATATCGCCACCGGCCTCAAAGATGTGCGTAAGTTGACAGTGGGAGATACCCTAACTACCGCGCGAGTGGGTATAGACGTTCAGCCTTTATCTGGATACCAACCACCCAAGCCATTCGTCTTTTTAGAGATTTATCCAGTTGACTCGGCTGATTTTCCCAATTTGAAGGAAGCTATCTACAAATTAGTCCTGCGTGATGCAGCATTAACTTACGTGCCCACTCAATCTCAAGCGTTAGGTAGTGGTTTTCAGATGGGTTTTTTGGGTTTACTTCACGCTGAGGTAGTGCTGGAAAGACTAGACCGCGAGTTTAACTTAAGTATCATTGCTACCACGCCTACTGTTGAGTACCGGGTTTTTCTGAAAAATGGTCAAACTGAAATCATTAGCAGTCCAGTGAAGTTGCCTGACCCAAGTCTGATTGATTATATTGAAGAGCCATGGGTAGAGATTAGTATTTATACTCCGCCTCGATTTTTCCACGACTGCGTAACGCTGGTGCAAAAACACCGCGGTCAGTACAAGATGAGTCAAAATGTGGCGGAGCAAACCAAGATGATTTGTACTTTACCTCTCGCTGAGCTGATCGTGCAGTTTCACGATCAGCTAAAATCTGCTACTTCTGGGTTTGCCTCATTTGAGTATCAGATCAACAGTTACCAGCGGGCAGAAATTGTCAGAGTCGATATTTTAATCAATAAAGAACCAATCGAAGCTTTTAGTTTTATGTGTTTGGCTGATGAGGCAGAGTCAAAGGGGCGAATCTTGACCGAGAAACTTAAAGAACATCTGCCGCGACAGATGTTCGCCATCGCCATTCAGGCTTGTGTGGGTGGGAAAGTCATTGCCAGAGAAGATCTCCAAGCTTACCGCAAAGACGTCACCGCCAAACTCTATGGCGGTGACGTCACCAGAAGAAAAAAACTTTTAGCCAAACAGGCCAAAGGTAAAAAAAGGATGAAGCAGTTTGGCAAGATCAATGTTGATCAGGATCTGTTTTTAAAAATTTTGCGTCAATAAATCAGTTAAAGCTGTGGTGTTTGGTGTTATAATCAAGCTATTGGTTATGCCAGAGATATTCAGTGCTTCTCATCAATCCAGCAAGCACGTTGCAGAAGAAGTAGCAACTGAGCCAGTTCCCAAAGTTAAAGAAATAATCAGGCATAAGTATAATCTGAGCGAACGCAACCTTGATCATCGACACATCGATGATTACTCGGAAGTGATGCGCCAGGAGCTGCCTGGCGCCAACCCTCTCGCTTCTTTTCTCCCCAAACCGCTGCGTGTTGGTTTCAGTACTCAAGCGCTTAATGAGCATGTTATTCTTATGCTCAGACAGCATCCAATTACCCAATTGGGTTGGGTAATTCTAGCTGTGGTGATTGCATTTGCGCCACTTTTTTTTGACAGTATCAGCTTTTTTGAGTACTTTCCATTGCGCTATCAGATGGGAATTTATTTCGGCTGGTATCTAGGCTTATTGGGCTTTATTTTTGAGTCTTTTCTCAAGTGGTTTTACAATGTTTATATTGTCACAGATGAGAGAATTGTCGATATTGATTTTTATAGTTTGACTTATCGTAATATTTCTGCGGCTAAAATTGATAATATTGAAGATACCACCGCTGCCACTGCCGGATTTCTTTCCGCTGTGTTTGATTACGGTAATGTCACTATTCAAACTGCCGCTGAAAAGCGTGAGTTTGAATTCTTGGGTGTACCTCGACCTTCAAGAGTGACTACACTGATCAATGATTTGATTTTAGAAGAAGAACGGGAAAAGATTGAAGGGAGGGTCAACTAATGTTGCCTACGGCCACAGTTTCAGCTAATTTATTTCTTAATGATTTAAATTTTCACAGCACCTTTCTAATGATTGTAAAAGTGTTGTTCATTCTGGGGATTTTGCTCTACGCAATTTTTTCCGGATTAATATTGCGCCAAATTCAGTTAATGAGTGGTACTGTGCAAACCACTTTTACTCCAGCACTATGGGTTTTTGGTTTAGTTCATTTTGGATTAACAATCTTGGTTTTGTTATATCTATTAGCACTTTGAACGTTTACCAAGCTTCGCGAGACTCATGCACATGAATCTCTAAATCTGCCCACAAATACGTAGTTTGAAAAAGATATGCAATTACTCAGAGCTCAGCTTAACCCAACTGGTTTTGGTTTGATTGGCCGACCGCTGCGAGGAAGTTGGTCGCATTTCGAATTAATCAAGCACCCTAAACAAGCTGGCGCAATCTTGATTTCAGTTCGCGGTGACCAAGCCAAAAACTTTGCTTACGAGTGTTTGTTCGAGATCAAAAACCACCTGCCTTTGCAAGCTGAGGCACTTTATCAAAAACTTGAGTCTCTGCTCAAGGAAGCTCAAAGCAATCAATATCAGCTGGAGTTTGGATTAATTCTGACTGAGGGCAGAAAGATTATTTTGGCCACTCAGGGAGTGGGAATTTATTTGGATCGAAGTGGAAAAAGAGGCAACTTACTCAATCCTCTTGACAAACTCCAGCTGATTAAAGGCGTTCGCCACCCCAATGATTTATGTTTTTTTTACACTCGAGGTGCAAAAAAAACCATCTTCCAACTTCATCAACTAGAAAATCCTTGGGGGAAATCCTCGTCACAAACCAGCTCCATCCTCCGATCTGTTCATGATTCTGACGTGGCACTAGGAGTATTTTCCTTTAATCAAGACCTAACTGAAACAGTGGCTGAAATTGTGGGTGAACAAGGATTAATGTCTGAAATTGATAACACTCAAGCTAAAGTTTTACCAACAACTAGTGTAGAGTCGCTCGTGAGCGAAGGTCAGTCAGCTTCGACCCAGTCAGAAAAAACTAAAGTGAGTCTGTATGCAATTATTAAAAAAGTTTTCGCCGGCGTGTCTTTATTCATGATTAAAATACTGGCTGTTTTCCCCAAATTAATTGGTCATTTCAAAAACATTCGTTTTTCTAGACCGAGGATAAGGAGTTTTTCTTGGTGGTTTGGGTCAAAGCAGGTTTATCTCGATCAGAACTTGGCCAGGGCGTCTTTAAAAAAAATTAGCATTGTACTTGTAGCAGTGAGTGTGCTAGCCATTTCTCTCGGTGTTATCCTTTTCCGTCAATATCAAATGCGGGTTAATGTTGATCAAGTATTGCAACCGCTCCGTGAAAAGTTGCAGACTGCCTACGCAGTTAGTACTGATCAGCCGGTCCTAGCCAAGAAGCAAGTTACTGATTTGACTAAAGATCTCCTCGTGTTGAAAGATGATTTGACCACCACTGAGTATGGGCAAGAGCAGTTTGATTCTTTCTACGCCACTTTAAATCAATATCTGGACTCGATTGCTGATAGAGAACTGAAGCAGGTGCCAATTTTTGATGACTTGCGTACTTATGATTCGACTTTTATAGTGACTCACTTGAATCTTGATGGACAATCCGTGGTTCTTGCTGATGCTCAACAACAATTAATAATTTTTTATCAACTCCCAGAAAAAACCGCCAAGTTGCTGTCTCTCGAGTCTCCCATTGAGATCAAAGCCGTGGTAGCTGATGCTCCAGATTCCGCTTTGATATTAGAAAAAGGGATAACGAGCATCAAGTATGAGCAAGATGCTGCTGGAATTACCAATGTGATCTCAGAGGGGGATTCCAATCAATCAGGAACGCTGTTAGCAGGTTTTCAAACTAATCTCTATGTCTTTAATCCTGATAAACGCAATATTTTTCGATATGTTGAAGGGGGCGATGGGTACTCAAATCCGGTTGGTTGGTTTGCCCAGCCGGTTGGTTTTGATTTCAACAGTATCACCAGCATGATGGTTGACGGCGATGTGTGGTTGGGTACAAATCAGGGAGAAATTCTCAAGTTTACGGGTGGGCGGGAGAGCGAGTTTGCATTAAGTGAGTTTGCACAAGCATTCAACTCTACATTACAGTTGGCCACTGCTTCTGACCACCCCTACATTTATGCACTTGAATCGGCCCAAAACCGAGTCGTAGTTCTAGACAAGCAGGGCAAGTTTATTACCCAAACAGTCAGTCCTCTGCTTGGGACCGCCACGCACTTGATCTTTAGTCAGCCGCTGAATCTGCTGCTTGCAGTCAGCGGCTCGGTGCTATACCAGATCCCGCTTTAATTAACGCTAATTGCGTTGGCAAATCCGCGCAACTCGCGCGAGTTGCGCGGACGAGATGTTATACTAATCCTCAAATCATGACACCACAAATAATCACAAGGCACTTATCAGAAATCAACAAAATTGTTGAGCAAAACGACATAAATTATCTAGCGGTTTATGGGTCTTTTGCTCGCGGAGAAGAAACCCCCAATAGTGATCTAGATTTACTTGTTTCCTTTTCAAAATCTAAGGGTTTATTTGATTTTATAGGTATCCAGGATGAACTAAGCAGTGTTTTGAAAGTGAAAGTTGACCTAGTTACCAAAAATGGTTTAAGTAAATATATCAAGCCATACGTCGAAAACGACATCAAAATAATTTATGAAGAAAAGACCTGAGCCGTTTATCCATCACATTATCGATGCCGCCGCAGCAATTGAGGAGTATTTATCAGATTGTGATTTTGAACTTTTTGCTAAAACCAACATCGTTCAAGACGCTGTTTTAAGGAAAATTGAGGTAATTGGTGAAGCTTGCACTAATCTCGAAGAGGGATTTAAACAGTCTTATCCAAATATTCCATGGAAAAAAATATCTGGGATGCGTAATCGTTTGACCCATGAGTATTGGGATATAGATTTAGAAATTGTTTGGACAACGGCAACAGTTGATATTCCCAGTCTGAAACAGCAACTGGTAGAGTTACTTGAAAAGATTCCTAGTGTGATGTCAGAATCATGATTGACCAAAAAGCTGCCAAACTAATCGAGAATAATCCCATGGCGTTTGCCACCGTCACTGGGGGGGGTAAGCCGAATGTAATTGGGGTAGCTTATGTCAAGGTGGTGTCAGAAAATTTGTTAGTGATCACCGATAATTACATGAGCCAAACTAGAGAAAATTTGGCAGAAAATCATAATGTGTGTTTGGCGGTTTGGGATAAAAAATGGCATGGCGTGAAGTTAGTTGGCACCGCAAAATATTACAGTTCAGGTAAATGGCGTAAGTTTGTCCAAGACATGCCCGTAAACCAAGGTTTTCCTGCCAAGGGCGCGATTGTGGTAACGGTGGACAAAATAATTAAACTTAGCTAACTTCATTTTTTTTCCAGTAACTAATATTTAATTATTAACTGGCAAACTGTCGGCAGTTTTGAACATAACAGAAGTATGAATAGTACAGCTTAGTTGTTATGTGCAAAAATTGAGTTTAGATGTTTATATAAATTCATATATACGAAATTATATAAAGAATAAATTAGCATAAAGGTTGATATTCAAAGTGCCCCATGCTTTATTAGGGCTGAATATAAAATTGGGTTAACATAGGGCAATATTTTTCACCGCTTGGTTTATAATTGCCTGATGAGTTTGGTGTTCAATAAAAGAGCAAGACATGATTACACCATCGAAGATGAGCTGGTGGCTGGTGTAGTGCTGACCGGAGCGGAGGTGAAAAGCCTTCGACTGGGGCATGCTAGTTTGACTGGCAGTTTTGTCAAGATTATTGGCGACGAAGCGTTTTTACTTAACGCTCAAATTTCACCTTATAAATATGCGGATAATACTGAGTACGATCCTAAAAGAACGCGCAAGCTGTTATTGAAAAGACGAGAGCTTGACCGCGTCGTCGGTCAAGCTCAACAGAAAGGTCGGAGCTTAGTAGCTCTAGAGTTTAAGTTGATCCACAACAGAATTAAGTTGGTAATTGGCATTGGTCGGGGTAAGAAACAGTACGAGCAGCGCGAAACCCTCAAGCGCCGAGCGCAATCTCGCGAGATTGCGCAACAAACAAAGGCTAGTTTGCGGGGGTTTAATTAACTTTTTTTTCTTGGTGTGATATATTGGTGTCAGTTAAAAACTTACAAAGGAGAATAGCATGCCCAAAGCTTATTTTTGGCCAGTTGCCCTGATCGTCATGGGTATAGTATTACTTGCTTCAAGACTGGAAATGATTCCAGCTGATTATGCAGATTTGTGGCCAGTTTTGCTCTTGGTAGTTGGTTTAGGAGGTTTGCTCACTGCGGATCGGACTGAATGGTTATACACTCCAAAGAAAAGTTCGACCACAACCAAAGCAAAAACCAAAAAGAAAAAATAATTAATGTTTCAAATTGCGATTGATGGACCCGTAGCTGCAGGTAAGGGAACGGTTTCGCGCCTAGTGGCTGAACGGTTGGGTTTTCTTTATGTCGATACTGGCGCTATGTATCGCGCCACTGCTTTGCTGGGAGACCGCGCAGGAGTCAAATGGGATGATGAGTCGGGATTGGTGAAATTGATAAATGCGGCCAAAATCGAGATGCGGAATCCCACCAATGGCGAAAAAGACGGCCGGTTAACGACAATTTTACTTGATGGAGAAGATGTTTCTTGGCAGATTCGGACTGAAAAGATGGGTTGGGGTGCGTCTTCGGTGGCAGTTTTACCAGCCGTCAGAGAAGCGTTAGTAAAAAAACAGCAGCAAATTGCAGAAAGCCAAGATGTAGTTATGGAAGGACGTGACATCACCTATCGAGTTCTTCCAAAAGCAGATCTGAAGATTTTCCTTACTGCCAGTGATGCGGTTAGGGCAAAACGTAGGCAGCTGCAGCTGCAAACCAGAGGAAAAGACGTTGAATTCGAAGAAGTGTATGCTGAGTTGATTAAAAGAGATCAACAGGACATGACCCGGGTTACTGATCCGCTAAAAACTATCCCCGAATCTTGGGTTTTGGACACCAGTGAGTTAAGTATCGAAGAAGCAGTGATCATGATAGTGGAAAAAGTCCAACTGATGAGAGGGGAATCAAGCAATGAATCAGCCCAAAGATGAGATTTCCGATCTAGAACAAGCGGCGTTTGAGGCCAAACGCCGCGCCAATGAAATCGAAAAAGAAAAAATTATTCGCCAACACGAACGCGAGCAAAAGCGTTCGGAACGTGACGCCAAAAGAAAATCTGAGTTATTATCCAAGTTAGTTGCTCCAGCAATTATGCTAATCACTGTTTTGATTAGCCTACTTCTTTATTTTTTAGGGAGAGGTTGAAGGTTTTTTGAAATACTCAGTGTTACAAGTTTTTGTCGGTACTTTGTCTGGTAAGTAAACTTCTTCACGCACACTTGGGCAACCAGCACAGGGGAGGGTGCCAGTAGTGGCGCAGATATTGGTAATGACGACTCCGCTGGGAATGGGAAAAAAGTGAGGTTTTTTTTCATCCAACAGTAGCCTGATGGTTTTGTTCCAGATCGGCGAAGCGCCAGTGATACCAGAAGCAACGTAGCTCATGGGCGAGTTGTCATTATTCCCAACCCAGGTTGCTACTAATCTGTCTGAAGTATAACCAATGGTCCAGTTATCACGTAGATTGTTAGTCGTACCGGTTTTAACAGCCACTTCTTGTTTAGGAATCGAAAGTGAAGACATACTGCCGAACGCTGGTGTGCGGGCAGCGTTATCTTTGAGT
>CAZZBW010000021.1:0-15523 GCA_964653045.1 uncultured Pseudomonadales bacterium | reverse complement strand
GCTGCGTTCTACACGAATCCGAACAGTTAACCTTTCTTGATAGATTGTAACTCACGTTGAAAAGCTTCGGAAGAGGTTTCGTAACCAAGACATTTTCTTGGACGTTCGTTAATTTCCTGGATAATGGCATTTAGTTCAATTTGAGTAAAGGTGCTGAAGTCAGTTTTCTTAGGAATGTAGCGCCGTAGAATACCATTGTGGTTTTCATTGCTACCTTTTTGCCACGAACAGTAGGGATCACAGAAATAGGTCTTAATACCAACTGCGTTTAGCTTGGTGTGGTTGTAGTTTTCTCTTCCATTGTCAAAAGTGGCTGACTTAGTAGCTACTTTTGGGTGCTTAGTAAGCAATTGCTTTTGTGCCCAAATGCCATATTCTGAATCAATGTTGGTAATTTTGAGCGCATCGTAATATCTGGTCTTTCTCTCCAAAGCTGTTACTATTCCTCCCACATGTTTTCTGCCTTCGATCACATCCAGTTCCCAATGACCAAAAATAGTTTTAAGATTAACTTCTTCTGGTCGATCATGAATACTCACCCTTGCACTGATACTTCTTCTAGGTAACCAATTACTTGGTTTTCTCGATCTTCTTTTATGACTTTTAACCAGATATTGCACTAATTGCTTTTCAGGGTGAGCGTAAATATAGCGATAAATAGTTTCATGGCAAACTATGGTTTTACCGCGATCTCTTTTAAGTCTGCCAGCAATTTGCTGGGGACTCCAACCGCATCTTAACTTAGTGATGATGTAATCTACAATCCAATCTTGCTTGGTTGAGTTCTTACTTCTTGATCGACTCAATCTCTTTTCACTTTTAACTTGAGCACTAATGGCATGATAGCCATTTACTTCACCATTTCTACTGATTTCATCACTAATGGATGAGACAGAGCGATGTAATTGACGACAGATTTCTCTGATTTTGTGGCCATTATTTAGCCACAACTCAATTAGTTGTCTTTCTTGAAAATTCAGTTGTTTTGGCATATCCGAACTATTGTACTGTTCGGATTCGTTTTAGAACTTACGTATGTGCTTCACTATAAGTAAACTGTCTTTATTTTAAGTCTCGTTTTGTAATACTGAGTAGTTTTGTTATATTTAACTCATGAGTAAAACACATAGTATAAATTTAAAAATCATTAGCATTGGTTTAGGAACGGGATTATTACTACAACTAGCGATTGGACCAGTGTTTTTCTTTATCACTAACTTGACTTTACAAAAAACTATTTGGGATGGTTTCGCGGGAGTTGCAGCGGTAACTTTAGTGGACTATTTATATATCACACTGGCAATATTAGGTATTGGAAAATTATTAGAAAAAAAGAAAATTAAAAAGGTCTTTGGAATAATTAGCTCGATCGTACTTATTTTATTTGGTGCAATGACCATAAGGGAGATAGCAGAAGTAACATACTCATTTGCTAGTTATTCATCTTCGATGGATCTCTCGAAAAGTTTTAGTTCAGTCTTCTTACTGACTATTTCAAGCCCGATGGGCATCATTTTTTGGACGAGTTTATTTGCTACGAGAGTTGTTGAGAGCAATTATTCTAAGCGTGAATTATTTATTTTTGGTTTGTCTACAGGGTTAGCCACATTATTGTTCATGGGTATGTCAGTAATTATATTTTCATTAATAAAAAGCTCCGTGCCCATACTATTAATTCAATTTCTAAATGTATTAGTTGGTTTTCTACTAATAGGATATGGGAGTGTTCGGCTAATAAAGGTTTTAAGGAGTTAACAAGATTCAGCCAATAGCTAAAAATAGTGAGGCGGTCGGCTCTTTGGCCACCTTTTTATTTCGACTGGAAAAACTAAGAAAAGAGCTGAAGCCTTTTGTCAAACCCTGTTATCAGTTTGTTTCTAGAGAGTGGTCAGAGAAAAATACACCTTTTGTTTTTGAAAAAGCTCAGGCAATTGGTTTGGACATGCATTGGGCAGTCTACCCAGATTGTACTGTTTCCAACTGTACTTTTGAAGGAATCCGCTCTTCCACTGAGGGTATCGTTGACCCAAACCAGATCGCCGTTAGGGCCGCGGTGATCAAAGCCACTTATACTTCTAGTGTGGGCAGCAGACAGCTGCCCAGTCAGATGCCAGCAGGGTTAGCCAGTCGGATTAGAGAAGATGCCCATGAGTATGGTGCCACCACTGGTCGGCCGAGAGATATTCATTACCTTGATATCCCTCTGCTGAGTTACCTAATGAAAGTGGGTCAAGTCGAGTACCTAATACCGACTCACATGGATATTGTCTATGAAAATATGCCGATTAAAGTATGCGTTGGGTATATTAAAAATGGCCAGGCAGTTGGTTATCGTCCTGATCAAGAATACTTGTTTGACGTCAAACCCAAGTTCATTGAGCTACCGACATGGGATAAAAATAAGTTACGTGAGGCCAAACGCCCCCAAGACTTGCCGAAACAAGCTCTGCAGTTTTTGGCATTTTTGCAACAGACTCTTGATGTCAAAATCCTGATGGTGACCACAGGACCAAAGCGGGATCAAACCATCAGGTGGTATTAAGTATTACCATTGACCAAAAAACTAGTCTTGATGTCGCCTTCCTTCATTGCACCACACCGAACTAAAATATAGGCTACAATGATTTTGGAGGTAGTTCTATGTTAAGTTTAATTTTATTGTTGGTATTCGGTGGATTGTTAGTCTACGTTGCCCAAGCAAATTTGGCATTAGTCTCGGTTCGGGTGGGGTCATTTGTTGTGACAGATATCCCGCTATTTTATGTCATTATTGGTTCTTTTTTGGCAGGCATAATTCTCTCGTATATTTTACGACTGGCACACGATATTTCTGGTTCTTTAGTACTACGGGGCAAACGTATTGAAATTCGCCGTGGAAAAAATGAAGTGCTGGAGTTGACCAAACGCGTCCACCAATTAGAGTTGGAAAATCAAAAACTGAAGTTGGGGGGAGTTGCGGAACCAGCAGATAGCAAATCACTGTGAAAAAAATCCTGGCTAAGATTTGGAAAGCCTTGCGTTTACCCAAAAACCTGCAGTTATTCGTCATGCGTTTACTTCACCAGCAGTTTTTGATCGGTGTGACAGGGATTATCCTAAACGAGCGTCGTGAAGTACTACTTGTCAAACACAGTTATCGGCAACATGCATGGAGTTTACCTGGGGGTTACATGAAGTCTGGCGAACACCCCGGTGAGGCGCTGGAACGGGAAATCAAAGAGGAGACTGGGTTGGTTGTGAGTGCTGATAAGTTACTGAAAACTCGGACCGATCGGACTTCATCGCGGGTAGATATTTGTTATGTGGGCGTGCTAATCGGAGGAGAGTTTGCGCCTTCAGCTGAGGTGAAGGCGCACGGTTTTTTTACTCAAGATAAACTGCCCCTCCTTCGTCAGAATCAAATTTTCTTGATTGATCAAGTGCTTCAGCAAAAAAAGACCAAGAAAAAAACATCTCTCCGCAATGGTAGATTAGATGTAAAATAAAGTTATGAAAAAACTAAGAAGATCGAAAAAAGGTCGAGTATTTGCTGGGGTGGCGAGTGGAATGGCTAACTACTTTGATCTTGACGTAGTATTACTGCGTTTGATTTGGGTTTTTCTACTTATACCCGGCGGTTTACCCGGCATTGTGCCTTATATAATCTGCTGGTTAGTGATCCCTGAAGAAGATCAAGATTGAGATATGAAAAAACTACTTTGGTTACAAACGCTGGTGTTGTTAGCAGGTTCGATCTTTGCTTGGTACACAGTTTATATGGATTTTGTCCGTTTTTACGGTATGTACCAATCATTGACTCGAATACAAAACTGTGTGATTCCTAATCCGATGACCACTCCGTGTTTCTATGGAGCTTTCGCTTTTGTAGGGGCATTTATTTGGGCGGCAATTATTCAAAAATTGCCGCGAACAAAACAAGTTATCCAACAGAGCAGGTTGGTGCTATTACTTATCGGTTCAACCATTTTTGCTTGGTCTAATTTGGCGATTGAAATCTACAATTATTATTTCAAAGCGCAGGGTGACAAGATTTCTTGTTCAGGTGTGGCAACCGATAACATCTTTACCACGCCTTGTTTCATTGGCTCGATGATATTTTTGATATCGCTCGTAATTTCTTTGATAATAAGGAGAAAAAATGAATAAAAAGATTTTGCTCATTGAGTAGTGAGTTGTTGTTCTTTAAGTGCGCTGTTTTACAAAGACTAATTTTAATTTTTTGAAGCAAGCCACAATCTCTCTCATTTTTCCATATTTTTTCTTTATATAAAAAGGTATATATGAATTTATATAAAGAAGAATTTACCTAAAATAAAGCATGCTGATTACGTTATCTAGATCCTAATAGAAGATTTGTTTTAGCTTTGTAACAAAATATTTTTTTTCCGAGATGCGTAACCCAAGGATAGGTCGTGGTCGAAAACTAAATTAAGCATTCTGATACAATGCGCAAATATGACGAAAGCCGCTTCAATCAAAAAGACAGTAAAAGACTCTTACGCCAAAATTGTTCAATCATCTGGCTGTGGTTGCCATTGTGGTTGTGATTCCAATAAAAAGGCGCAACGGCAATCTGGCCAGATGGGGTACACCCAGTCTGAGATGGACCAGGCTCCCCAAGGATCAAATCTGGGTTTGGGTTGTGGAAATCCCACTGCCGTTGCATCTTTACAAGAAGGTGAGGTAGTTCTTGACCTGGGCTCAGGTGCGGGTTTTGATGCCTTTTTGGCAGCTACAAAAGTGGGAAAATCAGGTAAGGTAATTGGTTTAGATATGACTGACGAGATGGTGGAAAAGGCGAGAGAAAATGCAACCAAGGGTCATTACTCCAACGTGGAGTTTATCCAGGGTGATATTGAAGCGCTACCGATTGATACTGCCTCAGTCGATGCTGTTATCTCAAATTGTGTAATTAATTTGGCTCCAAATAAAGACAAAGTCTTTGCGGAAGCATTTCGAGTATTAAAAACTGGTGGGAGATTGATGGTTTCAGATGTGGTGCTGACCAAGCCCTTGCCTGAAAATATCAAAAATGACAAAGAGTTATTGGTTGGTTGTGTCAGCGGCGCAATTCTGAAACAAGAATATCTGAGTTTGTTGGAAAGCGCTGGTTTCACCGATGTCGAGATTCACAAAGAAACACCTGGATTTTTGGGAAACTACTCTGTGAGCATGACATTTTCAGCCTATAAACGGTAGAAGTTTCATTAATTATTGTTGATTTGTACAATTATGTTAGTTGCACATTTGGTGTTATATTTAATTCATGCTCAAAAACACATTGCTAGTTAAAATCCTTACCCTTGTTTCGTTCGTTGGTATGGTGACAGTCAACGCGCTGGCTAATATTTTGCCGATCAATGGGATTGATACCGGAGCGGTGTCTGATGCTTATCCCAACTTGTTTGCGCCGGCTGGGGTGACGTTTTCCATTTGGGGAGTGATTTACTTATGCTTGGCAGTTTATGTAGTTTATCAATTTTTACCCCAGCCGGCGAAAAGGGCTGAAATCTTCCACCAGCTCAATCTGTGGTTTATCCTATCATCCTTGGCCAACGCCACTTGGATTTTCTTCTGGCATTACCAGCAAATGGGCATGACGGTAATTTTGATGCTGGTCCTGCTTTTTACGCTAACCAAGATTTCAGCAATTACCAATGAAAAATCACTTTCAATCAAAGATCGGCTAATGGTCAAAATCCCGTTTGGACTATATTTTGGCTGGATCACGATCGCTACCATCGCTAACATTACTACTTTTCTAGTTAGTCTCGGCTGGAAAAACTGGATTCTGCCTGATGAAGCCTGGATGATTATGATTTTATTGGTGGGGGCGGTGATTGCCTCAATCACCGCCATCAGAGAAAGAAACCTCGCCTACGGACTTGTTCCAGTTTGGGCCTACTTTGGTATTTATCTCAAACACACTTCGCCACTTTTTTTCAACTACATGTACCCCAGCGTGATCTACATCATTATTTTATGCATTAGTGTGTTTATTGCTGTTAACGGTTACTTGGTGGTTAAGAAAAAGTATTTATGATAATTTTCAATTAATAATTTTATCAATGTATATGTCAAAAATAAACGAGACTAAAAAAATTTGACCAATTAAATAATTAAGATACATTATTAGGTATGAAAAAACTGTTAATTACTTTTTTGACTCTTTTTCTTTTGTTTCTTTCACCCGCCTTAATTCAGGCTGTCCCATCACCTCAGCAAGTTAAAGACGCTCAGACAAATGCGGATGTGGTAGTAATTGGAAAAGTTCAAGAAAGAAAAATTAATGGAGGTGTTGGAACCTTTAAATTATTAGTTAGTAAAGTGGAGAGAAGTAACGGAGAAGTTAAGATAGGCGATCTTCTTACGATTGATTTTCGCCATATCCCTTATGGTCTTGAAGAAACAGGCTCTTCTGCCGTTAAGGTGGTAAATGGAGATGAAATTAGGATTTGGCTTGATCTTCAAGAAAATGGTAATTTTCGATCTTCTATTGCGGGGGATACTATCGAGTATATTAATATTAACGAGACAAATCACACAATTCTTTCTTTGAAAGAAAGAATTGAATACTATTTTCAAAGCGGGCAAGTTTTAATATTTTTTATTTTATGTTTGGGAATCAGCTTAATTATCTACTTAATAAATAAATTTACAAAATATAAGAAAAAATAGAATATTAATGCTTTGCTTAATATTGTAATTTAATTATAACGTCTGATCTTATAAACTGGACAAAATATGAAGAAACTATTGATATTGTTGGTTATTGTATTAGTCGTCACGCTAGGACTGGTGATTTTTTTTAAGTATTTTCCGAGTGATGTGGGCATTTGGGAAGAATGTAATCCTAGTAGCAACAATTGTGCAAGTGATCTTGAGTGTAAGAGATATGGTAAAACTGATATTTTTCGTTGCGTAAAATACTTAAAAGAAGGCGATGAGTGCGGCTTGAGTGAAGCAAAAATTTGTGATTCAGATTTAATTTGTGTCGACACAGATAAAAAAAGGGTGAGATGTGGCGCAATTTCTGTGGAAGGCGAGCAGGAGTGCTTCGAAGAATCATTGCAAATTTGTAAACGCCCTTGATGTAAGTTGCACGTTATTTTCAATTAACATATTGAATTAGGTTTGAGCCATGCATCAGAAAACATTGGAAGCAGAGCTTCGCATCCAATATTCACTTTATAGTTATTGATGATTCTTCCTTCATTTTCCGAAAATAATCTTCTACAACTTATTTATCTTTTGGGTCAATTTTCACCACTACCTGATCCCATCGACCATTTTGGAGTGAATTTTTAAGTGTGACGCGTAAAACCTTTTCAAGGAAATGATTGGATTTTTGAGGGTTATTTGGGGCATGTTCAAAGAGATGACTGCCTAAATCAACTACTGTTTTAAGTATGACAAACAGTACCATAGGTATTAAAGACATTTTATCAGCTACGAAAAATGCGCCAATCCCGACTACAAGATGCATCACAATTATTCTGGGATAAGGTGCAAACATCAAAATTGATTCATGAGTGCTTAGATATTTTTTAGGTTGAACGTAATTTTCGATAAATGAAATTCCGTGACTGATAAACATGGCGAGTATGGCAATTAATAAGTTAATTTTAAAATTTATGTTCCTTCCAAAAATGACCAGAAGAAATACTCCGTGACCCAAGGTAAAGGCGCCAAAATGAATAATGAAAAAACCAATAATAAACAACTTCATTACTGCTGTAATAAGATTTAGATTTTTTTGTTCCGATAATTTATAAGCAACTGGATGCTGTGTCATCTTCATTTTCATGACAGTAAAAATCCCAATTACAATATTTTCAAACCAATATAAAAAAATAATGTTCGAAAAATTCCAGCTCAGGAAAATGACACCAAATAGAGGAACCAAGTTATTTAAAATTAACGCAACTGCAGATGTGCTTAGTTTAATAGTATCAATCATCATTATTCGAAATCTTCATGGAAGTAATTCATTATATCGTATCAATATTCTTATACAACATGTGTGAACTGGTTGAATAAGTAAAACGAATAGATTTTGAGAAAGCAATCAGACATTGTAGAAAATGAAAAATAGTCAGTGATAATGGTAATATTTGTAATCCTCCTTACATCAATTTGTATTCTCTTCTTAGTACAATTCATTCAGTAAACAGAGACGCAGTAGTTGATAAATAAGGAGACAAATATGTCAGATTCCAAGCAAATGAATAATAAAGATAAACGGAACGGCATGAGTGCTGCCGCAGCTGCAGCAGGAGTCATCATTGGAGCTGGACTGGGAGTTGCTGGAGCCGTAGCGCTCAGCAACAAACAGAATCGTGCCAAGTTGGGCAAAGCAGTTAATGGGGTGATGAAACGTGGATCGGATCTCGTTAGCGATGTTTCCGCTGCTGCTTTAGAAAAGAAAGATGAAGCAGATAGGATGATGGAAGAAACCAAAGATAGAGCTAAAAAATTAGTAAAGTAATAAATACAAAGAAAGGAAACTTATGGCAACAGTCGTAAACAACCCAGCTCCAAACCAAGAAAGTGGCGGCAATAGCTTTCTCCTGGGAGTCGTGCTACTGGTGGGATTTATCGCCTTACTTCTATACTTTGGTCTCCCTTACCTAAGGCAACCAAATCGGATTGAAGTGAATGTTCCTGCTCCAGAAGTGAACATCCCCCAGCCTAATATCAACGTTCCGGATGAAATTGACGTAAATGTCAATCAACCTTAGTAATGAGTATTAATATGAGTAGTATTAGTAATAAATAAAGGAGAATATATGGGAATCTTACTTTGGATAATCTTTGGAGCAGTAGCTGGATGGCTCGCTTCCATCTTAATGAAAACCAATCATAGCCAAGGTGCACTGACGGACATCGTTATGGGTATTGTCGGTGCAGTAGTTGGAGGCTTCCTTGCTGGCTTACTGGGTCAACCGGGAGTCACTGGTTTCAACCTATACAGTATGGTAATCGCTGTGATCGGTGCAGCAGTGGTGATCTATGTTGGTCGGCTGATGCAAAGAGGATAAGAGATAGAGAATTTTGATTGCTACATATTTGATCATCATTGGTTTATTAGGATTTGGTTTAATTAGGTAACCTTGAAATTATTATTGAACTTATGTTTGATAACCCACACTGGTGATCAAATGATTGATCAATCAAATAAATAACCAATGTGACTAGGTCACGATACATTTGGCACTAACGGTGAGTATTCTGTGAATTTGGTATATACTTGATTCATGTCAAAAAACCCTTTGATCAACGCGCTGGGCGCTTCGGCTTACATTTTATTAGTAGTGAGCATTATGACCCTCATCGCTCAGACTCAGAGTAACAAGCCTGATACGTTTTTTGCCCCAATGGTAATCATATTCATGCTCACTTTATCAGCCGCGGTGATGGCCTACCTGTTTTTTTATCAACCCTTAATCCTAGTTATCGATGGTAAGAAAAAAGAGGCAGTGAGCTTGTTTGTCAGGACTGTGGGAATTTTTGCTGCGATAACCGCGTTGGTGGTAACCTTACTATTTCTTGGTTTGATTTAAATTTTGTCTGAAGAATATTATACTCAATTTGATCGAGTTTCTCTTTATATAAAATCGTATGTATGATTTTATGTAAAAGAAATTTTTCCCAAAATACATAATTAATGATTAATTATTAGTTATGAGATCCTAAAGTCGTTGACGAGTGGTTGTTGTAAGTAGACTTTAGCTGAGTAGTACAATGGTTATATGTGGACGTGTCCGAAGTGTGAGCGGATTTTTGAAAAGACCAATCAACCTCATAGTTGTCAGCGCGTTTCCCTAGAGTCTCATTTTGTGCATAAAGAACCAGCCAGAGAGCTGTTTGACTTTTTACTTAGAGAAATCGAAGCGAAGATAGGCAAGTGCCAAATTGTGGCGCTGCCCTGTTGTGTGCATCTGTTTGGTAAGTATGATTTTCTCACCGTTTTGCCCAAAAAAGAAAAAATCGAAATTAGGTTCGCACTTGATCGAGTATTGGCAACTCCCAGATTGAAAGTCAGTGTGCCCGTGTCAATAAAGTTTGTGAAAAATTGTGTAGAAATCAGCAGTAAGCGGGAAATCAATGGTGAGCTACTGAGGTGGGTAAAGGAAGCGTATTTTTTGAAAGATTGACAATGATGGCATTTTTCCATGCTGGGAAAAATGCGTCAATTACCTAACGGATCGCAATTATTTTCTTTGCCTCACGCGCTATGACTTGACTATTTAAGCGCGATACTTGTGCTAAATTTCTTAATATCAGTCGATAAGTAATAACCAAGTGCCATAAACTCGGATCATCTTTTTTTTGATTTGTTGGAAAAGCTAGTTCTAGATTGGGTGTATTGGTTAAGGCTTCTTCCAAGCCTTTTATCCCGTACATTGAAAACCAATTGAGAGATATATTTCCGTTACCCGTTCCTAACCTACCTTGAAACTCGGCTGTCATGGGAGTGCCCTGAGTCCAGATTTCTAGTTTAGCCATGAAATTAGTTAGGTTTTCCCAACGTTTCAACAATTCTCTGAAGATGGAGTCAACCAACTGCTTTGATTCAGGTTTCAGTAATTCTGAAACGACTGAATTAAGTAACTCACCTTGCTCGCTTAATTGATAAATCTGTTCGGCAATTCCTGTTTGATCAAAATTGGTTTTGAGTTCACTAATGTCTAAGTCAGGTATTAATTTCAGAGCAAGTTGCTGGCGGAGTAATCTCACTTGTCTTGATTCATTGTGGGAGGGTGAAAGAATTTTTTCAGCCATGCTGACAACATTTTCTGGATCCAAGTGGCCCCGACCGTAGGCGTAATTTACTCTGACAATCGTGCCATTGTCAGGAAAGATTTGCATTCTGATTAATCGTGCGGTATCCAAAGGTTGCTGTGCTGTATTCTCCAAAGACCTAACCTGAATGGTTCCTGGCATCAAGAGGGCTTCGAGGTGTGTGTCACCCCCGCCAGGGCCAAGGGTGAGGACAAAGTGATGCTGCGCATCTTCTGGATTTAGTTTACCAGGTGGGTCATTGCCAATTAACACTTCTGTTAGACGAACTCCTGATTCTTCTAAATCCAACCAGTCTTTCCACTGACCGTGTCTGGACCTATGTCCAACTTCTAAGCTTTGCTGTTCATTGAAAAATTGATCTAATAACCCTCCCTCGACTTCGTCTCCTGGATTAAAGTATATCCACGGATTGACTCCAAATTTGGTCTTTGTCCCTTTTTTGCTACTACGCTGGGCAAAGCACGATCTGATCGACGCCTGTCTACCTTGACTCAAAATACTTTTCACTTTTGTTTTTATTTCTACAATACTTTGAGGAGTTACTTTTCCCCGATAATCCAGCAGCGAGACTACTTCGTAAGCTATTAATTCATCTGGTATAGGGTAAAATCGATTGATTAAAGCTTGGGTGACTGCTTTGGGAGCCAGGTACGGTAGATATTTTTTGGCTTTTTGAAATTGCGAAATAATTTGAGCATGTTCGTACCCAACTCTTAGTAATCCTATAGTAGCCTGATTCCAAACAGCACCCATATGGGATCTGGCGCGGAGATAATGCGCGGTAATAGGATCAGGATCAATGGTTTGCGTTGGAATAGCACCTCGATATAACTTTCCCGTTCGACCGTCAAGCGACACTATCTCATCATTAGCAATGAGGCATCCATTGATTTTGACACCTTCAGGCGTAATTACTAATTCTTTCAATCCCAGAATTCCTACTCCACCCTGAGCATTAGTTACGGCAGCAGCGTGACTGTGTGAAGAACCGCCTTGGACAGCATAACCAATATTCTCAGTCAAGTTGGGTGACAAAGCTGTCATTTGATTGGGGTTGAGTTCTGTTGTGGCAAAAACCACTGGCTCACTTTCGGCAAGTTTTAAGGCTGTAGCCCAATTTGTGGTAATTTTTCCGATGAAACCCCTACCACCGATAGGATCACCTGCGGCAATCGGTCGGCTGTTTCGATCAGGCTGGAGCTGCTCGGTCAATTTAGTCATTTCTGGAGTGATTAATTTCATTAATAAAGTAACTGCGATTCCAGGCCTAATCATCCACTCGGGAACGTCAGGCGGGTACATCTTTTTTGTTTGATCCATTCCGTAAGCAATAAGTTTTTCGAGTAAAACAGTGGGAGCAGGTTTACCCTCTCGCACTTGAAGTAAGTTGAGCTTGCCATCTTCAAATACAAACTCAACATCTGCAGTTAAGGTGTAGAGATTTCTAATTTTTTCTAGGACTTGCTCGAGCATTTGATGGAATTCAAGAGGTAATTCAGTAATTTCTTCAGCTTTTGTTCCTTCAGCGACGATGGCGATACCTTGCGCCTGAGAAGAATATCGTGCGCTCATCCCACCTTCACCTGTTGTCATGTCAGTGGTAAAAGCAACCCCTGATCCAGACTTGTCTGTGGGATAGTTGCCAAAAATCATGGGCATGACTGTCACTGCTGTGTGGGCGTTTTCTGGAAGTCCTTGTCGATGTCTAGTAATACTCGCGTCATATTCGTTATAAGAGTTGTAAACTCCGCCGATTGCCATTGTCAGTTGCTCTAGAGGGTCTTGGGTTAATGATACTTGGATCTGGTCCAAGTAAGCCAATAAAATCTCAACCCTTTGGCGAAAGGCTTTGGGAGGAATACCTTCTTGTTCGATTGCCGCGAGCAACTGGGACTTGGGAATGTGGTAAACCGTGGGGACAAAAGTAAGAATGAAGTTCAAGTAACACTCGTATGCCGCCTGTTCTCCCAAAATTTGAATTAGACCAGGGAGAGTGTTCTCATTAATCCCAACGTTCAACACTGTTTCCATTGCGCCCGGCATCGAGAACGGTGCGCCCGACCTGACTGAAAAAAGGAGGGGATGCTCCGCATCACCGAATTTACACTTTGTAAGTGTATTTGGTCGCTCAGAATTTTCGTTCCATTTTTCTAATGCGGCTATTTGTTCTGGTAACACCCTTCTTAAAGCCTGTTCTAATAGCGCCTCACTCCCGTTTCCGTGACTGAACATCTTACCCAATTCAGTTGATAACACGAACCCAAGCGGAGCTAGATTCATTTCGATCAGTCGGGACAGTCCATAAGCTTTACCCCCGATCAGATTTGTTAGTTGTTCATCTGACAACCTCAATGACCGTACCTGATCTAATCTGAAACAATTTTTTTTCACCAATGCAGAAATCCACTCTAAATTTGGTCCTTCCACCTTTTCCGCACTATTCGGGTTCATGACCTGGTAGTTTACCACTAATTGAGTAATTTGTTTATATTAAGATGTCTTTAACAAACATGTCGTAAGCAACAATGGAGAGTAAATGGAGTGTATTTGATTGACAATTATTGGATCTATCAACCTCACTTCATTGAACAAAAAAGAATGTTGAAATAAGCTGCTGGTAGATTGATTCATCAGTTTCCACAACTTTTCCAGGAGTTGGGATAAAGGCAATTGCTACCACTGTTGAATTGTTTAGGCAGTAAGTAATGGTACGTTGTAAGTCAGCAGCTATGACGTGTTCTTCGCGCTGAACACAATTTTGACCATTTATGCCAATCTCTTTTGTTGAACGAATCTCAAATGACGGCTTACCTTCGTAGCCAGTTTGCGCCGCTTCGTCAGCTTTCTTCAAATAATCAACAATTGTGGCAGAATCATCAGAAAATATGTAAATGTCAAGATTATTCTCAGATGGTGTTTGGAAAGTGACCATTTGTGCCAGTTCGAACAACTGGTAGTCCTTTGGATACTGCAGGGAGACATTATATTTGGTATTTTTGTAAACGCGCCATCCTTCGGCAACCTTAATGCTGTTTTCAGTATTTGGTCGAAAAGTAGCTAGTTTGTTAATTAGCTCCTTTGGGGAAGCTGTGAATGATGCGAAAAAATTGAATAAAGTTTCTCGTGTTGTCGAATTAGCAAGAATAAATCCGACCACACCGATAACAGCAATTGTGCCAAACAATCTCAGATTAATTTTGTTGGGTTTTGAGGTTTTAGATAAGTTATTATCCATATGTTTCGATTGGTTATTTGATTGTAGCAGAAAGTTATTGCCCGCTTGTGTGAAGAATCGTTTTACAATATTTTTTTATCTGTTAAAATTTTGTTATGACCAAAGCGATCAAAATAAATCAATCACTCAATTATCAGGATGGGGCAGTAGTTAGCAAGGAGATTGTTAAAAAGTCATCTGGGACTATAACCCTGTTTGCTTTTGATCGGGGGCAAGGACTAAGTGAGCATACTACACCATACGATGCATTAGTGATGGTTACTGACGGAAGCGTGGAAATCACGATTAGTGGGGCAAAACATAAAGTGGGGGCGGGCGAGATGATATTGATGCCCGCCAATTCACCGCATGCCCTCAAGGCAATTACCCCTTTCAAAATGATATTAGTGATGATTAAGTCATAAATTTAATTATTTTAATCATCGCCAACTTTTTCTTTTTTTAAGTTAGAGAGTGTTATCATTAAATACACTTGTATGAAAACTTCTAAGCGTTGGCAGGCATATGGCTGGTTATTACTGAACACGGTGTGTTGGGGAGCGGCGCTGGTGGTGGTCAAGCCAGCGCTGAGTTATGTCACTGCTTTTGAATTTTTGTTTTACCGATTTGCTTTGGCAGCAGCTTTGACCCTACCTTGGCTTATCAAGCTGCTGTTGAGATCCAAATGGCGCCAATACTTGCCAAAGTTAATTCTTAACGAGGTATTGGGAGTAATTATTTACTTAGCGTTGCTTTATGAGGGATTGGCGCGCACTAGTGCCATTGAGGCAAGTTTGCTTACCACCACGCTGCCGTTCTTTGTGATTTTAGCTGGAGTAATTGTGCTCCAGGAAAAGCAAACCGGTCGAGAGTGGCGTGGTTTTTTGCTGTCTTTTGTTGGTATTCTGATGATCTCGGTTTTACCCCTGCTAAATCACGATGGATTGAACACGGGTGTGTCTATGGGTGGGAACTTGTTGGTATTGTTGGCCAATGCGGCAGGGGCTTTGTACTACGTGACCGCCAAGCGTTGGTATCAAAAAGTGCCCAAGCTGCTAGCAGCGATGGTAGGGTTCTGGGTGGGGGCAATTGGGTTTGGAGTGCTGGCAGTGGTTACAGGTCAAGGCGGAGGATTGGTGGGGTTGGCTCAGATTGCCGCCGGCAATCTGAGCCAACCAGCAGTGCTCTTTGCCAGTTTGTACATGGCCATTGCCGGCTCGATCATTGGTTTAACCGCGTATATCAAAGGACAGGATCTAATCGAAGCTTCTGAAGCTAGTCTGTTTGATTATCTCCAACCCCTAATATATCTGCCTTTGGGCATAATTTTTCTTGGCGAGTCAATTTCTTTAGGACAAATTTTAGGGTTGGTCTTGGTGGTAGTGGGTGTGATTGTTGCGCAGCAACCGTTTAGCAAAAAAAGAGTTTAAGGTTGTTTTTTGAAAAAATTGAATAAGTCGCGATACATATTGCACTTTTGAAAGGTGTGATATGGTCTCAGAT
>CAZZBW010000020.1:0-15663 GCA_964653045.1 uncultured Pseudomonadales bacterium | reverse complement strand
GGCGCTATCCAGCCGAGGGTTTAAACCCTCGGATATCCGCGTGGCTGATTATATTTTTTTGCCCGCTTTAAACAAAAGCTTTTTAACTTAAGAAAGTTTTTTTATTTTCCTGGAAAAAATATCAGGAACAAAATACAGATACCAGCGGCTACCACAAAGTATTCTTTGAGAGTTTTTTCAAACAGTCTCCCCTTCAAGTAGCTTTGAGTAAAGTTAAGATAAAGATATAGCACGGCCATTATGAGCAGCGCCACCAACCATACTTCCAGTGGTAAAAAACTAAGCGCCACTGCAAACTGCATTACTACTAGAGTAGGCAGCAGCGAAATGAGCACCTCTTCTCTACTAATTACCGGAGAAAGGCGCACTATCCAAACTGACGAAAATACTAGGGGAAAATGACTCAAACCAACCAGCGGCACGATTGCCCACACCGGCAATTTTAAAACAAAAATCGTACTGGTGAATAAAAACGATATCAATAAGGTAAAAAACAAAGTAATTGTTTGTGCCGCATAATAAAGCTGAATAGTTCTGGCTTTAGCCACAGAAAAAATATTTACCGATAACAAAAGGGCGTACATACCCAAAGCAAAAAATACAAATAGAGATAATCGGCTTAACCAACCACTGGGAATAAACAAATTAAACAAGCCAACACTCAAGGCATATAGTGCCGGTAGTGGCAGGATGCTTAACCACTCATGCTTTTCCAAATCTTCTGCAAGTGACCAGGCAGAGAGAAAGTAACTAGAAATAGCAAAGACCAATAACGCCCAGTAACGAAAAGTTAAATCAACTAGCTGAGTAGCAAATAACAGCAAGCTCAAGATTAGGGCAGTTAACACAAATTTTTCTCGACGACGTAACTTGATTTTCATCATCCCACTTACTTGCTTAATTTTCACTCGTTACAACCGAACAGAACACTTCTTCTACTTCATCGTTTTCTAACAATGAGTCCATAATTTCCATCACTTGCGCCCGTCCAGCCTGATCAAGAATCAGGGGGATCTTTGGCACGAACTGATTGTCTGGAGTGCGATCAAACAGAAACTTTGCAGAACCCGGTCCCGCCAAAGATCCCCCTGCCCTGCTTAAAGTAAATCTTAGTTCACCGCTAGATCGATTTGGATTATCTGTAACCACTAGAATTAAGTATGCTTCTCCCAACGGTCCAAACGCTTCGTAGATTGCCTCCTGCCAAGGACGACCACCAATGGTTTTACCCAGACCTCGATCAATGGCTTTTTGAATTTTGTCTTTGGGCATGTTAGCTGCATGAGCTTTCTCTAAAACTGTCCGTAAGCTTGCGTTATGCTGAGGATCACCAGATTCACCCTCTTTCACTGCAATTCTAATCAATTTACTAATTTGTCCAAATGTTTTGCTTTTTTTGGAATCAAGGGCTTCCTTACGATTCTTGATATTGTGCCACTTGCTATGTCCGGACATATTTCCCTCCTCTAGTGATGCAATTGTAGCCTGTGATTTGTCAGTTGACAACTCAGCTTACGACAGTTATCCTCTGCAAGAATTTCCAGTGATAAACTGGGCTTCGCACATACAGAAAACAAAATATGTCTGCTCAGAACCTTTCTCAAACTCAAGCAATTCTTGCAGCCAAAAAAGGCAATTGGCAGGAGGCAGTTAGGTTAAATCTTGAGTACCTTGAGAAACAACCATCAAGCCACGCTGGATACAATCGTTTGGGTGTAGCGTATCTCCAACTTGGAGATGCAAAATTAGCTACCGCCGCATTCAAACAAGCCTTAAGCATTGATAAGAATAATCTGATCGCCAAAAAAAATCTCAAAAAATCTCAGTCCCTTGATTCCTATATCCCACCCAGTTTTACTCAACCCCACTTTATTGAAGAACCAGGTAAAACCAAAGTAATTGAGTTGCACCGCCTGGCCGACAAGGGCTGTCTCAACTCATTTCCTACTGGCGCGCCATGTACCTTGCGCTGCAAAAAACGCTACATCTCGGTTGAGGTCGGCACTCGATATATCGGTGCCCTCCCTGAAGATATTTCTTTCCGGCTCTCCCGATTAATTGAGCGAGGCAACCAATATCAGTGCTATCTGTATGAAACCAGTAATAAAAGCTGCAGTGTCTACATTAAAGAGACTTTTAAATCTAAAAAAAATCAAGACGCCACTTCTTTTCCTGTCTCTCATGCTGAAACCAACAGTGAGAACTCCGACTCTTTACTGCTGAGCGGTGACATTTATCAAGAAACAGCCATTTCAGAAAAAGACACAGAAGATTCTGATGAGGTTACTGAAGAGTTGGGAATGGACTAAATTCTGCTCCCAACCGAACTTCAATTTTTGATCGCGACTCTCCAAACAAACCTTCAATTTTTTGCACTTCTTCTCCGTCGGTAAGGTATCGATTAACCAACTCAGCAAAACCCAAACACTCAGTCGCATTCTGGTCAACTAACACAACCGAGTCAGGTGATTTATCTCTGTGGTTCACTACTCTTACCACAACTCCTCCTTGCGCGTTGATAAACTCAGCAAAATTATTCGCTATTCCAGGAAGGTTGGTAGCATTGCTTACCATAATTGGACATTGATAAGAAGTGACAGATAGGGGTTGGAGAAATTTTTGCAGTTTCTGCCAAATTTCTAAATGAGTAGCATCACTCAAGTTTGTTTCTTGAGCTGAATTGATTAGAGCGATGTAGCTAGAAATCAGAGAGTAGCGAAATTCTTGATTAAGATCTTTAATCCGATCTAGTGATTCAAGTAGTAACCACCATATCAGTCCGCCCGGCTGATTGGGAATTGAGTTATTCACAATAATTACCTGATCAACAAACAATCCCAACTGCAAAGTTGCAAAACGGTGGTCGGGGTTTTGCGCAATGACGTCAATCATCGACAGCGGCAAACGAATTAAATAGAGTTGTGATTGATCTCTGTCAGGTAAAAAATTGGCTAAAACCACATGCTCGTGATCGTGATATGCAGCTGGTTCAATGAAGAGAATGGTTTTTGGGGTAAGTAACCAATTTTGAGAATTAATAACAATCACATAAAAGCCACTAATCAATAAACCAAGAAATATTAAAAACAATAGAATAAGAATGATTTTGATTTTACGAATAATTGGGCTGGGCGGGCTGTCAGCCCGCCCAGCCCTAGGTTTAAGCATTGCCATTGAGGATCCATTCTCTTAATTGTCTCGACAAATTAATCATAAAAAACAGATTGTGCATACTAGCAAAACGATAATATGCCAGTTCTTTCGAACGGTAAAGATGGTGCAAGTATGCCCGCGAATATCCTTGAGCACAGGTTGGGCAGTGACAACCGGGATCAATCGGTCGCGCGTCATCGGCAAAACAACTATTGCCGATCGCCAACCTGCCAGCAGCATACTCAGATATAAAACTCGGCCGGGTTGAGCCAAACTCAACCCGGCCGGCATATAGAGCCCCGTTTCTCGCCAATCGGGTCGGTCCCACACAGTCAAACATATCGAATCCTGCTAGCACAGCGTCAATAATATCCTGAGGGTCCCGACCCAAGCCCATCGCGTACCGTGGTTTTTCAACTGGTAAGTATTTTTCAATCCAACCCATTATCTCAATCGTTGCAGGCATGTTGTAGCCAATACTTTCGCCCCCAACAGCCATCCCATCAAAATCTAAACCTGATAGAAACTGCGCCGATTGAGTGCGTAACGATTGATTTTTTCCTCCTTGGACAATACCAAACAGCGCTTGATACTTTCCATACTTACTTAACGATTGATGAGATCGGTGATACTCTAACCCCTGCTCTGCCCAGCGATGTGTTCTACCTAGCGAAACCGCCAGTTCTTCTGATCCGGCATCGTCAGCCGAGCACTCATCAAAAGACATGATGATGTCTGCTCCAATCGTCTGCTGGATCTCGATGGCTTTCTCTGGAGAAAAAAAGTGCTTACTGCCATCTAGATGTGAGATAAACTCGACTCCATCGTCACCAACTTTTGATAAACTTTGACCGGATTTGCGCGCCGATTGTTTGCCCAGAGAAAAAACCTGAAAACCACCTGAGTCGGTTAAGATCGGCCCGGACCAATTCATCAACTGGTGTATCCCACCCAGTTTTTCCATAACTTCCATTCCGGGACGAAGATATAAGTGATAGGTGTTACTCAAAATAATTGCGGCATTAACCGATTTGAGATCGGCGCAGCTCAAAGACTTGACGCTGGCCGCTGTACCCACCGGCATGAAGATCGGAGTGGGAACTTGATCATGAGGAGTGTTAATCATACCCGCCCGCGCCAGACCACGGGTGTTGAGTAAATCAAACTTGAATCCAGAAGATTGCATAGCCTTCTATAATACAACAATGTTCACGCCTCTACAGTTGGATCAATTTAACTACCTGCTGCATCATGAGCTAATTGCTCATCAACCACTGGCAAAACGCGATCATTCACGCTTGATGATTCTTGATAGAGAAACATTATCAATCAGCGAAAAGAATTTCTACGATCTCCCCGACTTACTTCGTCCTGGCGATGTGTTGGTCCGCAACAATACCAAAGTCATTCCCGCCAGACTCATTGGCCACAAGCCAACTGGTGGCAAAGTAGAAATTCTCCTGACTAAGCCGAGCAACTCCGATTGGCGCGAGTGGCAGTGCTTGGCTAAACCATGGCCCAAAAACCCAACTATCCTTAAGTTTGCTAATTCACTCATGACTGCTCACTTCGATCAGGGTGAGATCATCTTCTCAGGAGTGAACTCAATCCGTGAAGAACTTCTCAAACTTGGCCAAACTCCCCTACCCCCTTACATTCACTCGCCACTCAATCCACAAAAACAACAGCAGGTTTATCAGACTACATATGCCAAAAATTATGGTTCTATAGCTGCGCCAACTGCTGGGTTGCACTTCACTCCAGAACTAGATAATCAACTTGAGGCAAAAGGTGTGGAAATTCTCGAGATAGAGCTCCATGTGGGTCTTGGTACATTCCTGCCAGTCAAAACTGCTGACATTACTCAACACAAAATGCATAGTGAGTGGTTTTGCCTCAGCAAAACCACAGCCACCAGACTCAATCAAGCTAAGCAAGCTGGTCAGAGAATCATCGCCGTGGGCACTACTAGTCTCAGAGTATTGGAAAGTTGTACTGACGAATCTGGAAATTTCACGGCACAAAGCGGTGAAACAAGTATTTTTATCTATCCACCCTATCGCTTCAAATCTGTCGCTGGCTTGATCACCAATTTTCACCTGCCCAAAACTACTTTGCTGATGTTAGTCTCAGCATTTGTCTCGTTTCCTAATACAAAACAGCAGTTCAGCGAATTTAACAATAGCTTGATTGGCCAGGCTTACAGCCTGGCCATCACCAATCACTATCGCTTCTTCAGCTTTGGTGACAGTATGCTGATTATCTAACTTGAAAAAGTTATTCCCCTAATTGGTAACGAACAAAACGTGTTAAAGCCAATTTTTCCCCGATTTTACCAGACAGTTGCATTACTGCTTTTTCCACAGTCACACTTGGATCTTTGATGAAATCCTGCTTCATCAGGTCTTCAACAGTAGCTGGGTTCATGGCCACGACCTGCATCGCCAAATCATGAGAGAGAGCTAAAAATTCGCTGTTTCTGGCGACAAAATCAGTTTCACACAGTAGCTCCACCAATGCTCCAGTTTTGCCAGTGGCATGCACGTACTGAGCAATTGCCCCTTCTTTGACTTCGCGGCCTGCTTTCTTTTCAGCCTTGGCTAAACCTCGTTCGATCACAAACTCTTTAGCTTTGGCATAAACTCCTTTAGCTTGAGTTAAGGCTTGCTTGCAATCCATTACTCCAGCACCGGTTTCTTCTCGCAATTTTTTGATATCTTGGGCGGTAATTTTCATATTTTTGATCTTTCGTTGGAAAAACTATTATTTCTCGGCTGTTTTGCCTGACTTGGATGGTTGAGCCTGAACCACTTTAGTTTTTTTGACTGATTTTTCCTTTGGTTTGCTGGCAACCTTAACTTTAGTGGTTACTTTATTTTTTTTAGCTACTTTTTTTTCAGTTTTCAGAGCAGTGGTTGGCTTGACAGCGGCTGTTTGAACCGAAGTTGCTTTCGCTACGACTGGTTGAGTGGTAGCTTGGACTTTCTTTACAGGTTGGGCAACGGGCGCCGTTGTATCAACAATAGCGGGCTTAATTGGCTTGGCCGCTACTGGAGCTGCACTAGTTGGAACCTTGGTTTTGGGAGCCAACTTGCCATCTTTAACTCCTAAAGCGTAAGCTTCAGCCAATTGGGTCACTACCAACTCGATGCTTTTGAAGGCATCGTCGTTTCCCGGGATAACAATATCAATTTGATCTGGATTTGTATTTGAATCAACTAAACCAATAACTGTAATTGATTCTAAATTCGCTTCTTTTACAGCATTCTTTTCCTTTTTAGGATCGATAACAAAAATTGCGTCTGGCCGAGAAGTCAGCTTGCTCACTCCCCCAAAAAAACGACGCATCCGATCCAACTCTTTTTGAATTTTAACCAACTCATACTTGGTCCGACCAGTAAAAGAACCTTGGTCTAACTTTTCTTGATCTGCAATCATGACTTTCATCGATTTGTAAACTTGCTCCCAGTTAGTCAAAAATCCACCCAACCATCTTGCCACAATGTAGTTCAATCCTGAATCCTGGGCAGTTTTGGTAATGACTTCTCTCGACTGTCTTTTTGTCCCTACCATCACAATCTGCTTCCCCTCAGCTCCAAGCTGGTAAAAAAGATTGTAAGCAAGCTGCAATTGAGCTGAAGTTTTGGCCAGATCGAAAATGTGTACCCCGTTTTTCTCAGAGTGAATCCAAGACTTCATCTTGGGATGCCACTGACTGGCCGGATGACCGTAATGCATGTTTGCATCGAAAAGCGTCTGCAGATCATAATCAGGAGCTTTGTTGGGAAGAGTAGATAAATCTAATTTCATAGCTGTCCTTGTTCTTTCCGAGAATTTACACTCGGAAATGGTCAAAAAGTCAAAATTTAGGACTCAAACTCGACTTTATGACCTAATAATTTAATAAGAGGTCTGAATTTTAGCACACTCAAGGGCATTTGCCAAGAGACTGATCACGGTCACTGGACCGACACCACCGGGGACCGGGGTGAAGAAACGAGCCTGAGTGGGTGAGCCAAAAGCAAACTCGGCTTTTGGCTCACCCACATCGATCACCACTGCCCCGGGTTTAATAATTTGCTCAGTAATTATTCCAGGATTACCAGTTGCGGCAACAATCACATCATATTCACCAAAACCAACGTTTGTTTCTTGAATTTTGACAAACTCTTTAGATCCGATTAGCTCAACAGCGTAACCTTGCTGCTGCAGTACGTGATATAGCGGTCGACCCAATAGTTCTGATCGACCGAGAATAATAATCTTGTCACTCTTCTTGAGTTGCGTTTGATGCAAAATCAGCAAGACTGCAGCTGCTGTGGCAGGCAAAAATTTATTTTTTGCCTGCCAAGTTCCATCAGCAACAGCCTGTTGAGTCGAAGGATGCAAGCCATCAATGTCTTTATCCGGGTTGAGCAAACTTACCAAGTTATGCCACCACTGAGAGTATAGTTCGCTAACCTTAGTGGAATCGCCCCCATTGGTCAATTGCCAACTCTGCCAAACCTTACGCGAAGGTTTTTGGATCATTAAACCAGTGACGGTTTGCTCGTTAGCCGCTGTTTGGATTGATTCTTCAATCCAAACCTGCTCACTCCCGAAGTTTGCCCAAATTGGCTCGAGCTCGATTCCTACTCGGCCAGCCGCCTCAATTTTATGTTGAGTGTAGAGTCGGCTAGCCGGATCATTTTCAAAAACTAATGAAACAACTTTCGGCACTCTCCCACCCACTTTTTTCCACGAATCAAGCTGAGTTTTCAGGTTTTGTTCCAGTTGTGCTGCAAATTTCACTCCATCAAAAATCACCGTTTGCATAACTCATATTATCTCATGCTTGACCCCGCCATTGGCGAGACCTATCACTATTTATGTTTTTCTACCAATGTTTGAAAGATCAATACGATGAAAGCTAATCGTTCTTATTTATTTTTATTTTCCAGTTGGCTAAATCAATTTTCTTGGAACTCAATAAATACATTGCGGCAATCACAACTGAACCAAACACCATATCCCCAATTAACGTATTACGATAAAACGGCAAGGCCAAAGTGTAGCACGTGAGTAATCCCTGCAAGGTGCGAGGATACCAGCTCAACCACACTCCAAAATTGGATACAACGAAAAACAGTATTGAGGCCAACGGTAAGAAAGCTAATCTTTTCTTGAAACTCTTACCAGCAAGCCGACCAAGGATCCAATACCCAAGAAATCCGGCATATGTCCACCAAAAACCAGAGTAAAGTCCACCTTTGATCAGATCAAAACCAACGGTAGTGATTATCAGCAGAATTATTGATGGGCTGGCAAAACCCACTGCCCCCACCCCACTGACATTGGGCGGCAAAAAACCAAACCGCAATATTAGGGTCAGCCCCGCGAAAAGAGTTTGCCCAAAACCAGGTTTACTCAGTAGGAAATGCTTCAATTTTTTCATACTTAAACTCCACTTTGTCGCCAGCCGTCAGGATAGTTTTATCTGCTGCTTGCTGAGCGTACTCACCGTTGACATAAAAAGCCCAGTAGTAAGCATCGTTGGCTGCTAAATTGTCAATTGATTTTACCAATGAACCAAAATCATAAGCCGATAACTCGACTTGTTTAGAAGATTGTAACAACTCCAATGCTGTTTGGCCGTCATTTTCAGCCAAAAATATATACTCAGGTTGTTCTTCTGTTTCTGTGTTAAGAACTGGTGGCGCTTGGTCGCTCACGCCCAAGCGCCCCGACATTACCAAGTAACCACCAAAAACAATTAATCCGACGGCGAAAAGAGCTAAAAGTGTTTTTTTCATCTTGAAAGTTGTCCTGACTCTGTATAAAGGATCTTCATTCTACAAAACCCCCATCAAAAAGCAAACGCAGTTTATATTGAGTCTTCAACTAATTCAGTGATAAAATCAATTTCATTATTTTATTCCAATAACATAAATATTCCACAATTAAGTCTAAAAAAATGAAAAAGGCCGTGTCAGAGATTGCTCACCATATTTTCCTCTATGAAAACTCGAAAAGAGTGACGTTTACAAATAAATACTTATTTTTAAAAAAACCTATAATTTACCTCCGCCAAGAGTTCAGAGATATCTCTAACTTTTTTGATCCAAGACTAAGGTATAAACACAGCCATGTTTATTTTAGTCATATCATCGCTAGACACCAATCGCTGTTGAGACGCAAGCTCGGCAGTAGTAATCCAAAGCTCCAGGAGCAAAAGATTATCAATTTACAGCAAGCCATTAAGCAATTAAATGGGGTGATCATTGAGCCTGGACATATTTTTTCCTTGTGGAAAATCCTGAAAAAACCAAGTTATACAGCTGGTTACGTTGATGGCATGTTACTCTCAAACGGTCAAGTAATTACTGGGGTAGGTGGTGGACTTTGCCAACTGTCAAACTTTCTCTACTGGATATTTCTTCACGCTCCAGTCAGAATAATCGAACGACATCATCATTCTAAGGATATTTTCCCCGACTCTGGCCGAACCTTACCATTTGGGAGCGGTGCAACTATTTTTTATAATTATGTTGATCTGAGAGTAAAAAACATCTCTTCTCAGCCACTCCAACTCAAGGTTTGGTTAACGGATGATTATCTAAAAGGTCAAATCCTCTCTACTCAACCATATACAGAAAAATTTCATGTTTTAGAAAAAAATCACTATTTCGTCAAGAGAGCGGACAAGTATTTTCGTTTTAATCAAATTTACCGCGAGACAAAAGTCCAAGGCGTCGTAAGCAAAGTTGAAAAGATCACCACGAATTTTGCCCCAGTATTGTATGAGCTTACTCCCACATACATTCCCAACAATAACTTTCAAGTTCTAGACTTCACCAAGAGAAGAGTGGGCAAATTACCGTGATCAGGAGTTTTTATCTCCTTGAATTAATTTTTTTAATCTTTCAACATTAATTTTGTCTGGTCCTGACTTATCGGTACCAGGAACCTCCAGAACTAGGGGAATTTGAATTAGTTGGGGCTGGCGGAGAAAGTCAGACAGAGCGTTGAGCGGTAGCTCACCTTCACCGATATTGGCGTGTCGGTCTCTGCCAGCCCCAAACTGATCTTTGCTATCATTGACGTGGACGCAACGCAACTCCTTCCACAAATCATACTTGCTAATATCATCCACCGCTCTACCCAAAGATTGGTTTTTACTCTGAGGCGGCTGGGGTGGTAGGGCGTCGTTCAACACATACCCAGCTGCATGCGCATGACAAGTATCAAAGCACCACCCCAACCGCCCATCATTTTTCCCCCGCAACTCCCCCACTCGATCAATCAGCCACCTGATTTCGCTCATCAGTGAGCAAAGCTTACCATTTTGGCCTGCCGAGTTTTCAATTAAAAAAGTTGAGTTGGGATCAGTTCTCGCCAGCAGCTCAACAATTTCTTGAGCAACCATCTCCCGCACTGCTTCCCATCCCCTCCCCATGTGACTACCTAAGTGCACCACTACCCCACCCCCGCCAATTTTGGCGTCAAAATTGAGATCGTATTCCAAACTTTTTCTGGTTTTTACGAGAAGTTCTGGATTCTCACTAGCTAAATTGGTCAGGTATATCGCGTGCGTGAATATTACCTTGACTCCAAGCTGCTCTTGATTAATTTTGATCTGCTGGTAATTGTGAGCATCTAAAGGTTTTTTCGCCCAGACCCTGGGACTGCCAGAAAAAACCTGCAGGCAGTTTCCACCAATTTCAGCTACCCTCTCGACAGCATTCTCTACCCCGCCTGCGGCAGAGACATGAGCGCCAATCAATCGTTGCTGGTAATTCTTATTATTCATCGCGGTACAATATAACACGTGCCGCAGACCAAACTCTCAAATTTCACCGTGTCGTATCTAAATAGCGAAGAGTTCCATCATGTTAAACGTGAGGTATGGACCGAACACTGTTATTACACCGAAATAGAGAATCCGGCGCCGACAATTATCGATGTCGGCGCCCACATCGGCCTCGCCACCCTTTACTTTGCCAAACACTTCCCCACTGCCAAAATCATCAGTTTTGAACCAAACCCCATCACTTTCAAAATCCTTGAGGAAAACGTTTGGCAAAACCGACTAGAAGATCGCGTCACTTGTTTGCAAAAAGCTGTTTCAACTCAGGCCGGTAAACAACATTTCTGGTCAAATCCTAAACCCACCGATTGGCAACTCAACGCCAGTCTAAGTCCCACCACCTGGACCAGCCAACCTCTTCCCAATTCAGTTGAAGTTGAAACTTTGACTCTCTCGTCACTACTCGATCAACCCATCGATTTACTTAAAATCGACGTGGAAGGTAACGAGCTCCAGCTAATTCAAGAGGCCCAAGACAAATTGATCAACGTCAAGCAAATTTTTATCGAGTTTCACCCCAGAGACGGTAATCAGTTAACCGAACTATTAGAGTTGCTCCAAAAACACAAATTCTCTTACACGCTGTGGAAACAAGGAAAACAAGTTCAATCAGATCAGGCACGCGGGTTGGTGATGATAAATGTAATGAGATAGTGCTCGCTCAGTGTGACATTGATTAGCAAAAACTGATCTACCAAGTAAATAACTCAAATTTATTAGCTAGAACCAGTACTTCTTGGTTGATTTTCTGCAAATCCTGGTTTTGCTCCGCCCAAAGCTTAAACCGTCTGATAAATTGTGTTCTTTGTGTCTTTTCTTCGGGCAAAGTATGGTCTTTGACGATCGCAACTACGTGCGCGATCCAGTCGGCAATCTTGATCATTTCGGGTTCTTTCATGCCGCGAGTAGTAACGAGCGGCGTCCCAATTCTCACTCCCGATGGGTAGAAAGGTCCAACCGGTTCGTCGGGTACAGTGTTGCGATTGGCGACTAACCCAGCCACGTCCATGGCGTACGCTACTTGAGTACCCAGTCCTGGGCTGATGTAAGTTAAATCAATCACCATCAAGTGTGTTTCGGTGCCCCCACCGACAAGTTTTATGCCGTTTGCCAGTAATTTCTTGGCTAAAGCATCAGCATTTTTGCGAATTTGTTTGCCATAAGCTTTAAACTCAGGCAAACTAGCTTCCTCCGCGGCGATCGCAATCGCCGCGGTGGTGGCATTATGTGGTCCACCCTGGAGTCCAGGAATGATGGCTGAGTCAATCTTTTTACCCAATTCTGAGTCTTTTTGTAGTCCTCTCTCGGTTACCATGATCATGGCACCCCGAGGACCACGAAACGTTTTATGGGTCGTGCTCATAATCACGTCAGCGTGCTCAGCTGGCGACGGATGTTCACCAGCAATTACCAGACCAGTGACATGAGACATGTCGGCCACTAGCCAAGCTCCAACAAGATCGGCAATTTTTCTATATTTAGAAAAATCTAACTTAAAAGGATATGCCGTACTCCCGGCAAAAATCACTTTTGGCCGGTTCTCCTTAGCTAACTTTTCTACTTCGGCGAAATCGATGCGGCCACTGGCATCAACACCGTACTGGACAGAACGGTAATAACTCCCTGACGCGGTCACCTGCGGGTGACCGTGCGTCAAGTGGCCGCCCATCGCCAGCTTCAACCCCATCAGTGTTTCTCCCGGCTTCATAAGCGCCATCAAAATCGCTAAATTCGCCGGCGAGCCAGAGTAAGGTTGAACGTTGACATACGGCACTCCGAACAATTTGCTAATCCGATCCTGCGCCAGCCGCTCAATCTCATCAATATGCTTATTTCCTTCGTAGTATCTTCTGCCTGGGTATCCTTCAGCGTATTTGTTTGACAAACATGAGCTGAGCACTTCGGCCACAGCTGATGAAACAATATTTTCCGAAGGAATTAGACCAATTGTATTTTTTTGGCGCTGCAGTTCAAGCGCAATAATACTTTCTACACTTTGATCACGATTTTTCATGAAGCAATCATAACACTAAACAACCTTAAGTTCTCCGTTTTTTTGTGGATCAACAGTGAAAAGCGCACCAAAATTTGGCGGAATACCATTAACTATCCATGTCCTTAAATTAGCAAAAACTTGCTCTTTTTCCTCTTCCGTGAGAGATCCCATGTCCAAAGTCAGCCCATCAACTTGAGCGTTGGTCACTCGTCGGTTAAGTTCACCAACCTGAATTCCCTTGTTAACATTAGCTTTTGGTGCTAAAAATGGGGCCAATGGTCTTATCTCAATTTGAGAAATTTTACCCAGAACTGGTGATCCTTCGTCCACTATGGGCAAACCAGCATTAATTCCCAATAACTCAGAAATAACGTCAGGATCTGCATACATATTTTCAATTGTTTCTTCATCAAATTTACTAAGGTGGATTGTGATTCTGATACCAGTCATAGCTACTTGTTGATGTTTTTTCGATCCATTTTTTATCTTAACTGAAGCTACTGCGGCCAAATCATATTCAACAACTGAGGGACCATTGCAATAGATCTCCCGAAGTTTGGCAACTTGCTGATCAAGATGATGTCGTCGAAGATTACCTTCTTCGTCTTTAATTCTGGAAAGGTTTATTAGATGATGCAAATTGGGTGATCCATCAAGCTTAATAGAGCCTGCCCGAACCACAGCATCTAATCCGATTACAACCGCTTTCGCGCCTTCCTTCTGATCACTCCTGCCATTACATAAATGATCAATTGCACGATATGCCTTATCTATGGCTACCAACACAGCTTCGTCATCGGCCGGTTCACACCCAGGACACTGAGTGGGTATAACTAAGATATCATCGCCACCTCTGATAAATAAAATATTTTGGCTAAAGAAATCATGTACCCCTTTAAGTTTTTTTTCACTAGAAGTAGCTACCAACACCCTGCCCGCACCATCAATCAGCGGACGTCCTTCAATAGTTTTTATGTCAAAATCTCCAAGTATTACCCAATAAGCAGACAGAGCTAAAAAGGTTAGCGCGTCAGAACAATCAGTGATAATTTCGCTTTTTTGGGGATCGTAACCACACTCACGCTTTAAACTCATAGTTTACGTTTTTTTATCAAAAAATAGTCCAAGACTGTCAATTCTTTTTTTTATTTCCCCAGGCTTAATACCCTGCTTTTGCCACTTGGAAGCCAAAAGTTGACCCATCTCTACCCGCTCGAAAGGAAACACAATCCAAGTAGAGGTTTGCGCTGCGTAAAAGTCCGGCTTAATTACTGACCAGGGTTTATAAAACAGAGTGGCGGTTCGCACCGTTTGGGCACCCCGCTCTTCTAATAATTTTTTGACAAACACTAGCGAACCACCAGTGTCTGCCACATCGTCAAAAATCATCACCTTTTTTCCAGACACGCTGACCGATAAATCTTGATAGATCCGTGGCTCACGCAACCTCTTGCCGATGTCGACGTAAAACTTCACTCCAATACTGGCAATTGCTTCAATTTGGGTGAAATCAACTAGTGAGCGAGTCATTGCCCAACCGCCTTTGGCAAGAGCCACGATCAAATCATACTGAGTTTTATCTGTAAGAATTTTCTGACTTAGCTGATAAGTTAAACACTCTAAATCAGCAAACGAAGGAATAATGTATTGCGCGTCATCGCCCGAAAAAGAGTACTCTTTCAAATGAGGAATTTGAGTTAACAAGCTTTTGACAGCCATATGTGATTTTAACAACTAAGGAAATAAAAACCAATAGGCAAATTTATGGAGAAATTACTCACGAAACATGAATAAGTTGCTGAATTACCTGGGTTAAATCACGGGGCAACGGCGACTCAATTATCAGGGTTTGGTTAGTCCTAGGATGAGTAAACTTGATTTGGGAGGCGTGGAGGAATTGACGACCAAGTAGTTCTCGATGGCGACGAAAACGTTTGCGCCCCGCATACTTTTCGTCGCCCACTAGCGGATGACCCAAATAACCTAAATGCACTCTGATCTGGTGCATCCGTCCACTCTGGGGCTGGCACTCAACTAGGGAAAGATAATCTTGATTAGCGTCAAGAGACTCAGGTATGCGAAAAAGTTGCTTCAGTTGATACTGAGTCGCGGCTGGTCGGCCGCTCAAACTCACACTCATCTTTTGTTTGTTTTTTGGATTCCTTTCCAAGGCGATATCGATCACCCCCTGAGTTTGAGCGAGACGACCATAAACCAAACACAAGTATGTTTTGTGAACTTGACGCTGTTTAAATTGGGCAAGCAAATTAATCAAAGCTCCCGGATTTTTGGCTAGTAACAACACCCCACTGGTATCCTTATCCAACCTGTGCACCACTCCACTCCGCTGGGCGAATATTTCTTCTGGGGTGCCATACTCGTTATTGAAACCTTTGGGCAACAAAGCTTGCCAGTTTTCAGAAAATGAAATGCCAGAAATTTTAGCCGACCACCAATCTTGGATGGTCGGCCCGCTCACTGAGTTAGCGTTGTTCACTACCACCCCACTAGGCTTATCGATAGCCACTAGATCCTCATCTTCATATAGGATTGAGATTGTTTCTGTAAGTTTATCGCTGTTTTTTTTCATCTTGGTGTGTTTTCACCTGTACTAATAAACTTCCGAGGGTTGAAACCCTCGGTTTTCTTTATGCTACTTCATACCTTG
>CAZZBW010000019.1:9650-17527 GCA_964653045.1 uncultured Pseudomonadales bacterium | reverse complement strand
AGGGCGCTATCCAGCCGAGGGTTTAAACCCTCGGATATCCGCGTGGCTGATTATAGCTCAAATCAGCTGGAATTGCTTGACAAGCACCATGAGTGGTAACATAGCCAGTATCATGTTTGTTATTTTGGTCTGGTTGGGGCTCAACGCACTGTTGGTTTTGGAAAGCTTGACTTATGCTGGCTCCATCAGAAACCACTTTGGTGTGGAGCTGATGTGGCTGGTCAGCGCTGCGGTGCTCGCTGGGGTGATTTACAACTGGAAAAATAAACCAGTCATCGGTTCTAAGCTGGCAAAGCTGAACTTGCCAATATTAATTATTTCTGGCGTGATCACCATTTGGCTCTCTCAACTCGAGCTGGCTCATCATCCCAATTATGTGTTTAATCTTTACCACGTTCATTACAACTTGCTGGCACGAGTGTTTTTTATGGCAGAGGCAGTTGCGCTCCTGGCGCTGCCACTTACCTGGTGGCAGCGCCATAAACATGTGCTAATCGCCCTGTTTGTCCCTTTTTTGCTTTTTAACCTATGGATTATTCACTCTTGGCCAATGGATTACTTTTTACAAATTGTCAAAGAAGATCGGCAGATTGAGTACTCCCAATTCTTTGCCGTAACTGCCGCTGCAGTATTTGCGGCGCTCACCAGCATCAAGTGGCGAAAAATTAGCCACTACTTCAGTCATTGGCTATTTTTCGCCCTCCTCAGCTTGGCATTATTATTCATAGGCCTTGATGAAATCTCGTTTGGCCAAAGACTATTGGGAATCGAAACTCCAGAAGCAATTGCCGAGCGGAATTTTCAAGCAGAAATTACAGTGCACAATCTGGATGGGGTCAAAGATCTGATCGGCCAAGCCTACATTTTCGTTGGATTGTATGGAGGATTAGCCTGGATTGCTGAACGAGTACTCAGGAACCAAGTTAAATTTTTTCGTGAAAAAAATGTAAAAATTTGGTTGGAGAGAGTAGTGCCAAAACCCTGGCTGGCACCATATTTTATCGCCATTGCGTTATTTAACATTTGGCAATCACAAGGTAGTTTTTCGATCGGCGAGTGGTCAGAAGTAACCGAGTTATTACTGTACTTGGGGATGTTACTACATGTTCTCGCCCTTTTTTCCAAGGCCAAAACCACAATTAGCCAAAACTCAACCCGTCGTGTTAACATGATGGAGTGAAAAATGTTCCAGAAAAGAAAAAGCGTCTATTTCTTCTGATTGTCACAATTATTGTTACTGTTATTTGCCTTGGGTTGATTACTTGGCTGGGATTAACTCTCCAAAATACTAAAGGACAGTATCAAGCCGAAGTCGCTACTCTGAACAAGCAGGTCACGGTCTTGTCAGCTGAGCTGGCTAGCAGCTCAGCAGAAGTGACGAGACTTTTGGCTGAAGATCAACGCGTCCGCAATGACCAACTAGCGGCCACGATGACCGCCATGCAAAAATCATTTCTCGATAGCTCAGTAGTTTACGAAGATATTCTGGCACTCAGCGAACAAAAAGCCGACCTGACCAAGGCTCAAGAAAGTTTGGCCAAAGCCCTGGCTCAACTCTCTGAGCAAAATTACACTTCAGCCAGCGCCAGTTTGGTGGCAGTTAGAGCCGAGATCAAAAGCGTCGAACAAAAAATGGCGGCTGCGGCAGTTGCTCCCACCCCCCAAGCCCCTGTCTCCAACACAGCTCCTGACTCCGGTTACAGCCGCCAAGCAGTCGAGACCGAGCATGGTAGGTATGTCGTCAGCTTAATCGCTGCCGACCTCGGCTCTACCAAAGTGATCGTTGATACTGCCAGTGGCAGTGACTGTGGTAATGACTGCCCAGTTTTGCCACTTTCAGACTACGTTTCACGAAACGGTGGTTACGCTGGGATCAACGGTACCTACTTTTGCCCCGCCACTTATCCCAGCTGTGCGGGTAAAACCAATAGTTTTGACTTACTCGTGATGAATAAAGACAAAACCTACTTTAATTCATCCAATAACGTCTACAGCAATAATCCAGCGGTGATTTTTGGCGGCGGTTACATTCGCTTTGTTGGCTCAGCGTCAGAGTGGGGGAGAGACACTGGCATTGACAGCATGCTCTCCAATTACCCGCTATTAGTTAGCGGCAACCAAGTTCGATTCACGGGTGATGGCGATATCAAAAAAGGCTCGAAAGGTAATCGTAGCTTTGTCGCCAACCGTGGTAACACGGTGTATATTGGCGTTGTCCATGGCGCGACTGTGGCTGAATCGGCCCTCGCGCTCAAAACTCTGGGCATGGACAACGCCCTCAACCTCGATAGCGGCGGCTCCACCGCTCTTTGGAGCGGCGGCTACAAAGTCGGCCCCGGCCGCAACATCCCCAATGCAATTGTGTTTGTGAGAAAATAGAAATAATCTGAACATCTTTGAGCTGGTAACCCTAATTTGATCGGACCTGTATCAACTCATTACTCCCAATTTGGTGGTGCGGCTGACTGCTCTCAAAGATAAATTGGGAATAAATGACTTTACCACTTAATAGATTCTAATATTTTCTTCAAATCTGACTGAATTGCATAAGGTGTAACTCCCTCTTGTTGACCAACAATAATGAAATTATACCTATAACCATTTCTCTTAATAATTTGCTCGTATCCTTTGAAAATATTTCCACTGCCAGTAGTCTTGTTCGGCACATACTCACTTAATGCACCCCACGTTGCAGGTCCTGAGTGTTCCTCTTCGAGAGATGAAATTGAAAGATGACTTCTTGTAAGGTAGAAAGTGGACCCTTGTATCGCAACCTTATCATGCATACTAATATATTCTTCATATTCCTTGTCACTGCCAAAAATTCCCCCGGCTTCTAGCTGATCTGCCACACTTATATTAACAATGAGGTGAATTTCGCCATTACTGATTGCAATAACTTCATCATCAAAGGTTAATCTATCTTTTAATGGAAAGTTAACGTCATCATTTTTTGAAGAAAACTTCCAATCATTGGGATATGAGAAAGAAAAAGAGTTATATGTGTAAGATGATTCGGTAGGGACATCTGGACTCATTGTAGGAGTAGATGAGGGAATAATTGCATTATTTGTTTCAGTTACTATTTGTTGTGGAGTATTAGTCAAATTAGATAAAGCACCTAAATAATATCCTGCGAAACCAAAAACAACTGCGCCTACTAGTAGAGTAACTAGTATTGGCATCACAAAGTTGGTTTTTGTTTGTGGTGAAGTAAAGGGCTGATTAACAACTGCTGGATCAGTTGTAGAAATATCAGAAGGGTTGGTGATTGGCTGATTTTCCATAACGATTGTATCTTATCATAAATATACTCATTACCTCATGAGCTAGCATTGGTTTGTGTGATTTACTGTTTTTTTCTGTAACTTTTGAGCGGGAAACAGCCTGTCCCGATGCAAATCGGGAGGACTCGCACCCGCGCGAACCCTGAGCGGGAAACGGGACTCGAACCCGCGACCTTCTCCTTGGCAAGGAGACGCTCTAGCCAACTGAGCTATTCCCGCGAACTGTGTTTTATTGTTAAGCCAAGTTACTTGCTAACTTGTGCCAAGCCAAGGAATCGAACCTTGATTTCATGTTTTTCAGACATGCGCCGTGACCAACTTGGCTAGCTTGGCAGTAACTTTTGTATTGTACAACAAACATCCCCCATCATCATCACAACTCTAAGTACATATATATATGATCGACATATTTTTTTCTCCTATAGCACCCCCGAGGCAATTTACCAAAATCTTTAAAACCCAGGCTGTGGTACAAATTAATCGCCACTTGATTATCAGCGAACACAGTTAGGACAACTATCTGTAACGCATTAATTTTTTTTGCTTCATTCATAACTCTGTTTGCTAGTTCGCGTCCCAAACCTTGACCCCGATAAGATTTTTTTACTGTTAAACCAAAATCAGCAACGTGTGACTCAGTGTCTCCGCGCAATCGTAAATCAGCCACGCCAACTAGCTCTTGCCCCATCCATGCTTGGATAATAATGACAGTGTGCTTTGATATCTTTTCAAGCATTTCTTCTAGGTACTTTTTTTCTTCTGCTAATGAAAGCTGCCTGCCCTGCAGACGAATAAAAGTTTCTTCACTTGAAAGCGTATTGATATACGATTTCATTTCAAAAGCATCGTCAAGAGTCGGAGAACGAAACACAATGTTAGATTTATCTAGTTTAGACATGATATTTGAGTTAGCTCCTAATATAAATTTTTGTGGACGCTGAGGGACTTGAACCCCCGACACCCGCGATGTAAACGCGGTGCTCTAACCAACTGAGCTAAGCGTCCTTACTTCTTGACTACAAAGAATCAACTCGTAACGTGCCCGGGAGAGGACTTGAACCTCCACACCTTACGGCATACGCACCTCAAGCGTACGTGTATACCATTTCACCACCCGGGCGACCAGACAGTTATTATAACTCAAAAAAAATATCTATTGAATCGATGTTACAATTATTTAATGAAGGATTGGCAAAAGATTGCTTGGTTACTTGTCTTTTTTCTTTCAGCATTTTTTAAAATTTACCAATTCGACTTATTTCCAGCTGCGTTTCACCCTGACGAAAAAATTTATTTAGCCAATGCTTATGCTCTGGCTAAAACCGGCACTGATTTATCCGGAAATTGGCAGCCTTGGAAAATTGAGCCATTTCACCATATGTTTGCGGAGCTACCTGGAGTAATTTACGGCCTTGGGTTTTTGCTAACTGACAATCCCTTTGTCGCAGGTAGAATTTTTCCATTATTATTTGGCACTACTTTACCAATCCTCATCTATCTCTTGGTAAAAAAACTACTCAAGTCCACTGACATGGCTTTTTGGGTGTTTGTGGTTGCCTGTTTTAATCCCTGGCTGTGGCAATTAAGCAGGTGGAGCTTTGATTCATTATTTTCTGTCTGGTTTTATCTGGCTGGTTTGCTGTTGTTGCTCTCTTCAAAAAAATCTTTTCAATTACTGTCCATTCCAATACTTGCTCTCGGTTTTTTCCAGTATCAAGGCCTAAAATTGATCTATCCCCTAATAATCATTCCACCTTTGATTCAAAAGTTTACATCACATAAGAAGAATCGTAAGAATACCTTATACTTTTCATTCTTGTCAGTCGCCTTACTCTTAGTCTTCATTTCTTATTTAATATTTAAATTACCGAACCAAAAAGCGAGTGAAAGAGTATCACAGAACACGATTTGGGGAGATGAATATCAGAGCGAGATTTCGCAAGCGGTTGATACCCAAAGAAGGATGAGCTTAGAAACACCCCTGAAAAAAATCGGTGCCAACAAAGTGCTGAGTTTCTACTTTGATCAAACTTCTAAACTGGCAGACGCTCTAGACTTGCACCGGATTTTTGTTGCCAATGAACCTGCAATCAGTGGATTTTCTGTTTGGTCACACGGTTTGTTTTATTTTATAGATTTTTTGTTGATTTTTGCTGGAAGCTATTACTTATTTAATCGAAAAAGGTCCGTATTCTGGATATTTTTATTTTGGTTTTTTATTGGATTAATCCCCATTCAAATCAATAATTCCAATGATTGGTATATTTTTCGAATGAGCTGGAGTTACTTAATTATGCTGATGGTGATCGGTGTTGGATTTTGGTCAATTACAAAACAGAAAACACTGGTTAAAATCCTGCTGATGGTAATTTATTTATTCAGCATCGGTAATTTTTGCTACCAATTTTACTTCCGCTACCCAGTATATTCTGCCAATGGAGTACGTTTATACCAAAGAGTATTAGCTGATTATCTCCGCAGAACTGCATCTGATAAAAAAATTCTTGTTCTCATGCAGGATGTCGTTGGTATGCGGGATGCATTGATCGTGTACCTTCAGCCAGGAGCAACTGAGCTAGCTGCTTTAAAAATTGTTGACGAGGCTCACCCAGAAGTAAATTTTCGTAATTTTGACATAAAAGATAATTGCTTTAATAAAAAAACCGACTTAGCTCAGTATGATACCGTCATTATTGATCCAATAATATCCGAGTGCAAAACGGCGCAAGATCAACCCGAGTTACTACCTTTAGTCAAAGAACTTAACAATAAGGGAATTAACTCCATTTTAGACAGCGGTAACCAAGTTAAAATAATTAATGACAACCTATGTAACAACTTGCCGTTGTCAACCTACCCCAACATTACTAAGGTGGATCAATTTAAGATCGAAAAAATGTCAGATGAAGAGTTTTGTCTCAATTGGATCATCTCAATTTAGCTTTTAGTTGTTGTGCCGAAGAGAGGACTCGAACCTCCACTCCCGTTAAAAGGAACACGCTCCTGAAGCGTGCGCGTCTACCATTCCGCCACTTCGGCAATTACATAGGTAATTCTATCAAATCCCCACCAAAATACTTGATTAGTCCTTATGCTCAGCGAATCTCTTGAGTGGGTTGGTAAGACTGTTGGAAAATTTTTTGTGAAATGCAGCAATAATTACGTCCCGGGCCTCGTCAATCTTGAAGTATTGAGTGTTAATAGTAATATCATAGGCGTTCGGCTTACGCGCATCTTTACTTATATACTGCTCGACAAAATCACGCCGCTCTTTTTGGGTATCAGCAATGACTTTCTTGGCTTGCTCTTTGGTCAAACCCTCGAAATCCATGGCTCGTTGCACCCGAGTCGCGTAGGGCGCTGTCACCCAAACATGTAAACCTTTACCGAATGGAGTAATGAAGTTGGCACCACGACCAATGATTACCACTTTTCCTTGATGCGCATAACCCAAAACCGTGCGAAACAGCGCCTTGACAAATCTCTGCTCTCCCACATATTCAGGATTAAGAAATGATTGAATCATGTCCTCCATGTTGGATCGGCTGCGTTCGTCCAAATTCTTAATTACTTCCAACCGCCTTTTGGTTGATTTGGCTACGTCGGAAATGATTTGATCATCGATCAGCTCAAAGCCCAATTTTTTGGCAACTGCAAAAGCAATTGGCGCACCGCCACTACCTGGCTCACGCGCAATGGTAATAAACGGCCTCATGAATAACTTGTCATCGATCTGTTTATGAGTGTCTTGGATTCGTTTCTTGACATCAAAAAAATCGACGGTGCGTTGCACCATAGGCAACCAATTAACATTGGCTTTAAACAGCATATAGCTCCTTTTTCTTGGGCTGGCTGTAACAACATAAATTATACACTAATGGGATATAATTGGGGGAGCACAACACTGCTCCAATAGCTCAATTGGATAGAGCGTTGGTCTTCGGAACCAAAGGTTGCAGGTTCGATCCCTGCTTGGAGCACTTCTTACAGTTAATTATCCGTTTGGATAGAGCGTCCCGCTTAGCGGGAAGGTTGCAGGTTCGATCCCTGCTTGGAGCACTTCTTACAGTTAATTATCCGTTTGGATAGAGCGTCCCGCTTAGCGGGAAGGTTGCAGGTTCGATCCCTGCTTGGAGCACTTCAGATAGTTAATTACTCGTTTGGATAGAGCGCCCCGCTTAGCGGGGAGATTGCAGGTTCGATCCCTGCTTGGAGCACAGCCACGCTTTAGTTTTTCTAATTTGTTGCTTCTTCCTTAGCATTAATTCGTTTCAGGGCGTTAAATAAGCTGGTGTGTTGGCGCGTGGGTAAGTTCAATTCGTTTAAAAAACTAAACTCCGCAAACGGTCCCGGCTGTGATTTTAGGACAAAAGGCGTGACCGCTGCCACTCGGTCGTTGTCCCAAACATTATTCAGCGCGTACTCATAGTAGCTACTTATCATAGGACCGGTCCTCAGAATATCTTTCCAACCCGTTTCAGTAATGTAAACTGGTAGTCTTTCGCTGGTGAGCTGATCTAACCAACTCAATTCCACTACAAAGCCGCTGATAGAGTTCAAGCCTGAGTTGCGCGGCGAGCCCACAAAACC
>CAZZBW010000019.1:0-9640 GCA_964653045.1 uncultured Pseudomonadales bacterium | reverse complement strand
GGATAAGAGTGAGAGTTCCAACCATCGAGCTCAGAGAATATCTCTTGTCGTGCTTCGTAAACATACTGCCAATATTCTAGGGCTCGACGCGTCTTGTTAGAATTTGGAGCATCGAGATCAAGTGCGGCTGGCAAAACTGCGATGCGCTCGGACTCACTGTGAGACCAAGCGAGTACAAATTGTAGTATCTCGGCATAACCTTTTGGATCAAGTTGCCCTCCCCACTCAGCAGCATGGTTGACTTCGTTATAGGCGATCACCGTGCGCTTTTCATCTGGCCACTCCAATTTACTTAAAAACTCCAACTGCTCCACCACATCTTTCTTGGTTGGAATTTGCCAAGCATTGTTTTTAAATTCTGTGACCAAACGCACAATTGGTCTGAGTTTATATTTTTTGGCTATGTTGAAATTATTTTGCCAACTCTCAAACTGTTCAAGATCAGATAAAACTAACGGCACTGTTACATACCGCCATTGCTCGCGATCTAACTCCAAACTTTGCAAAAATTCTCCTGCTAGCTCGATTTCATCGATGTGCATGATATGAATACCCAATTTATCTTGAGAAGCAGCAGCTGCAGGAAGAGGGAAAATCATGCCAATTAAAAATACTAGCAAAATTCCCAAGAGCTTGAGTTGATGATGGCAGGAGTCGTGCATCTTCAAGCTGATTATATATCGAATCGTGCTGACCAAAGTTGTAAATCTTTGGTATACTCAGCTATCAAAATGAGAAAAGTCTTTTTGTTTTTTTCGTGGGCTTTGTTCGTTACCGGCCTAAGTCTAACCAGCATCGCTACTTATCAGCTCCTGTGGCAGCAGCGAGCTGCTGCCACAGGAGCTGCTGTGACTGTCTCACCCCTGATCGGCGTACCTGCCGCCAACACTGATCAAGTACTAGGAAGCACCAGTGAAAAAGTCATCGCGGAGACTGCTGATGCCCGTCCCCAAGCCATCAAAGAGTTCATCAACCGCCACAACCCCAAACTGCTTGAGACAGAACCTGATTTACATCAACAGCTCGTGGCGATTGCAGATGAGTTTCAATTCGACTTTAGTCTTTTACCTGCAATCGCGATGAAGGAAAGTGGCATGTGCAAAGTTATCCCTGAAAACTCGTTTAATTGTTTGGGTCTGGGCGTCCACAGTCGTGGCACCTGGCGATTCGAGTCGTACCAAGAAAATTTCGCTACTGCAGCCAAAATTCTTAAGGAAAACTATATCGATAAGGGTTTAGTTACCCCCGAAGAAATCATGACTAAGTACACTCCCAATAGCCCTGAGGGCGCGTGGGCAAAGGGTGTCAATCAATTCATGAGTGAGATCAAGTACAACGACCGGCAAAAGGGCAGAGAAGCAGGTGAAACCAACGTAGTGACCACCGGCAGCTAAACTCTCTTTACTGTAAAATACTTTCGCCGAAACTTCTCCATCAAAACTCCCACCCCCATTGATGCCAGACCAGCGACAAAAAGCGTCATCGGCCAACCCATCTGATCTTGGAAATACTCCGCGCCTATACCAAAAATGTAAATAATTAAAAATATTGTACCAATATATAAATATTGCCGAACTTTCATGGGAATACTGCCAAAGATGAATCCCAAGCTGGCAAGTAACAATAAAGTTTCATAAACCGGCTGACTACCATGTGATCCAAGTTCACGCAACGCCTGCAACACCCAATAAGGACCTACCCAGTTAAACAGTAGGCTGAATTTAGCTGCTTTTTCAAGTTGATAAATTTTTAGATTTTTAATTAGAAAGCTGATTAACAAAAATAAAAAACCTATCACCACTTCTAGTATATTCGGGAATTGTTTAAGGCCGGCATAATCATAAACATCAAATAAATCCATTTCAGGAATCCAAGGAATACGCGCCAGTGAGACAAAAACCACCGTTGTACCAATCAAATATGGAAACCTACTGTACTTTATGTATTTTAGTTTCTCCATTAAGATTCCGATACCAAAATATCCCATTCCCAAGACCAATAGAACGAATATGATGAATTTTGAATTATCGGAATAATGTTCAAACAAAACCTCTCTAAAAAGCCTCAACAATGAAAATACAACTACCCAATTTCCAATAAGATGCGAATACCTTCCTTCCTCCGCATGTTGAAATTTTTCATAAAGTAAGCTCATAAATATATATAAAGTGCCTGGTATCAAGAGAAACCATGACATTGTGAGTTCTTTGTATGAATCACCAACTCCTATAACTTTAAGAAAACTATAGTACATAAATATCCCAAAAACGTGATAAAGAAATGCCCAAATGGGAAAACGGAAAATAAAGCTAGAAGCTAAGTATAGAACAACCGACAACAGCGAAACAGCCAAGTAGAGCTGGTCTTCGATCTCTTCGGTGAAAATTTTTAATTCCAAAAAAGTTACTGTCAAAAAAATAGGGAAGAGTAGCGAACCAATAAATAAGAACACTGCACCTTCTTTTTTATGTTCGCGGCTGAAAAACATGGGTGCACCTGCCCCATAACAGATTAACATGGGCAATAAGATTGCGAGTATTCGCCCCACATATCCCCACTGGGACCAATTAGTGCCAATAAAGGTAATTCCTGCTAACACAACTACCAAACCGCCAAGAAACAATAAAACCTGTGAAACAGATAAGTGTCTTATCTCCAAACTCCACTCAGACTTTTTTGGTGGAGGAGGAAGGGCAGCTTGAGCTGCTTTCTTTTGCTGAATGTTTTCTAAAGCTTGAAGATAAGCTTCGTGTATTTCTGGTGAGTTCCAACCTTGTTCAACAAGAGCTGTAGTGATTTGCTCAATCGAATACCCTCCTTCAAGAGATTTCTGCACATAGTTGACAATTCGCTGGTTGGCCACGGCAAATATTGTAGCAACTTTTCATTGTGATGTCATCAAAAGGAAAACAATAAAAGGCAGGTTGGAACGAAGCAAAAAAAAGTACTGTAGAAGTGGTGCCGAGAGGGGGACTTGAACCCCCACTCCCTTGCGGGAACACGGTTCTAAGCCGTGCTTGTCTACCGATTCCAACATCTCGGCGCGTTTTGTTAACTAGCAAAAACGTTAACCAAAGTATTGTAACTCAAGAATTAACTTAGTTGATGAGCAACGGCTTAGGGAGTGAATTAACTTGCTTTTTCGGTTATAATTACCCTCTTTTACTTATGTCAACAGCCGCCTCACCAACTTACATCGAAATTCGTGGCGCCCGTGAGCACAATCTCAAGGGCGTATCGCTGAAGATTCCCAAAAACCAGTTAGTGGTTTTTACTGGTTTGTCCGGCAGTGGCAAAAGCTCACTGGCATTTGACACGTTGTACGCCGAAGGCCAACGTCGCTATGTCGAATCACTCAGCTCGTACGCTCGACAGTTTTTGGGAATCATGAAAAAACCTGAGGTCGAGCATATTGACGGACTTTCCCCGGCCATCTCGATTGATCAAAAGACGACTTCTCACAATCCACGTTCAACCGTGGGCACAATTACCGAAATTTACGATTACCTGCGTTTACTCTACGCCAAAGTTGGCCAACCCAATTGCCCTAACTGCGGACAGAAAATTGCTGCGCAATCTGTGGACCAGATTGCGCAGCAATTAGTTGAGCTGATCAACGAGCAGGTACAACAAACTGGTTTAGCTAGAATGATGATTCTTGCCCCAGTCATCAGAGATAAAAAAGGCGAGTTTGCGGCTTTATTCAACCGACTCAGCAAACAGGGCTTCAGTAAGATTCGCGTAGACAAGCAACTTTATGACCTCTCAGAACCACTCAGTCTGATCAAAACCAACCGTCATTCCGTTGATGTGCTGATAGACCGGATTAGCTGGAGTCAAGCCCAAAATAAATCAGAAAGTGAAAAGAGTTTGCTCCTGAGTCGTTTGCGCCAATCAATTGAGCAAAGTTTGAAGTTGGCAGACGGGTTGATGATTGGCTCAATGATTCAAGATCAATCTCTGGATTTCCCAGCTCAACCCAAACAATCTCAGGATTATCTCTTCAGTGAAAAATTGGCCTGCAGCAGTTGTGGCATCTCGATTCCTGATCTAGAACCACGCCTCTTCTCGTTTAATGCCCCTGAGGGCGCCTGCGCGCACTGCAGCGGTTTAGGAGTAATTTTGAAGATTGATCAACAACGAATCCTCGCTCCCGAGCTGACCTTAAGTGAGGGCGCAATCATTCCCTTTGCCCAAGTTTTGGGCAGCGATTCGTGGTGGGCGAGGTTAGTCAAAAAAGTAGTGGAAAGTCGTGGCTTCGACTTCCGCAAAACACCCTTCAATCAGCTGGATCAACACACTCAAGATATTCTTCTTTTTGGTGACGATAAAACCTACGTTGTTGATGGCACAAATCGTGAAGGAAGAATGACCACCATCAGAGAACAATACGAGGGGTTCATCAAAAACTTGGAAAGACGTTACGGTGAAACCGAGTCCGATTTTGTTCGTCAAGAAATTGCTCAATACATGATTAAGCAGACATGTCCAGAGTGTCACGGCCAGCGACTGAATCCTCAGGCGCTGGCCGTGACCATTGATGATCTTAACATTGCCCAATTTACCGCACTTTCGATCTATCAAAATTTAATTTGGTTGGGCAGACTTCATGATCAAACAGACGTTCTCACTCCCAAACAGCAAACCATTGCTGTGGATATCTTCAAAGAGATTACCAGTAGATTGAGCTTTCTTAAAGCGGTTGGGCTCAATTATCTGACACTCAATCGTGAAGCTTCTACTCTGGCGGGCGGTGAAGCCCAACGCATTCGCCTGGCCAGTCAAATTGGTACAGGACTATCCGGAGTTCTATATATTCTTGATGAGCCCACTATCGGTCTGCATCAGCGAGATAATGATCGTTTGATCGCCACCCTCAAAAATCTACGAGACAAAGGTAATAGCGTGATTGTGGTCGAACACGATCAGGAAGTGATCGAAGCCGCCGATTATGTGTTTGATTTCGGCCCCGAAGCGGGCAAAAAAGGCGGGGAGATTGTCGCAGCCGGCACTCCAGATGAAATTAAGGCCAATCCTCAATCCTTGACTGGTAAATATTTGTCCGGCAAGAAACAGGTGACGCGCCAAAAATTAACTCAACCCCAACTAGTAGATGAAGATGCGGAAGAACACTCTCCAGGTAGTATCCGCATTTTTGGCGCGTCACATCATAATCTCAAACACATTGATGTCGATTTTCCCCTAGGCAAATTGATCTGCATTACTGGCGTCTCTGGATCAGGAAAATCCAGTTTACTCCACGACACCTTGTTTCAAAATCTGGTCCAGCAGCTTGGGCTTAAACCAGATGAAAAACCCGGAGCAATTGAAAGCATTAGTATACCGGAATCGATCACCAAAGCTTACTTAATTGATCAAAAACCCATTGGCAAAACCCCACGTTCCAATCCGGCTACCTACTCCAAAGCTTTTGATCAAATTCGTCAACTTTTTGCCTACTCTCCTGAGTCACGGGTGAGGGGTTACACTCCATCCCGGTTCAGTTTCAACACTAAGGGGGGAAGATGCGAAGCCTGCAAGGGAGATGGCCAAATTAAGATAGAGATGCAGTTTTTGGCGGATGTTTACGTCACTTGCGACGTCTGCAATGGCAAGCGCTACAACCAAGAAACCTTAGCTGTGGAGTACAAAGGTAAGTCAATCGATCAAGTTTTGCAGATGACGGTTGATGAGGCTCTGGAATTTTTTCAGCATAACTCACTGCTGGGTCGCAAACTCAGCACTCTCAAAGAGGTTGGATTAGGTTATTTGCAACTTGGGCAGCCAGCGCCGACCCTCTCAGGAGGAGAGGCGCAACGCCTTAAGTTAGCTCGAGAGCTATCTCACCAAACTCCTAGTCACCACGTTTATCTTTTGGATGAACCAACCACCGGTCTTCACTTCGCTGATGTGCAGAAACTGCTGAATGTGCTTGACCAACTGGTCAAGCAGAATAACACCGTTATTGTGATTGAACACAACCTCGATATTATTCGCAATGCTGATTGGGTCATCGATTTGGGTCCAGAGGGAGGCGACGGTGGAGGAGAGGTGGTGTTCAGTGGCTCACCTGCGACACTGCTGAATTGTTCCGATTCTATCACTGGAAAATACCTGGCATCTGATCTAACCAGTGACCCTCGCCCAAGTTAAGTCAATCCATCAGTATTGTCATACTGGCGTTATCGAGCAAAAAACCCTACAATTTACACTGTGAAACTGCCTCTACACCTTAGTTTAATCCTTTTCTTCATTTGTTTGATATTTCCCCAACAAATTCTAGCTCAAGCGGAGTTTCAGACTCAAGTAGAAACAACTTACCACGTTGATGCTACTGGTCAAACCCATGTGATCAAGGACTACGCTGTCACCAACTTGACTACCAATACATACATTACCCAATTTAGTTTAGAGCTCAATGATCTAAAACTACAAAATATTCAAGCTCAAAACGAAGGTGTCTCCATCGAACCACAAATAAGTAAAACCGACCAGGGAGTAAGTATCAATTTATCTTTCCCCAATCAAGTTGTTGGCCAGGGGCAGGCGCGAAAATTTCGGATTCAGTATGAAAGTCCAGTTCTGGCAAATTTAAACTCATCGGTACTGGAGCTAAATCTACCCGGTCAGCAACAAAATCAAAATGAGTCTGCCGTTGTGTACGTCGAAGTTCCGTTGAAGTTTGGTGATCCTTACCGAGCCCAACCTGAGTTTGATGAAAAAATAATCTTAGGAGACGTACAGCGTTTCACCTTTCGTCAACCACCACAATCAAGCCTGCTTTTGGTCTTCGGCCAAAAGCAGGCGTACACAGTCCAGATGAAGTACGAGTTAACCAACAGCTCGAAGCGCGTCCAACAATTGAGTATCCCGATTCCCCCTGACACTCCCTGGCAACGAGTCAATTACAGCCAGTTAGAACCAAGGCCAATCAAAATTGAGCGGGATGTTGATGGTAACTGGCTGGCTTGGTACAACCTGCCAGCCAACCAAACTACAATTATTACTACCAACCTTAACACCGAGTTGTATCTAGAAAGTTGGAACCAACAACTTCAGTTTCCTCCCCAACCAGACCATTTAACAGCTGCACCGTATTGGAAACTCGAACAGGCCCAACTCAATCAACTATTAGCTAATCAGTCAACTTCACCCCAATCACTTTACCAAATGGTGGTAAACAAGCTTAATTACACCACAGAGTCACTCGATCAAATCCGAGAGAGACAAGGCGCAGCTGGAACTTTAAACCAACCGAACAATGCTACTTGTCAGGAGTTCACAGATTTATTTGTTGCCCTGGCTAGAAGCCAGGGGACCCCCGCTCGCCGGAGTGTTGGCTATGCTTACTCCACTCAAGAAGAGTACCGACCATCAAGTTTTGTAGGTGATATTTTGCACACTTGGCCCGAATACTACGACGCGAATAGCCAATCGTGGAGAGCCATTGACCCAACTTGGGAAAAAACTACTGGCGGAATCGATTACTTTAATCATTTTGATTTGAGCCACCTGGTCTTTGTTCGACATGGTGTATCTAGTACTGACCCACTTCCACCTGGATCGTACCAACAAAACTATGCTCAACAAAAAACCATTTCGGTAACGACATCTGATCAAATAAGCTTTGATCAACCGCGTTTCCAAGTCGCGCTTGAGCCGATTAAAATTTGGCGATTTAATCTGCCCATTTATCAAATTAAACTGGAAAATCTGACCGGCCAAGCTTGGTATAATCTAGAGTTGCTGCTTGAACCACTTGAACTTGATCATCAAATCAAGTGGTTGAGTCAAGAGCCAAAGAGTTACGTGCTACCTTTTGCTCAAGAGAAACATGTACTGAGTTTGACTCGCAGCGGTTTTAAACCAGAATTAGCTAAACTAAGTGTTCAAACTAAACTCGAAAATCAGGTTTATGAAGAAAAAACCTACACCATCTTCGCCATACCCGAGCTCTGGCTCTCAACCAAGTTCTATTGGTACTTGGGAGGAGGTATTACCTGTCTTACCCTCATCACCGGGAGTGTACTGGTTTTTAGACGTAAACGGCAAAGTGCTGTACGTCGGCAAAGCCAAGAATCTCAACAAGCGAGTCAAGAATTACTCTCAAATTAACCGTCTCACCCCAGACAAACAACAGCTAGTCAATCAGGCAAAACAACTCAAGTTCCAAGAACTGACAAATGAAATCGAGGCCCTGCTAACCGAAGCCGAACTAATCAGAACTTACCAACCAGAGTTCAATATCTTACTCAAAGATGACAAAAGTCCTCTTTACATTCAGATCACTGATGAAAAATTTCCTCGCGTCCTTCAATTGAGGAAAACCGCGTTACTTCATGCCAAAAATCAGCGCCTGATTTTTGGCCCATTTTCTTCAGGTTTTATGGTCACCCAAGTACTGAAGCTTGCCCGAAGAATTTTCCCTTGGTGTTCAACACCGGAATCAGGTAAACCCTGCTTTTACTACCATTTGCAACTCTGTCCTGGAGCATGCTGTGACAAGATTACCAGCCAAGAATACCAACAAAATATCAATAAACTAGCTCTGTTTCTGCGCGGTCAATCTTCAAAATTAGTTCGTCAGCTTAAAGCTGAGATGAATAAACAATCTAACCAAGAAAATTACGAAGTAGCGGCTCGGCTCAAGCAGCAGATTGAAGCTGTTGAGTATGTCACCCAACCAAAATACCGCCTCCAACCTGACTGGCAAACCCTTGCTCTGGCAGATGATTCAGGAGAAAATCAACTCAAATATCTGTCGCGCTTGCTCAAGATTCACCTAGGTGTCCCCATTCAGTACTCAATTGATCGGATTGAAGGTTATGACGTCAGTAATATCACCGGCACTGATGCGACTGTCTCACAAGTCACCTTTATTCATGGTAAAGAAACACCCAGCGAGCACCGCCTGTTTAATATTCGTTCTGTCCACAAGCCAAATGATTACGCGATGCTTCAAGAAGCGTTACTGCGTCGTCAAAATCACTCAGAGTGGGGTAAACCCGGCTTGATCGTGATTGATGGTGGCAAGGGCCAAGTACGGGCAGTACTCAAGATCTGGCAGTGGGCCAATCCTGTAATCGGCATTGCCAAGGACCCGGACAGACTCATCTTCCCCAAGCTAGAAAAAAACTCTAAACCAAACGGGCTCAAGCAAAAAATCGAGTGGCAAGTTGTAGGGCTGGATGCGCGCCATCCAGCCCTACAACTGGTCCAAGCAGTTCGTGATGCTGCCCATCGCTTTGGGCAGCGCCAGTACCACCGCCTGCATACTAAAAAAATGTTTAAGCCAGCTGTTTCGAACAGGTTAAACTCGACAGAGTTGTCAGACGAAGCTTGACAAAGTATACTTGAAAATATGCTTAAACCATTTCTCAAAACCATCGGCTCGATTTTGATCTTATCGTGGCTACTACCCAATATTAGCTACACTGACTGGCTGACACTGATAATTTTCGCCATAGTGCTGACAATTATCAACAGCATCATCAAGCCCATTCTCAAACTGCTGACTTTACCGATCAACTTAGTAACTTTGGGATTGTTCTCAATCCTCCTCAATGCTTTTTTACTGTGGTTGGCACTTTACCTTGTGCCTGGATTCGCAATTCAACCCCTAGTACTGTTTGGAGCACCA
>CAZZBW010000018.1:0-18141 GCA_964653045.1 uncultured Pseudomonadales bacterium | reverse complement strand
TCACCTATGCAATTTGTACAAAGTAATTTTCCGGAAAGTGCGTGCCTATAACATCCATTTGAGTTTTTTCTCTTTTTTTGTTACTATCAGCAATTAGATGAGCGTTGTCTCGTTTTGTTTTCAAAAAGTATCCCCAGCTTCGTTTTTAGCTATTTTTTGTATTAATTATTTCAGAAAGGTTGATCGATGAAGATCACAGTCTCGTCTAAAAACTTTGAAGTTACCGACGGCATGCGTCAGCACGTCCAGACGCAAGCAGATAAGGTTTACCGGCTAAGTGACAAAGTCAGTCAGATCAAAGTTTTTTTGGAAAGTGTGGTGCGTAAGCATAACGATCCCCAGGCAAATTCTGCCACCGTGGTAGTTGAAGTTCCAGGTAAAGACACCGCTGTTACTAAATCTGCAGTGGATATGTACGAAGCGATCAATCAAGCTTTCAGCACTGCTTCACGGCACCTGCGCAAAGCGATCGAGAAGATGCAAACGAAAAAGGTCCAGGCTAGAAAATAATTGAGCATTGTTTAATTTAGCAATTATGTCGTAATATAATACTTGATTACGCATATAAGCGAGCTGGTATAAAAAATCACAGAAAGAGTTACATGCCAAATAACCCAAAAGAAAATGCTTCTAAAGAACCCGATGGAAAAAAACTGAGCAGAAGAGGCTTTTTAAAAGGCATACTTCTTGGAGCAGCAACTGCCGGTACTGAGTTAGTTTTACATAGAACAGCAGACGCTAGTTCATTGGCAGCTATTGAAATTAACACGGAAACCGGTCCTACTGGTGTTGGAGTTCAGCCAGCAGAATCTGGGGCTGTCGCTTCATCAGCAGCGGGCAGCGCCACAGAAGCCATTGGAGAAGAACCAATGACAGAGACTGATATTCGTGTCGAAAACGCTGTCCGATTCAAGGCAGTAAACAATCATATTTTTTGGTTGGAACAGGATGGTGGTTTGTATGTTGCCACAAAAGACCCGACAACTGAACAATTTACTAAACAGACTTTACTGTCGTCTGAATCAGCAGCACCTGCCACTTGGTTTGATGTGTTTTACTCTAACGAAAAATACAGTCTGGTTGTAAAAAAACCAACAATTGATGCTTTAGGAAAATCACAACTGTTATTCAAGCAGATGAGTGAGTTGACGCAGGTTAACCCATCAGAAGTAGTAACAAACTTTGATGATTTTGACGTGGGTGAAGTAGTTTGCTCAGAACTTGGTGGCTCGCCGTTTCTAGTTTTTACCGCAGGAAACGCTCCGGAACATCGTTACCTTTATTATGGTGAACGCGTGCAGTTGCCTGCAACTGTGGATGCAAATAACCAGGAGAATGTTGAGACTGCGACCCGAGAAATGCTAAAAAGTAAGCTGGTTGCTAAAATCAATTTATTGCGACCAGAACAACTCCAAAAAATTGAGGTACTTAAGCAGCTAAGCTCATTCGGTATTGAATCCAAAGTTGATGATGATCCCGTTGAAGATATGGCTGAGGAATTGATCGCAACGCAAAAAGCTGGTTATGACGTTAATATCGCAAGCGGGATCGCGTGGTTGTACATGCCGGTATTTACAGAGGGAAGCAAGGTATCGAAACTCTCGACTGACAATAAACCGCAAGCAACAGCTCTTGGGGTTACTTATTGTCAAAAAACTGTTGGAATAGAAACCACAACGGACTGGCTTTCTGCGATTGAGTTTAGCAAAGCCAACGGGGGAGACATTCAGTATTCTCTTCCACAGATAATCAACGGTGAGAGTGGAGTACAAACAGAGTACTCTCAAACTGTTACTGAAGGTATCGGTAACGGCACGCTTCATGCCGCATCTTATGCAGATTACGATCGGGTGCTTTTGAGTTGGGTGATTGATGGTCAGACTATTCCTAAAGAAGAGGATTTTCAATCAAGAGTTGTTGACCTCGATGTCGATTCCGTAAAAGGTGATGGGGTCGGGAGAGCAGTCGTAATTGTCACCTTGGAAAATGGTGATGTTTGGCAGTTGAATGTGATTATCGGCTCTACTGATTTTAATATTGAAAAAATTAAGCTTGAAGGAGTAAAGAGTGAGAGATCGGCGGTTGAGCTTTTAGATGCAAATAGGTTCGTGTTGACAACTCAGAAAGATGGAACACTAGTTCAACAAATAATTAAGTTGCAATTTCGAGTACTACTTTCGTTTATTCAAAATCAGTTGCCTCAATGGTCTCCGCGTTAATGGTAATTAGTTTACTTATGTAAGTTATACTATGCTATGTCACTAAGTGTAGGTATTGTTGGTCTGCCAAACGTGGGGAAGTCTACTTTGTTCAATGCGCTACTGAAGCGGCAGGCGGCTTACGTGGCTAATTTTCCTTTTGCCACAATCGAGCCAAATGTGGGCGTGGTGCCGGTGCCGGATGGCCGGCTGGATCAGCTGGCCCAAGTAGTGGGCACCAGCGTGATCAAGCCGGCCACAGTTGAGTTTGTTGACATTGCTGGGTTAGTTAAGGACGCGCATCTGGGAGAGGGTTTGGGCAATCAGTTTTTATCTCATATTCGTGAAGTTTCGGTGATTTGCCACGTAGTGCGCGCGTTTGAGGATACAAACATCATTCGTGAGGGAGCGGTGGGTCTAGTTGAAGATTTATTGACGGTTCGTACCGAGTTGCAGCTGGCAGACTTGGCTACTTTAGAGAAACAAGTTGAGCCAAAAGGAAGGGCTGACAAAGAAGCAAAAGAGCGTTGGCAAGTCGTGGGTGAGCTGACCCAAGCTTTGAGCCAAGGTAAGCAGGCGAGTGAATTAATTAGCGGTCAGCACAGTGAAATTGAACAGAAAAAGTTTCAGTTAGTTGCCAAAGAGCTGTCGTTGCTGACCGCTAAACCGGAGCTAATTGTGATCAACGTGGGAGAAGACCAACTTGGGTCAAAGTCCATTGACCAATTGAGTGATCAGTCAGCTCAATTGCTTCATGAACCAAAAGAAAAAGTAATCGTAATGTGTAATAAGATTGAGAGTGAGTTATCCAGTTTGAGCGATGAGGATCAAAAACTTTATCTCAAGGACTTGGGAATTGATCGGCCAGGGTTAGAAAGACTGATAGCTGGTGCGTACCAAGCTCTTGGCTTACAAAGTTTCCTCACCGCAGGAGTAAAAGAGGTGAGGGCATGGACAATCCCAGTGGGCACGACAGCGCGCAAAGCAGCTGGTGTGATCCACACCGATTTTGAACGGAAAATGATCGCGGTTAATGTGGTTGAGTACAATGAGTTCATTCATTTGGGAGGTTGGAAGGGGGCAAAAGAAGTGGGCAAACTCCGGACTGAAGGTAGAGAATATCTGATGCAGGAGGGCGATGTGGTGGAGTTCCTGATTGGCAGCTAAATTTTCGTGTTATAATCGCAGTTGTAAATTGAATAAAATTGAGTTGTTCTCCGCCGCTGTAGACAGCGGCGGATCCAAATGCTTCAGAACAACTCAACGAAGAAGGGAGCGATGATGAAAATATTAGCAGATAAAGTTGCTCGTCAGTACGAGTTGAGTTTTCTTCTGCCAGCTGAGTTGACATCAGTCGATTTGAAAAAAATTCACGAGTCTTTGTCCGAGTTAGTTGCCAAACACAAGGGTTCAGTTGTTTCTCAAGCCGAATGGGGGAAGAAAGAGCTAGCTTATACTTTTAAGCACGCTGGTAAAAAGTATACTCAGGCTGAGTTTTTCCATTGGGTAGTTGAGTTTCTTCCTGCTAAAGTGACAGTCTTTGAACAAGATTTGCGCTTGCGTTCAGACCTGATCCGCTATTTACTGGTGACAGCCAGACCTGAAGTTGTGATTGGCACAGAGAAGTATAGTAATAATGAACTTGAGGAAAAAGAGTAATTGTTTGTCAGTTGGAAAGGATATACATGTCATCTCGTTCTTTAAATAAAGTCATGCTCATTGGTAATTTGACTCGAGACCCCAACTTGCGTTTTACCCCAAATAATACCGCGGTATGTTCGTTCGGTTTGGCCACCAACAGAACATGGTCTTCAGATGGAGGTGACAAACAAGAGAGTGTTGAGTTTCACAATATTGTGGCATGGTCCAAGCTGGCTGAAATTTGTGGTCAACTATTACACAAAGGTGACAAAGTTTATGTCGATGGTCGGTTACAAACTCGGAGTTGGCAGGGAGATGATGGTGTAGAGCGCCGGACCACTGAGGTGGTGATCGATAATATGATCATGCTGCGCTCATCTGGACCAGGTTACTCAAGTGGTGATTCTCAAGACTTGGACGAAAGTTTTGGTGAAAGTGGTGGTGATGCAGCTGCGTCAAAATCAGCACAACCTAGGAAGAAAGCACCTGCCAAAGCCAAAACTCCTGTACCTTTGTCAGATCCAGACCCATTAAGCGCATCTGAAGTCACACAGGCGGAGGATGTGGCCGATGATATTCCATTTTAATTTGTGATTAAGGAGAATTTACAATGAAACCAAAAAAAACCAAAAAAAGAATATTGATAAGACGCAAAATTAATGTGACTCCTGAGCAGATAAGTTACAAAAACTATCAGTTTTTGTATCAGTTTGTCTCGGAGCAGGGAGCAATTGTACCGCGCGCGGTCACTGGCATTGCTCTGAAAAATCAACGCTTGTTGGCCAGAGAGGTAAAGCGCGCGCGCCATCTCGGTCTTTTGCAATATACTCAAACAGTATAATTTTTGTTCGAGCTGATTGAGTAGAAGCTGTTTCAACTCTTAACAGAGTATTAATTAGTGCTATACAATGTTGTCGATGAAAAAGGGATTAAAAATAAGCTCTCGATTGATTGTTGCAGGCTTGCTGATTATTTTGGGCAGCGTGATTCAGTATAGGTTTCCCTTGTGGGAAAAAATTGCTTTAATCGCTCGACCGGGTTTGGTTATTAGTGATAAGTTCCAAGTCGATAAGAGCGTCAATTTAAAAAATGAAAAGGTAGATCCGGATACTGTTGACTTGACTTATTTTTGGGAGGCGTGGTCGCATCTCCAGACTGACTATTTAAAGTCTGAGGAAATTGACGAGGCCAAAATGGTTGATGGGGCGACCCAAGGCATGGTGGCTGCCCTGGGCGACCCATATACGATGTATTTACCTCCGGAAGATAACCAGCGCAGTGGTGAAGACCTGGCTGGTGCTTTTTTTGGCGTTGGGATTGAGTTGGGATACAAAGAAGGAATTTTGGCTGTGATGGCACCACTACCCGGTACGCCAGCTGAGCAAGCGGGTGTGAAAGCAGGCGATCTGATTCTCAGAGTCAAAGATCCTGGCACAGAGTTTGAAGAGGAAACTTCAGGATGGTCGCTGCAAAAAGCTGTGAGTCACATCAGGGGTCCCAAGGGTAGTGTGGTGATCTTGACTTTGTATCGAGATGACAATGGCGCTGAGCCGTTTGAGATGGAGCTGCGGCGTGATGAAATATTGGTTAACTCGGTAGAGATTGAGTTTGTGGAACAGGCAGGTGAGGAATTTGCTCACCTCAAATTAATCCGTTTCGGAGAACGGACAATGGAAGAGTGGAATGAAGCAGTCAAACAAATTTCTGCCAAAAAATCAAATTTGGGAGGCATTGTTCTAGACGTGCGCAATGATCCAGGTGGATTTTTCGATGTCGCGATTGATGTCGCCAGTGATTTTATTAGAAATGGTGTTGTAGTATCGCAAAAAGGCAAATATTCTTCGAAAGATTACACTTCGCGAGGGACCGCTCGTTTGGCAGATTTACCGTTAGTCGTATTAGTCAACGGTGGCAGCGCCAGCGCCTCCGAGATTGTCGCTGGCGCTCTGAGGGATCAACTTGGCACCAAGCTAGTTGGTGAACAAACTTTTGGTAAAGGCAGCGTTCAGGATCGTCGCGAGCTATCTAATGGTGGAGGTTTACACATTACGATTGCCCGCTGGTTACTCCCTGGTGGCAGTTGGATTGATGATAAAGGCATGAGTGTCGATATCGAGGTCGAAGACGATCCAGAAACCGAACAGGACGAAGTTTTACTCAAGGGCATTGAGAGCTTGCAAAGTTTGTGATAATTAGATAAATTAAGCGGTGTCTATGCAAGAAAACCGATCTACTTCAAACATTCCCAAAACTTGGATTTTAATTTTTCTTTTCATGGTTGGAGCCTATTTGGCTGGATTGTGGTCAAAAGACACGATTGAAAAGCCAGTTTGGTTGAGAAACCTTGGTTGGGCTGATCAGTTGTGGCCGGCTGCTGATGAACAGCAGCCGGCAAAGATTTCCCCCCTGGGCGAGCTAATTGAGGGAAATCAAGAACTCACCGTTCCCGATATTGTTGAGGCTGCTTCCGAATCGGTGGTGACAGTCTCAATCAAGAAACAGCAGGCGGTTTATTCTCCTTTTGGCAGTGGGGTTTTTGGATTACTGCCGTTTGGCTTTGATTTGCCTGAGGGACAGAGTGTTGAGGAAGTCCAACAAGATATCGGCACAGGCTTTGTGGTCGAAGACGGTAATCTAGTGGTAACCAACAAGCATGTAGTTAGTGATACGCGAGCAGAGTACTTGGTGATTGATAAGGAAGAAAACGAGTACGTAGTCACCAATATTTATCGTGATCCAGTCAATGATATGGCGATTATCAAAGTTGAAGGTTTACGCAAGCCCGCTTTGCCCTTAGGAGACTCGACTAAAATTCGAGTCGGTGAGAGTGTGATTGCAATTGGTACAGCACTTGGAGAGTTTCGTCATACTGTGACCACAGGCGTTGTTTCTGGCTTGGGAAGGGGAATCACAGCTGGAAATGGCTTTACGGCCATTGAGCAACTGGAAGGAGTAATTCAGACAGATGCCGCGATTAACCCTGGTAATTCTGGTGGACCACTCATTAATGCCCGAGGAGAAGTGATTGGGGTGAATGTGGCAGTATCTCAAGGTGCTCAAAACATAGGTTTTGCCATTCCCATAAATGTGATTAAAGCTTCTCTAGATAACTTTAATCAAACTGGACAGTTTGAACGGCCATTTTTAGGTGTTAGATACCAGATGATTACTCAAAAAGCGGCCCTGGCTAACGAAGTGCCTCAAGGGGCATATGTTATTGAGGTTACTGAGGGTTCTACTGCAGCCGATATTGGGATTGTGCCGGGAAATATCATTACCAAAATTGGCAATACTGCGCTTAAAGATGAGGAATTAGCTACTATTCTCAACAGAATGAAAGTGGGAGATCGAATTGAGATCAATTGGTGGGCTGAAGGAGAGGAAAAGTCGACAGTCGCAACCCTTAAATCTTCTCAATAAACGTTTTTTTAGAAATCATTTTTTGCGTTGGTGTCATTTTCAGCTGTGGCGTCATCGGGTATCTGGGATATTTGGCTGTGTAGATCTTGCAATAGTTTAGTCAGCTCGCCACCGATAATAGTTTCCAAGCTGTACCAGCTTTGCTTAGTGCGATGATCAGTCACCCGATTTTGGGGAAAATTGTAGGTACGAATCTTTTCGGCGCGCATCGCGCGACCGATGCCAGATCGTGCTTCCCCGAGGTCGCGCAACCGTTTTTCTTCTTCAACTTCCCAGATTTGCGAACGAAGTAAATCTAGGGCAATATTCCGATTCTGTGCTTGTGACCGCTCGCTTCGAGCGGTCACCACTAGTCCTGTTGGTCGGTGAGTGAGGCGGACAGCACTATTAGTTTTGTTGACGCTCTGTCCGCCAGCTCCAGAACTACGCATAAACTGCCATTCTAAATCTTCGTCGCGAATCACCACTGCATGTGGGGGGACTTCGGGTAGGACAGCGACTGTGGCTGTGGATGTATGAACCCGTCCCTGACTTTCGGTTTCGGGTACGCGCTGGACGCGGTGAACGCCAGTTTCATAACGAAAAAGTTCGTATGGAGAAAGACTGATCTCAACATCATTTTCGTTTAAAACGAACAAAGTTTTACCTGAGATCTTGATCACATTATCATCTACAAAAGTGAGGCGAAAATTAGTCAGTTCAATGAACCGTGTATACATTCGTAACAGATCATCTGCCCAAATTTTGGCTTCTTCGCCGCCAGTGCCGGGACGAAATTCAATGGTGCAATTTGACCGCACGGTAGTTATGAGCGATTCAGTTGTTTGTGGTTCATCGTACAACTGACTCGCGTTTTCTAGTTGTACTAGCTCTGCTTGTAAGCGAACAATTTCTTCGTTCGCCAACTCGGCAAAAGAACTATCTTGTTTTGCCAACTCTTGAGTTTGTTGAATCTGTTGTTTGAGTTGATCAATTTGCTGGTGATAGGGGTTGGGATGAGACATTCTTTTTTTCAGTTTTCGTGCTTTGCCTCATATCGGTTTGTTTGTCGCGCAATATTTCTCGATAACTTTTGTGATCTTCCTCGGTGCTATCAGTGGCGCCCAACCTTTTAATTTTCTTGGCTTTTTTGGTAGGTTGAGCCGATTGAGCCTTTTGCATTTTTTGGATAAATTTGTCTACACGACCTTGGCGATCGACGAAGCGCATCTCACCAGTGAAAAATGGATGAGAAAACGAAGACACATCCAGCTTGATGACGAAGTGTTTCACCCCATCAATCTCGCGAGTTTCATCACTAGTAATGGTTGAATAACTAATAATTTCTTTGCCAGTACTAGTGTCGACAAATATTATTGGATTAAGTTGCGGATGAATTCCTGTTTTCATATTTTTCCTTTAGTTTCAAGGCAAGTAGTATATCACAAAGCTTGATTTTTTATTATTTGAACAGCTTGTTCTAGGATAACTTTGGTTTGTTCTCCGGTTTTAAGATTTTTGATAGTTAAAGTATTATTTGCAATTTCTTCAGCGCCCAAGATCGCTACAAACGGAATCTGTTTTTGGTCAGCTAGTTTAAACTGTTTGGCTAATTTGTCTGGTTGGGGATAAACTTCTGTGGAAATATTGGCAGCACGAAAAGCTTTGGCTAATTCAAGAGCAGGTGCAATGCTGTTTTGATCAAAAAGGGATATTAGTACCTGAGCTGAGTTGCCTGTAGTTGGGATTAATCCTTGTTGGTCGGCCAGCTCGACGATTCGATCAAAGCCTAGACCGACGCCAACCGCTGGAATATCTGCACTGCCTGAGAGCTGGCCGATGAGTTGATCGTAGCGCCCGCCACCACCCAATGACCCTCCAGACTTGCATTGCAACTCTTGGCGGGCAAGTCCTCCTTCAACGTCTTTGATTTTGACTTCAAAAATCATCCCGGTGTAGTAATCTAACCCGCGGGCGGTGGCGGGCGAGAACACCAATGCTTCAGCGGGAGCACCTAGTGCTTGAGTTAACTTAATTATTTCACTCAAGCTATCACTCATTGGGGCGCTGGTAATTGCTGTCAGAACTTGTGACGCCTGTTGAGTATCTAAGCCTTTAGCTACTAACTCTGCTGTCACCTCATCTTCACTCAGTTTGTCTAGCTTATCAATGGTTTGAACGATCGAAAAAACCGTAACTTTTTCGTTGGCAAACGGCTGGAGAGTATTAAGCAATACCTGGCGATCGTTGATCACTAATTGCACGTTGGTGAAACCTAGTTCTTTAAAAGTATCGTAAGTACAAGCCAAAATCTCGGCATCTGCCACAGGAGAAGTAGAGCCAAAAATGTCAATGTCGCACTGAGTGAACTCGCGATATCGACCCTTTTGTGGTTTATCGGTGCGAAACACGTTTTGTATCTGGTAGCGACGGAAAAATTTGGGTAGTTGCCCGGCATACTGAGAGAGAATCCGTGCCGTGGGCACAGTTTGGTCATAGCGCAAGCCCACCTGCCGTTCACCACGGTCGGTGAAGGTGTAAACCATTTTGTCGGCTTCGTCACCGTATTTACCCAGTAATAACTCAGCGTACTCCAGTGTGGGTGTTTCCAGCGCCACGAAGCCGTACTTCGCAAAAACCTTTATTATTCGCGCTTGTACCCAGTCGCGTTTTTGTTTTTCAGCTGGCAAAATATCACGAAAGCCCTTGAGGGTTTGAGGGGTGTTAGTAGTCATATACAACGTCTTTGTAATTAATTATTACTTGTAGTTTATCATCTTGGCTGGAAATTTGCAGAGTAGCCCCAGAAGGCTGTTTGATCAATTTTAATCCTGTCAGAGCAAATAATGCTAACGATCCAGATCCGCAGGCAGATTCCCACACCAGACTTCGAGTTGCTTTGACATATACCACCGGCTGAATACTTTGTTGGTCGTAGAAAATTATACCTGAGGCTGGTGATAATTGAGCTCGTTCCTCTAACCAAGATTTTTCGATTGGCTTAAGTATTTTTGAATTTCTTAAACCACAAATTAGACGAAAAGTAATTCCGCTAAGTTGTACTAAGCACTTGCTTTTGTTAACACTTCTAATAATTGAGTTGGGCAAAGTAAGAAAAAGTCCTTGCCTTTGTTTTTTTACTTCTACCAATTGCTTTAATCCAGACGTGATCAATAATACTTGAGACTGATTGAGGATTTCAAGCAGCCACGCTCCAGCGGCTAAAGTACCAATAATGCTCAGTTCATTACCCATCATCATAAATTGGGGGTAGGGGAGCGCAATTGGATTAATGAAGCCAACCTGTTCGATTATTGGGTTTTTATCCATTATCAACTTGGCTCGCGCCGACCCTGATGTAATCGGGGTCGGCGCATCATTTACTTCAACTAGAGCAGTGGTTTGTCCAGCAATAGTAATTAACGAATAATTGGTTTTCATATTTTTCTTCTTTGTTTCAAATATTAGTCTGTGAATACTAAAAATCCCCGCCTGCGGCGGGGGTGAATGGAAAATTTTGTTTATCTAAATACTACAAAACTACCTCTCCGCCACAAGTGGGGTAGGTATGATGAAATAATCGATTGCTTAACATTCTGAACATGATGGAGGGAATTGTAACAGTGAATACACTATATGTCAACATGTTAACACACTAATATAAATAATGCAGATTTTCTTGAGTAAGCTTTAATATATATCCTAACTTATATAGCTTTTTTCTTGGGATAAAATTTACTCAATACAGATCGGTAGCCACCGAATGACTCTTGATTGAGGAAACGCGCTACCCGGGTAACGGTAGTGGTACTTGCTCCTGTTTGTTGAGCAATTTTTTGGTAGGAGAGGGGAGTGGTCCATAGTAATTTGGCAATCTCAAAGCGCTGGGCGAGCGTCACAACTTCTTGAGGAGTTGCCACATCGTAAAGGAAGTTCTGTACTTCATTTGGGTGGTTAAGTTTGGCAATTACTCTGCATAATTGACTAATGCTACTCTGATCAGCTGTTTGTTGATTTGGCATACTCTTAGTATAATCCAACCTTAAGTGTATTGGGCCGGTAGCTCAGTTGGTAGAGCGCTGCATTCGCATTGCAGAGGTCAGGGGTTCGACTCCCCTTCGGTCCACCAAAATACCAAGCTTACAACAAACTGGTTAACTTATCCTCAATGCATTAAACTTTGGTAGAGCATCCCGCTAAGCGGGAGGGTCAGGGGTTCGACTCCCCTTCGGTCCACAGATGATTAATTATGTACTTGAAATAGCCTAATATTAGCCTTATAATGGCTTTATGCAAACACAAACGGCACAATTAAGGGTGACCTTGCCCGTCCAGCTTCAGAACTATCTCCAAACCAAATCTGAAAAGTTTGGTTTGAGTATGTCTTCATACGTGCGCAACTTGATCGTGAACGATGTCCGCTCAGAAATTTACCCAGTCTATGAAATGTCCGAGCAATCGCAGGGTGAGTTAGCCAAAGCGGAAAAAGCTCACAAAAATAAAAAAGTGATTTTTACCAATGATATCAGCCAGTTTCTTGCGGATTTATAGACGCAGATGCTCAAAATAGGTTTTTCGCCCAGCTTTTTAAAAAAACTAAAAAAGATCAAACGTAAACAGCCCGAACTATTTTCCCAGATTAGCTTTCAGTTGCATATCTTTCAGATTAATCCCAAACATCCCTCACTGCGTTTGCACAAACTGGCAGGAGGTCAGCAAGAATCCTGGAGCATCTCTGTAAGTATGTCTTACAGGTTGTTATTTTATTATGTCAGTGAAAACCAGGAAATTAGTGTTGTTTTCTTTGCAATGGGTAAACACGAAGAAGTTTATCAATAAGATTTGCTTTTAGACGATTATGGTATTTTCGTGGCGATAGCCAAAGCGATTGGGAAGATAGATTCCTGGTTCAATGGTGATCACCATGTTGGGTTGGAGGGGGGTGGGGTTTTGGCCATTTAGTGACGGTGATTCATGAATGTCTAGCCCTAGGCCATGACCGGTGGTGTGACTGAAGTAACGGCCAAAACCCGCAGATGTGATAATTTGGCGCGCGAGTTGATCCACTCGCGCGCAGGTGACAGGTTCATTATTTTCAGTACTATTCATTTTCTCTTGATTTGTCCCCTTTAGCTTTTGCATTTTTCCAATTTGCCCAACCAATTCAAGTGTTTTTTGATAAGCTTTTTTCACCGCTTGTTCAATTTGTAAAAATGTAGGATCAGGTCGATCACCAAACCAAATCGTTCGACTCATGTCGGCGCAATATCCCCCGCATTTCACGCCAAAATCAATCAAGACTGGCATGTTATTTTTCAACTTTTTTCCACTTGGTTGGTGATGGGGCAGGGCAGAGTGTCCCCCAAAAGCGACAATACCAGGAAAAGCTTCTTCATTTCCTCCCAAGCTCCGCGCTGTTTCCAGCAATAACTGGTGAACGTCTCGTTCACTCATGCCTAGTCGTAATTGGCTCAGCGTGTTATTCAAGGTTTTCTTAGTGATCGCAATTGCCTTTTTGATAAGGTCAAGTTCGTATTCGTCCTTGATCATTCGAATTACAACCAGCTTTTGTCGATCAAAAAGTGATATCTTTAACTCGTTAATTTTCTCGATACTAAAGTACTCATCTACAAAAACTGCGCTAGGTTCAATTAATAGTTCTTTAATTTGGAATTTTTGACAATACTTAGTCAAGTGTTCTGTCAAAAATCGACCGTGACATCCAAGCTGATACTCAATCGTACTCAACTTGACGTTAGGCGTGGTGAAGTGAGGGTGAAGCAAAGTTGTTTGGTCCTGGGAAATCAGTAAGATTGCTTCTCGTTCATTGGGTAAAAGAAACTGATTGAATCCAGAAAAATAGGTAATATCTGTAGGTTTTGCCAGCAAAATTGCTTGATCCGGTGAGAGTAAAGCCGTCAATTTTTGCTGGCGAACTTTAATCAGCTTGGAGAATTTGATGTTACTCTTCAACACTTTTGGACTCGGCTAATGATCGGAGGGTAGTTGCTTTGGAAGTACCGCCGTCTTGGTAGCCGACCACCAAGACGGCGGTGTCGGTTTCAAATTGAGTTTGATTCACTCTTTGACCATTGGTGTCTTGGAGTGAGGTGGTTGTCAGCAAATCGATTTCCATCTCAGTTTTGGAGCCGCGAGATAAAATGACCAATTTGCCTCGAGTAATAGATTGGACTGTACCCAACTCAACGAATGGTGTTTTAGGTTGGGGATTTTGGTCGAAAATCACCAAATTTTGAGCATTCAACGAAGTCAAAAAATCTTGTTGATTTTTTTGACTAATCTTGGTTGTACCTATTACCAATGCCCAATTATCGATAGCAATATTTTTGATGGTAGTTTTGGCTGTGCCTTTACGAATACTTAAGTTTTCTGTAATAGGCACTACCAAATTGCCCAACTTGGTAGAAACCGAGATCGAGTTGTCAGTAATTTTCTCGACAACACCGAAAATTGCTCTCTGCCAGTTACTCAGATTTTCAAGGTCAGTAGCCGAAGTTGCTTGATCTGATTGCTCAGCAACTTTTTTCAGGATTAGTTCTTTGATCGCTTCGGTGCTGGAGGCACTGGCTTCATTAACTTCTTTGCCATCGATTACGACTTCTTTATCTGTCTCAGCTGCTGAAGGGGATTGAGCCATGACAATGCTTAACCCTGGATAATATCCTGACATAAACAGAATTGCTAGAAAGAAAATAATTATTTTTGACATAAATTACTCAACTTTTGGTTCGTAAACCACAATTAACTCATTTTTATAACTTTGACCGGTATTTTCAGTAGCAATCAGAGTAAGAAAATTTACACCGGGCTTTAACTCAACTGAAATCTCAAATTTACCATTTGCATCAATATTGCCAATGGTTTCTTGATTGCCAACGAAACCAACTAAATAGGCATTGCTCGGACCAGAACCCGAAATGGTAAGGGCAGTTTCTGTCACAATACTTCCGTCTACTGGTTGATTAACAATAATCGTTTGTGTTGAGTCTGGTTGATTTGTAGCATTATCGGTCACCTGTTCGGCATCCGGAGGAGTTATATTAGTTGATCTCTTACTGGCTTTTTGCCACTGATAAATGCTAAAAGTAAGAGCCAGTCCCAAACTTAGCCCAATTAAAACAGCAATGAATGTCTCTTTATGCATAATATCAAGAAAATCCATTATACCAAGCTCAATCGTATCTGTATACTTTTTTGGTGGACAAGCTGCCAAACCGTGGTATTATGAGGAAGAAAGGATCGCTTCAGCATGCAAATCACTTATCTTGGACACTCAGCGTTTAAACTCAAAGGTAGCTCTGGTACGGTGGTGACAGATCCTTACCATTCTTCTGTGGGATTTGAGTTTCCGCGGGTGACTGCTGACTTGGTTACAGTGTCGCACCAGCATCAGGATCACAACGCTTTTGAGAACGTCAAACCCGCTTCAGGAAAAGAAAAAGTATTTCTTGTTTCCCAAGCTGGAGAGTATGAGGTGTCAGGGATTTCTGTGTTTGGGACGGTGACAGCACACGACGCCGAGGATGGAGTTAGCCGAGGCAAAAATTTAGTTTTTACAATTTTACTCGACGATTTGAGGATTTGTCACCTGGGTGACTTGGGTCACGAGCTAACCAATAAGCAGGCTGATGCGATTGGTAATATCGATGTTTTGCTTTGCCCAGTTGGAGGAGAGTACACGATTAATCCAGTCCAAGCAGTCAAAACGATTCATCGACTTGAGCCTTCGATTGTCATCCCGATGCATTACAAAACATCTGCCCACAATCAAGACACATTCGGAAAATTAGTCTCTGCAGAGGAGTTTTTGCGAACATACGGTGTTGAAGTCCAGCCTGTCGCCAGTCTTGAGGTCTCAGCCGCACGCTTACCTGAAGAAACGGAGTTGAGCTTGTTGATACCTGCCACTGGTTAAATTGTTTTTAATATCGATGTAATTAACTAGTTTCAATTAATATGAGTTCGAAGCGCTTACCGCCGCATTCTCTTGAAGCAGAGCAGTCAGTACTGGGAGCAATTTTAATTGACGCCGAGGCCTTCATTAGTGTGGCTGAGCTCCTCAGGCCTGAAAGTTTTTACCTTGAGCAGAATAAATTGATTTTTGAGGCGATGGTGGCTTTGTATGAAAAGCGTCGGCCAATCGACTTGGTTACTCTGACCGACGAGCTCAAAAACCAGGGCAAGTTAAGTGCAGCGGGCGGAGCCACCAGATTGGCCGAGCTAGCCAGTCTTGTTTCGACCAGTGCTAACGCGGTTTATTATGCTCAAACCATTGGTGATGCATATACCAAACGCAGGCTAATTTCACTTTCTTCGCAAATTGCTGAAGCTGCCCTTGATTCAACCAAAGAAGCCAGAGACGTTCTTGATCTTGCCGAACAAAATGTTTTTACTGTGTCGCAACAACAAGGGCAGCGGTCATTCATTCATCTTAAAGATACATTAGTTGAAAGTTTTGAGCGCCTAGACGAGCTGCAGCGCTCTGGAAATGAATTGAGGGGAGTGGCAACGGGTTTCGCTGACTTGGATCGAATGTTGGCCGGGATGCAAAAATCTAACTTAGTGATTTTAGCTGCCCGGCCGGGAATGGGTAAAACTGCTTTTGCCCTCAACATCGCCCAGCAAGCGGCTGTTCAGGCCAAGAAAAAAGTCGGAATTTTTTCACTAGAAATGTCGAAAGAAGAGCTTGTTGATCGCTTGTTAGTTAATCAAGCAGATATTGACGCCTGGAAATTGAAAACCGGTCGGCTTGATCAACAAGATTTTCTCAAGCTCTCTGACGCAATGGGAGTTTTAGCTGATGCGGCGCTTTATATTGATGACTCTCCGGGACTATCAATTTATGAGATGCGGACTAAAGCCCGGAGATTAATGGCGGAACAGCAGATTGATCTGTTGGTGGTTGATTATTTACAGCTCGCTAGGGGGAGAAATGTCGAGAATCGGGTTCAAGAAGTAGGTGAAATTTCACAAGGATTGAAAAATATTGCCAGAGAGTTACGGATTCCTGTTTTAGCCCTATCGCAGCTCTCCAGGGCAGTGGAGAGCCGCGGAGAAAAAACCCCACAGTTGTCTGATTTGAGAGAATCTGGTTCAATCGAACAGGATGCTGATGTAGTAATGTTCCTATTTCATAAAGATGAGAATATGCGCGAGGCTGTGACCCTCAAAGTGGCCAAGCACCGCAATGGCGCTTTGGGCGAAATTGATCTCTACTTCCGTGGTGACAGAATCAAGTTTTATGGCATGGAGACCAAAAGAACTAGCTAGCTGTTGATTTTCTGCTAAGTTTAGCTGGTGAAGTTAAACAAAAAGTAAAAAAGCGTAGAGGACAAACAAATAAATAAGATCAGGATTCCTAAGTTGCTTTTGGCCTGCTTTAATGATTTTTGCGGTTCAACCGAGTCAACGCTGATAATTATCACACTGGCTACCAATAACCAAAGCAGACCCCTGGCGACAACTGACCAAATGCTGGAAGGAATAAAAAATTCAGCAATAAAATCCATGAAAATTAGTATGACCAACCGTTGGGTAAAATGCAAGCCGATGATACAATAAGAGTTCTGTGAACGATAATGCCGAGATGGCGGAACTGGTAGACGCGTAGGTCTCAAAAACCTATTCTCATCACAGAGAGTGAGGGTTCAATTCCCTCTCTCGGCACAGAATTATGTTGCCCACACTCATTACGATCGGCCCATTTAGCTTGAAAACACTCAATCTGTTTTTGGTTTTGACTCTGTTTGTGAGTAGTTTCATTTTTTGGCGATTTGGCAAAGAAGAGCATTACAAAGAAGATCAGCTATTTGACGCTTTTTTAAGTTCATTTGTAGCAGGTATTATTATCGCTCGACTAGCTCATGTAATAATTGATTTTCAAACGTATGGTTGGAATGTGCTTTCTTGGATGAATATTTGGGCAGATCCAAAATTTGCCATTTTACCTGGATTATTGGGTGCTTCAATTTATTTATTTCGATATGCCTCCAAGCAAAGATGGGAGCAGTATGCCATTCTGGATATGTGGATGCCCGCTATTTTGGGAGGAGCGGTGGTATTAGAGCTAGGCTTATTTTTTGATCGACCAATTCAAGGTTTGTTCGGGGTTTCTGACTGGTGGGCGTCATCGCATCTGTGGTTGGCTGTAATCTTTGGCATAATTGCCTGGTATGCGCGTTTTAGTGAGTTTCGTTATCGCACCTTTTCTTGGTACAAACGTAAACACCAAGTGGCGCAAACTGGTTATGTGTTTGGATTAGGGTTAGTTCTAAGCGGATTAGCATTGGCCCTGGCTGAGGTGTTAATGCATATCCAAAATATTCGTGAAATCAGTTTTACTAGTGCGGTTGGAGTGAGTGGGGTGGCAATCGGGGGTTTGGTAGTATGGATTATTAGGTCAGGATTTTTTTCTCAATTTCGTTCACGCAAAAAATCAACTGCACATGCATAATTTGGGTAAGATTATAGAAAAAAATCCATTACATTATTTCGCTTTCGTTTCGGTGCTTACGTTCGCTATTGATCAGCTTAGTAAGGCAATTATCGAACCACTATCTTTGTCAGTGTTAAACTCTAACTTTGCACTGAAGACTGATCTGGGTTTCAGTCCATTGCTGATAACATTGCTGATTTGGGTACTGCTATGTTACTTTGTTTGGCGAACTCAATATTTAAACTGGGTTTCTGGATTGATCATTGGTGGGGGAGCATCTAACCTGGTTGATCGCATTATTTTGGGTGGAGTTCGCGACTGGCTACCGATCCCGTTTGTAGGTGGTACTAATAACGTGGCTGACTGGGCGATTAGCGTGGGCTGTATTGCTTATATAATCAGCCACGCGGATATCCGAGGGTTTAAACCCTCGGCTGGATAGCGCCC
>CAZZBW010000017.1:0-19501 GCA_964653045.1 uncultured Pseudomonadales bacterium | reverse complement strand
ATCACCAATGCAATTTGTACAAAGTAATTTTCCGGAAAGTGCGTGCCTATAACACAGGACTGTGAATATTGGTCCGGTTGTGCTAGGCTAAATAGGTAACAAAAGAGAGGCTGATATGCTCGAATCAGAAGAATTATTGAGTTTGGTTCTGTTTGTCTTAAGTGTATTTTTAGTTGTCGTGGGAGTGTATATTGTTCTGGTTCTGAATGAAGCTCGGACATTACTCAAGAAAATCAATGCCACTATGGAAACGGCTGATGTTCAGGTGCAAAAGATCTCTCAATCTTTCCAGCAGTTCAGCAACATGGCAGTAATTATGCAGACTGGGATCAAGACAGCAGAGGCGGTTTTACGACATCTTGCCGATCGAAAAAAAGATCGAGAAAAAGCTTAATTTTTCTTAGGGTAGAATACGTACTATATGCTCACCGGCGATCAACTGCGTGCTAGTTATTTAAAGTATTTTGTCAGCAATGGCCATCAAGTGATCCCTTCTGCTAGTTTGGTGCCAGATAATGATCCCTCGACTCTCTTTACTAGCTCGGGAATGCAGCCACTAGTGCCGTATTTTTTTGAGACGCCGCACCCATCGGGGCGGCGTATCGCTAACTCACAAAAATGCTTTCGCACCCAAGATATTGAAGAGGTGGGAGATAACCGTCATACCACTTTTTTTGAAATGTTGGGTAACTGGTCATTTGGCGACTACTTTAAACGGGAACAACTGAACTGGTTTTTTCACTTTCTAACAGAGCTTGTTGGCTTAGATCCGGCTAGACTGATGGTAAGTGCTTATCAAGGTGATCCCAGTATTGGGGTGCCGAGGGATGACGAAGCACCCAAAGTTTGGCAAGAGATTTTTGCCCAAGCTGGTCTTGAAGCCAAAATTGTCACTGAACCAACCGAACAGGGTGTGGCCGGACGAATATATTACTATGGAAATAAGAATTGGTGGTCACGCTCTGGTTCACCGCAGAATATGCCTGCCGGCGAGCCCGGCGGACCAGACAGCGAAGTCTTCTACGACTTTGGTGCGGAGCATCAGTTTCACGAACACTCACCGTTTTCAGACCAACTCTGTCACCCCAACTGTGATTGCGGTAGGTTTCTTGAGATTGGCAACTCAGTGTTTATGCAGTATCAAAAAAAGGATTCTGGTAAGTTCGTGGAGCTTAAAAACAAAAATGTTGATTTTGGCGGCGGACTCGAGCGGTTGTTGGCAGCAGCCAACAACGATCCTGATGTGTTTCGCACTGATTTACTCTGGCCAATTGCAGAAAAATTATCAGTAATCTCTAACTGCTCTTATCAAGATTATAGTAAAGAGTTTAGGGTGATAATGGATCATGTCCGGGCTGCAATTTTCTTGGCCAGTGATGGGGTATATCCAGCCAATAAGGAACAAGGATACTTTGCCCGCCGCTTGCTGCGGCGGGCTGTCCGCTATGGCAGGAAGCTCGGTTTGATTAAACCGTTTTTGGCTGGGTTTGTCCCAGTAGTTGGTGAAATTTATCGCTCAGTATATCCTAACATTTTTCAACAACAATCGGAAATTACAGATATCATTAATACAGAAGAGAATAAATTTTCTCGTACTTTGGACAAGGGACTGCGAGAAGTGGCCAAACTCGGGCAAATTGATGGAACGGCTGCCTTCAAATTATATGAAACGTATGGGTTTCCCTTAGAGTTGACTGAAGAAATTGCGGAGGAAAAAGGTCAAAAAGTTGATCGGAATACTTTTCGAGCAGCCTTTGACCAACACAAAAATAAGTCACGAACTGCCTCAGCCGGGAGTTTCAAGGGAGGGTTGGCTGATGTTTCAGACAAAACTGTTCGTTTTCATACTGCCACCCACTTACTTCACGCGGCTTTGAGACAAGTTTTGGGTAATTCGGTTAAACAAATGGGTTCACACATAACGGCCGAGAGAGCTAGATTTGATTTTGCTTTTACTCGGCCAATGACAAATGAAGAAAAGAACGCAGTTGAGCAATTGATTGATTTGTGGGTCCAGCAGTCGCTACCAGTGACAAAATCAATCCACAAACAAGATGAAGCAATAAAATCTGGAGCAGTGGCTTTTTTCCGAGAGCGTTATCCAGAGACAGTGAGCGTTTATACAATTGGCACGACTGATTCAAATGACTGGGTTTCAAAGGAGTTTTGTGGTGGTCCGCACGTCGCCAACACCGCCGAGATAGGTTCGCTGAAAATTATCAAAGAACAATCTAGTAGTGCTGGCGTGAGAAGAATTTACCTGACATTTGCTGAGTAAGCATTTTTCTGCTTTAATGGTACGCATGGGTATGTTTAATTCTGGTAACCAGAAATTGCTGTGTTTAGTTTTTGTCAATGGCTCTATCCAATCAGGGGTTTTTGATTTAACTAAGTCTCCGCCCGAACCAGTCGAAGTTTCAGAAAAACATCCAATTGGTGAAGACGAAAGTCAACTGAGTCAGAAAGTTGATGAGTCCCTAAACACACTTTCGGCTGAAGCTCAAGAAATTGATCGAGCGGTTTTTTGTTTAGATGAGGGATGGGCAGATGCTTATGATGTACTACCAGCCAAAAAGCAGCTAGTGGAAAAGATGTTCAAAGATTTAGGAATTGAAGCATTAGGTTTCGTTGGCTGGAACTTGGCGGTTACCGATGCCGTCAAGCAGTTTGCTGCCCAACCCGAGTTTGTGAGCGTGATCTTGACAACTGGGACCGTAGAAGCCGAGTATTTTTCGGCTAATCAAAGTCAGGGCAAGGCAGTTGTTAACCGGACTGAATCAATCAGTGCTGATCTAGACCAACTTATTCATAAAGCCGGACCAATATTGTCTGCGAGCAACTCTTCTAATTACCAAGTTGTGTTGATTAATACTGAGCAAAATGCTGCTATTACGCAGCAGTTCGAGCAGGCTGCCCAAAGTCTGCAGTGGCCAGGACTGAGTAAGCCACCTGTAATTCAAATTTTGACATACGAAGAGTTACTGAGACAAGTAATGAATTATACTGTCAAGACTTGGGAGAGTAAAAATTCTTCAGCTGAACAAGACAAGACTCCTCAGTCTGATTTGCCTGCCTTTGGCGCGGTGCCCAAGAGGAAGAACAACATGAGCCGATCTAAGCCTAAATTATTTTTACCGATCTTTCTGGGCGTAGTTTTGGGCATAGCGGCTGTGTATGTGATTGCCAGGGGATATTTCCAGACTCATGCGCTGCACATCTTCCAAGTGCAGCGCAACACAACTACCATCACTGAAACAATTACTGCCGGCTTGATTGCTGAAGATAATCAAGCCGAGTATTTACTAGAATCACAATTAATTGAGCAAGAAGTTGAGCTGAGAGGGGCCAAAAAAACTTCAGGAACTGTCACCATCGGAGAAAAAGCAAAAGGGAAAATTCAACTAGTCAATAAAACCGAGCAAGCCAAAACTTTTGATGCTGGTACGCGGCTCCGAGCTGGTAACGATATATTTTTTGTTTTAGACGAAAATGTAACGATTCCAGCTACCGCAATTAAAACAGATGAATCTGAAACCAAAGAAACTCGTGAGTACGGATTACTGGATACAACTGTGACTGCCGATGCTATTGGCGAAGCCAGCAATCTAAAAAAAGATACGGAATTGAATATTGGTGTTTTTGATCGAAGTAGCTATGTAGGCAAGGTGATTGATGACTTTTCTGGAGGCACAAGTCAGCAAGTTGCGGCTGTTGCTAAGAGTGACGTTGACGCACTGATGCAGGAGCTGTTGAGTGAAGCTAAGGCTAAAGCCGAAAAAAACTGGCAAGATTCAGAGCAAGATTTTTATGTTACTCCAATTCAAAAAACTCAACTTGTTTCCTCCCAATTTGATCCTGAAGTCGGTGAACAAGCAGAAGAAGTAACCGTGGTCGCAAAATACAAAATTTCCGCCTATTCTTATACATCTGAAGCAGTGCACACTTTGGCCAAAACAGTTTTGCAAGAATTAATTCCTGAGGGATTAGAGTTAAGTACAGCGGATCCCCAGATTTTGACTAGGTATCAAGCTGATGCTGATCAGCCAACGTTGGAACTAGAGTTGACAAGTGAAGCTGTACCCAAGCTGTCTACACATGAACTTTCTCAAGAATTGACAGGCAAGTCACACCAAGAGGCGAAAGCTCAGCTGATGTCTAAGAAGGATGTTAAAGCTGTGGTTTCAGAAATAAAACCAAGTCTTGCTAAGTGGTTTGTTTTTCAAGTACCAACCAACCTTAATCAAATAGAACTCAAGATTGTTGATGAATAACACCACACCTGTATTTGACCAAGCTACGCGCGAGCAGTTGGTGCGACTCTGTCGGCACTCGCTGATGTCTGGTACTGAGTATGAACAGATGCAGGCCAAGATCTATCAAGGATATCTCAAACTAAAGCTTTCTGCCCAAACCGAGCAGCAATTAGCTGCGGAACGGCCAAAAAAAATCAGGCAGAGGCTATCCAAGTGGGTGCGATTAGGAGCATTTGTTTTGCCACTAAGCTTGCTTTCAGCAGGGTTGTATCTGGTGAGTTTGGCGGTAATGCCAATTCTTGGTTACTATATTGAAGACGTCAGAAATCCTACTGAGCCAAGCCTGAAATCTCCCTTGCCGCGTCAATACATTATGGATTTAACACCAATGGTAATTTCAAGCGGTGATTTTGTGCCAGATCCTGTCCGTGAGCCTGAAATTGTGGAGTTAAGTTTAGATTACACCAACTTGGCAAACTGGTTTGTTGATGCACATCTGCCAGAATTAAACCAGTCAAAAATTGCGCCGGCGCCTGAGCTAACTGAGTATTTTTTGGAGATTCCCAAACTAAAATTAGCTGAGGCCAAAGTTAAGGTTGGTGGCAGCGATCTTAATCAAAGCTTAATTGCTTATCCCGGCACTGGTTTGCCCGGAGAGTATGGAGCGCCGGTAATTTTTGGTCACTCTGTTTTGCGGAAATTTTACAATCCGAGCCCGAAAAATCCGCGCCGCTACAACTCGATTTTTAGCTATATTATGACTTTGGAACCAGGTAAAGACACGATTGTGATTACCGCTGGCGATAAACGATATGTGTATTTAGTCCAGGACATAACTGAGGTCAAGCCCGAAGATGTATATATCTTAACCCAACAGTATGATGCCAAAAGATTGAAATTAGTAACGTGTGTACCAGAGGGCACATACTTAAAAAGAGGGGTAGTGACGGCCCAACTAATTGAAGGGGGCGATGAACAATAGTGCTTCAGAAAATCTCCTCGGACTTGATTTTGGATTGAAACATATTGGTGTGGCTGTGGCAGTCGTCGGACTGCCGCAGCCACACACAACCCTAGCTAATAACCAGCAGCTTTTCCAAAAAATTCAAGACATCGTTACCACCCATAAAATTTCTAAAGTGGTAATTGGGATTAGTGACGGCAAAATGTTAATTAGCTCAAAGCAGTTCGGTGAAGAGCTAAAGAATGAGCTTGGCTTGCCGGTAGTTTATGTTGACGAATCTTTGTCCTCAGTTGAAGCCGCTCTACGCATGCGCTGGCAAAAAAACTCACAGCGTCAGCGGCGCCCACTTCACGAAGTGGCCGCCGCCATCATTTTAGAAACCTATCTGGACGAAGCATCTTCGTTTAGGGAAAATTAGTAATTTGCATAAAAATTGGCATGATATACTGGTCGCTTCGATGATTCAACGCAGAGGTATTTTAATCGGAATGGTGTTGCTGTTGCTCCTGAGTGGAGCGATGTTTTTGTTGTCGCTAGTCATGTTGGCACCAACCAATCCTCAAATTACCGAAACAAAACGCTTCGTGATCAAAAGGAATGAGCCAATTGCGGCAATTGCCGAGCGCTTGCACCAAGAACAGTTGATCAAACACCCGCTAATTTTTCGCCTAGTAGTATGGCGCGGGCAACTTGATCGGAAAATTCAGGCTGGTAGTTTTGAGCTCAGTCCTTCTATGAGTGCTTATCAGATTGCAGAACGCATGACCCAGGGAGTTGACGACCTGTGGTTAACTTTTCCCGAGGGACTGAGAGTTGAAGAAATGGCTGAACTTATTGTTCAACAGCCTGAATTATCAGAATACAACCAAGAAGAATTTCTTGAACAGGCAAAATCATTGGAGGGATATCTTTTTCCAGAAACTTACTTGGTTCCCAGGGCGATCACTGTTGAAGGTTTACTTAACTTACTTAAAGACACATTTGAAACTAAAACTGCCCCAATTATTAATGAGTCTATACCACCCTATGCAACTTCCTTGGCTGATGTGATCATTATGGCCTCAATTATCCAGCGTGAAGCTGGCAGTGATACTTCAGAGATGGCTCACATATCTGGAATTCTCTGGAATAGGATTAAAGTTGGAGAACCACTCGGAGTGGATTGTACGCTACAGTATATTGAGGGTTATAACCAGGCTACGAAATCATGGTGGTCGCCACCGTCGGTGGCGACCAAGAACAGCTCGTCCCCATATAACACTTATCGTTTTGCTGGTTTACCTCCCGCGCCAATTGCCAATCCAGGACTGGCGGCGATTAAAGCCAGCGCCCAGCCAATGGAAACAGATGACTTCTTCTATCTTCATGATCCAAGCGGGCAAATCCATTACGCTAAAAATCTCTCAGAACACAACTCAAACATCCAACTCTATTTACGCTGACCGAGATGATTGGAAGTTGGTTGTGCTTGATTACTCTTTTACTTTAAGCGCTGACAGTGTCTCTTCATCATTCAGCTATGCAATTAATCATTTGTTGAGGTCAGTGAAGATAGAAGAAGTTGACTTGTATTTATTTATCTATTAATGACAATATTGTGTGGGAGAGCGTTAATTAATATTTGAAGCAATAAAAAAAATGTTGAGAAGTATGAGCTATCCACACATCATTACAGATCTGTTTATCATTTTGAAATTTGATCGACGACATCCCGAATAAGAAATAGAACAATTATCATGTAAAATGTAATTATCATGAATGCGCAACAAAAAAAATTACTTAATATTGTTAGAAGAGCAAATATCGACATTTTCTTATTTGAAGAAATGGAGGATAGAAACAGTTCTGTGGTTAATTTTATCAATTCATTTACGTTAAATTATATTACAACAAGGCTTAAGTCAGAAAACAGACAAGAATTTGTTAATTTGTTAGAAAATGAAATTAGTGACAATGAACTATGGTCATTTATTAATAAACATATTGAGAATTTTGATGAAGATTTTGAAGAAAAACTAGAAAAAACTTTATTAGTTATTAAAAAAAAATTACTTATTAATTCAGAATAATAAAATCATATGGCAGTTGAAGAAAAATCATCAGTTTTTACCCAGAGTAGTGGTGAAAAACCAAATATTCCATTGATACCCGAGGGATATAGGGTTGAGAAAAAAGTGCTAATCTTAGCTCAAGATTACGCAGAGACCTTAAAAAAGGTAAATCCAAGTAATGAACTTAATCAAGATGATGAAGCTGGATATTATAAATTATCTTCTTATGGTAGAGAAAATGCACATAATATTTTCGTTAGTTTTATTGCAAGAGCTAACGGAGACCATCAGTTATTGAGATCAGCTCTAGAAATGGCTTATAAAACAGCTAAAAATGAATTTCAACAAAAACAAGATGAAAGACTTAGCGAGCAAGGTTGGGCTTTACTAAGAACGGTTCAAAGTATTCAGGGAGTTAATACATGGCAAGAAGCGAATAAAATATATGCAAAAGCAATGGGTCAAACCGCTACAGAATCTGCAATTTCAGGTGCTGAACTATATAAAGTTGCAAAAAACATAAAAACACAACTTGAGTCTCAGGGCATATTAGTTAGTCAATATCTAGAACAAGACAAAAGAGGTATGGCTGAGATTCTCAATAATATATCTAGAGAGCTTGACAGGGGCACTTCCGTATTATTGGGTAGAGTAGGAGAAAATTTACATAAATTAAAACATAGAGTAAGCGGGTGGCTTCCAATAAGGAAGAAAGATAGTTCTCCACAAATAGCGACGGGAGATGATCAATCCAAAGGTCAAATTAGTCGTAGGTCTTTTTTGAAATTCGCTGGAGCCACATTTGGAGCTAGCGTATTGGCACCAGTTGTTAGAATAAGCTTCGATCCAGAGTTTCAAGCTGGCGTGGGAGCAGCGGCCGCTAGACCGGAATTACCAAATAGTAATGAGGGATGCGAGGTGGCTCAATCAGTTCTACACGATGTATATAAAAAGCATTTTCATGAGAAAGAGCATTTAATGCCCGAAGTGGTTTGGGCGCGAACTGAAAAAACTCAACACGGCGAAAAGTTGAGAGGGACTGGAGTACATCTTGCTTTACTTGCTCAAAATTGTTTTAAAGCCGAGAGAAAAGATGGCGAAGGTTTTAACGAATATTACGTTCGCTTTGTCGACAGTTTACATGAGTTATCTGACAGTGCTAACCTTGACTTTATAACTCTTATAGTAAGTTTACAAATTAGTGCTGAAAACGTAGTAGGGTATGAAGAACCAAAAGAAAAATCTAATCTCGATGTTAATGTATCTCGGATTCAAGAGATGGGGATTACCGCCGCTAGGGCAATTGGATTAGAGGCTAATTTAGTTAAAACAATGGAACCAGAAGGCAATGCAATAAAAATTAGAAATAAACTTGAAAATATTGGAGTTGTTACTCCATTAGACGCAGCTTTGCCCAAAGAAGGAATAAGACACTATGATCTTATTCGATTTAGAGAACAACCAACCACAGGTATTATGGACATGGAACCAGGCGAACGGTCAGGAGCGGTTAGATTTCATAGTGAAAATCAATTAACAATAATATTGATGAGAGAATATCCTAAAGTCTTTGAAGTATACAAAATAGCAAATGAAAAGTATGATGCGGTCACAAAAATTAGAGAAAATATGAGGATAGCTGCTAATAATTTTATTGAAAGGCATGCTGATGTTCTCCAGCAGTTCTCGGATGGAAATACAGAAGCTTTGAATGCAATTGGAATTTCGCCACAAATGGACCCATTTCAACTGCAAAATTATACAGACGCTTGGTACAAACTTTCAGAAATACCAACAAATCCAGAGTTTGCCTACCAACGAACAGTTGAATATATTAAACAAGAGGCAATGAGGGATCCCCAAGCATTCTATAGAAGGTTGTTTTCTCAGCAAATAAGAAATCCAAAATTTTTAAAATATTTAGAGGATCATTTTGTTGGCAATGGCGATCAAGCGGGAAAACTAGAAATCTCTAATATTAAAGACGGCGTAGCAGAATACGAAGAGAGAGCGAGAGATCTTCGAGTTGCTCATTTAAATATTTTACGAGAAGAAGGTCCTCTTGAATACGATAGTCGTTTCCAGCAAATTTCAAGTATTTTAGTTACCAAACAACTATCCGATATTGCGGGCGAGTTCGATCCCACTGACAGAGATAGTCTTGGATGGCACATTTACAAAGTGTGTGCGGCTAGAGAAATTGCCCCCATCTCCTTTTTGGTCGATAATGAGGTTTTTGCCAGAGATATTACGATTGATCCGCCATATGCAAAAACTGCTGTAATCGACTCTTTAGACACTTTCTCTAGTATGTTAAAAGATGGGAAAATTATTAATAATGGTCCAGATGCTGATATATATGCAGCATACCATGCTATCGAAAAAATGTTTTGGAGAGATGGTGGGGTATGGCCAAGTGTTCCAAAAGAAAAATGGGAACAAATTTTAGATTTTTTTAATGCAAAGTTAGTAAACCGCTTATTTTATGATTATGCAAATTTACTTCGCGATAAGCAAAAAATGAGTGAGTTAAGCCAACTAATGATTAGTAGAGGAATTATATCTCAACCCGCCAATGAAGATCCCTATTATTTTTTCACTCAATTTACTTACTTAATGCTTGATAGTTGGCACATGCGTAGAGATGTTTCTAGAAAAGATTGGGACGAAGTTGAAAGATATTTTAAAGAGTCAATCGTTCCAATAGCAATTAGTAAAATAGAAGTAGAACCTGGAGTATTTAAAGAAAAATGGAATATTGGTTCTGCTGATTACCCTCCAATATTTCGAGCACAAGCTGTAATGTATAATTTTCTTTTTGATAAAAATCCAAACTTTCCACGGTCAACTTCTTCAATTGAAATATTGGGTCACCATTAGCTCAGTTACTTATGTTTTTGAAATCAGAGTATAGAGACATCTACCGCTACTGATTAATTCGGCAATTAGGCATTTGTATGTTGCAGTGTGTTTTTTTCTGTGTTACAATCCACTCCTCAGCTTTTGTAATAAGAGGGAAGATTGTCAAGTTGAACAGTGGTTCACAGCCCGAATTTGGGCACAAATAGTACTAGATGGACTCAGTCTTAGAGAAGCCTGGAAGAAAGGCCTCTCTGTTTTTTGTTTAAAAACGTAATAAACCACTTTGGTGTGGGTTAAGATAAAAAGGAGTTTTTCAATGCCTATTCTTGATCGACAAAATTGGGGAATGCAGCACAAGATCTTGCCAACACTCGATCTAGTTGGTTTGCAGCTCACAAGTTATGAACATTTTTTACAGCATGGAATAGCTGAGTCACTGGCAGAGCTAAGCGGCGATCGAGGCATTGAAGATTATACCGGCAAAAATTGGCGCTTGAAGTTTGCCAAGCATCGCTTGGGTAAAGCTAAGTACGGGATTAAAGAAGCCAAGCGCAAGGGAGTGACTTATGATATGCCTCTTTATGCTGAGGCGGAGTTAACCAATAAAAAGACTGGCGAAGTTCAAGTTCAAGAAGTATTTCTGGGTGACGTCCCCAAAATGACTCCAATCGGTACCTTTATTATTAATGGTATTGAACGGGCGGTGGTAACGCAATTGGTGCGTGCCCCAGGAGTATCTTTTTCTGGGGAGCGCGATAATATTACCGGTCGGCAGTTATATACTGCTGAGTTGAGACCAAAACGTGGTTCATGGCTAGAAATTACGGTGGGCAAACGCAACGTGATTGCTGTCAAGATCGATCGCAGAAGGAAGTTGCCGATTACCACATTGCTCAGGGCTTTTGGTTATAGTCTTGACGATCAGATTCGTGAGTTGTTTAAAGAAGAAACAGCTTTTGATGAGTATGATTTAATCGATTCAACTCTGGAAAAAGATACTACTAAGTCACAAGATGAGGCTTTAATCGAGATATATGCCAAGATGAGACCTGGGGAACCAGCTGTTTTGGATACTGCTCGCAATTATCTAAACCAACTGTTTTTTGACGCGCGTCGTTATAACTTGGATAAAGTTGGACGCTACAAGCTTAATCGACGCTTGAAATCAGATGTCGATCTAAGCATTCACACTCTAACCCCAGATGATTTGGTGAAAACAATTAAGTACTTGATTGGATTACAGAACAACCGAGGTAAAGTGGATGATATTGACCATTTGAGTAACCGCCGGGTGCGCAGCATCGGCGAGTTAGCCAAGGACTCAGCATTTCGCATTGGCTTAATTCGTTTGGAACGGTCAATTCGGGAAAAAATGTCGTTAACTAAGACGGATCAACCTTTGACCCCTTCAGCTTTGGTCAATGCCCGACCCCTAATTGCGACCATATCTGAGTTCTTTAGGAGAAATCGTTTGTCAACAATTCTTGATCAAACCAATCCTTTATCTGAAATTGATAATTTACGACGACTTTCAGTGATGGGTACAGGTGGTGTAACCAGGGAACGCGCATCGTTCTCGATGCGCGACATCAATGCTTCACAATACTCGCGCATTGATCCGGTCAGATCGCCTGAGGGACCGAACATTGGTTTGGTAACTTATTTGTCACTCTACACCAAAGTCAATGATTTTGGTTTTCTCGAAGCACCATACCGAAAAGTCATGGCCGATGGTCATGGGATGAAAGTCTCTGACGAAATCACCTACATCACAGCTGATGAGGAAGAGGATCATAAAATTACTCACGCAGGTGTAGTAGTTGATGAAAAAGGTTACATTGCCGACGAATGGGTAGCCATGCGTCACATGAATCAATTTATCGAAGGTCCTGCCGCTGATGTTGAGTATATTGACGTGGTTCCTAGGCAAGTAGTGGGTACTTCCGCCTCCCTCATTCCTTTCATTGCTCATGATGAAGCTAACAGAGCTTTAATGGGTACACACATGCAGTGTCAGGCTGTGCCTTTAATTAGACCTCAAGCACCAATTGTCGGTACCGGTATGGAAGAAGAGGTAGCTGTGGCTATGGGCAGGACGATCAGGGCCAGACACGCTGGAGAAGTCGTTTATGTTGATGGTAACAGAGTTGAAATCAAGATTTCAGCCAAAGATGTCAAACAAGCAACAGAAAAAGAAATTAAAGACTCAGAGATAATTTCTCTAGATGATAATCGGGAAATTTACACAGTAACCAAGTTTGAGCGGACCTCTCAAAGTACTTGTTACACTCAAAAACCAGTTGTCACTCTCGGTCAAAAAGTTACGGCGGGCGAGGTCATTATAGATGGACCTGCGGCCGATGGGGGAGAGTTAGCTCTAGGTGCCAACTTATTGATTGCCTATGCCTCATTTGACGGATTGGGTTATGAAGACGCAATTGTGATCTCGGAGCGACTGGTCAAAGAAGACATTCTGACTTCGGTTCAGATCAATGAGTATAAAACCAGAGTGATGGATACCAAGCTTGGTCCGGAAGAATTGACCAACGATATTCCCAATGTCAGCGAAGTGTTTTTGAGCAACTTGACTGTAGAAGGAATTATTCGGATTGGTAGTAGTGTTTCTTCTGGAGATATTCTCGTGGGTAAAATTGCGCCAAAAGGTGAGACAGAGTTGTCACCTGAAGAAAGATTATTGCGCGCGATTTTTGGTGAAAAATCGCGCGAAGTCAGAGACACTTCATTACGCATTCCACACGGTGAGAGCGGTACCGTCATCGATGTTCAAATTCTTGATAGTCTCGATGGCGATGAGCTTGATCCTGGTACCCTCAAAGAAGTTATTGTCAAAGTCGCTCAAACCAGGAAAATTATGGTGGGTGACAAGCTGGCGGGTCGACATGGTAACAAAGGTGTTATCTCAAAAATCGTGCCAATTGCTGATATGCCCCATCTGGATGATGGTACTCCAGTTGATATTGTCATCTCGCCTCTTTCCGTTCTGGCAAGAATGAACATGGGTCAACTGCTTGAGGCACACATTGGTTGGGCAGCGCAGAAATTAGGTTACAAGGCTGCTTTCCCAGCTTTTGAACAGTTTGACGAAAATAGAATTTGGCAAGAGTTGAAAAAGGCTGGTCTTCCTGAAGACGGTAAAGCGCAGCTTTTCGATGGTAGAACGGGCGAGCCGTTTAAAGAGAGAACAGCTGTGGGTGTAGCCTACATTCTGAAACTTAGCCACATGGTTGAGGACAAGATGCACGCGCGGGCGATTGGTCCTTACTCACTCGTGACCCAACAGCCACTGGGTGGTAAGGCCCAAAGAGGTGGACAGAGATTGGGTGAGATGGAGGTTTGGGCCTTGGAAGCACATCGAGCTGCGCACACCCTACAAGAAATGTTGACGATTAAATCAGATGATGTCATTGGCAGATCAAAAGCCTTTGAAGCAATCGTTAAGGGGCTGCCGATTCCAGCATCAACTGTACCTGAGGGTTTCAGAGTGTTGATGCGCGAACTCAACTCACTTGTAGTTGATGTTATTCCTCACGAGGCTCAAGAATTAGAAGAGCCAGTGGCTGAAGTAATTGTACCTCCAGTCATTGAAGAAGTTGAGAAACTGGATTTTTTGAAAGAGGACGAGGTAGAGCTTACTGATGTAGTAATCGAAGAAGAGCCTGACCCGGACGCAATTGACGATGAAACAGAACCAGATCCAGCTGCTTTGACAGATTCTGAGCAGCTGGACGACCCAGCCGTAGTAAGTGACCCAAGCAAAGAGTAAGTTTATGAAAAACATCATCGATTTTAACGCTTTAGAAATTCGGATTGCTTCTCCCGAAGTGGTCCACTCTTGGTCTCATGGAGAAGTCAGGAAGCCTGAGACAATTAACTACCGTTCGCTCAAAGCAGAGAACGATGGTCTCTTTGACGAAAAAATCTTTGGACCAATTAAAGATTTTGAGTGTTACTGTGGTAAATATAAGGGCGCTCGCTACCGAGGCATAATTTGTGATAAATGTGGTGTAGAAATTACTCAGTCAAAAGTGCGACGCGAGCGCATGGGTCATATAAATTTAGCGGCACCAGTTGCTCACATCTGGTTTTTCAAGGGTGCGCCATCTAAATTATCACTTTTGCTCGATATTTCACCAAAAAACTTAAACTCGATCATATATTTTTCCAAGTATCTAGTTTTAGCGATCGATGATGAAGAGCGGGTTGCCAACATCGCCAAAATTAATGAAGATCTAGAAGTGGCGATCGAAAGCTTAAAGCAAACTACGCAAGAATCGCTTGATGAGTTGCACAAAGCTCATTCTCAAGAAAAATCAGCAGTTAAAGAAAAAGTTAAGAGTAAAGAGACACTCCAATTGAAACTGGCTGAGTTAGAAATTAAGTATAAAAATAAAGTCATCGCCCTTAACCGACAACAAGAAAATCAAATCGAGCAAACTAAAGAGATTTATCAAACTGTTGGTGAGTTAGTTGCACGAGTTGGTTTTGGCACGATTTTGACAGAAGATGAGTATCTGAAACTAGATGAGTATGATGTCAGCTCTCACCTTAAAGTTGGCATGGGAGCTGAAAGCGTTTTGGAGTTAATTCAGAGAGTTGATTTGGAAGAGCTAGTAACCCAACTGCGTAAGGAGATGGCAAAAGCTAAAGGCGTGAGACGGATTAAAGCTGCCAAACGTTTGCGCGTCATCGAAGGTTTACGTAAGGCGCAAATTGATCCAGCTTGGATGTTCTTGACTGTTTTACCCGTTATCCCTCCAGACCTGAGACCAATGGTCCAACTTTCTGGTGGTAGATTTGCCACTTCAGATTTAAATGATCTGTATCGCCGCGTGATTAACCGCAACAACCGCTTGAAGCATCTCATTGAACTTGGCGCACCTGAAATCATTTTGCGCAATGAAAAACGCATGCTTCAGGAAGCGGTGGATTCTCTAATTGATGGTTCACAAGCCCGTCAGACGCAGCGTTCGACGCGTCGCCCACTCAAGTCATTGTCGGAGATGCTGCGCGGTAAGCAAGGGCGTTTCAGACAAAACCTGTTGGGTAAAAGAGTAGATTACTCTGGAAGAAGTGTGATTGTGGTGGGTCCGGAATTGAAGCTGAACGAGTGTGGTATTCCTAAAGACATGGCTTTAGAAATGTTTAAACCCTACGTTTTACGTGAGTTGATCGTTCAAGGAGTAGCGCCGAACGTCAAAAGTGCTCGGCAATTAATTGATCACCACGAACCAGAAGTTTACGATATTTTAGAAAAGGTCACTGCCAATCATCCCGTGATTCTCAATCGTGCCCCAACCTTGCATAAATTGGGCATGCAGTCTTTTTTCCCCATCTTAGTTGAGGGAAGTGCTATTAGGCTTCATCCTTGTGTGTGTTCTGGTTACAACGCTGACTTTGATGGAGACCAGATGGCTGTGCATGTGCCATTGACCGACATGGCTCAAGAGGAGTGTCGCGAGTTAGTTATGTCTAGCCACAACTTGCTCAAACCAGCAAATGGCGAGCCAATTACAGTTCCCAATAAAGAGATGGCACTTGGTGTTTATTTTCACACCTTGATGGATAGCAAACTGAGTAAGCACTCTTCAGTCTTTGCTTCAAAGCAGGAGTGTTATCATGCCTATCAAGTGGGAGCGATCTCACTCAATCAAGAAATTGAGGTGAGAATCGATGCTGATAAGCGAATCACAACCACTGTAGGACGATTACAGTTTAATGATATTTTGCCAAGTTCGTTCTCATTTATTAATGAGGCGGTCAACGCTGGTAAGATTAAACAGATTGTCACCAAAGCGATCGAGCAAGAGGAGTGGCAAGAGGTCACCAGAATGATTGATGAGATCAAAGATCTCGGATTTAGAGCTGCAACCGAGTCTGGATTGTCAGTTTCAGTTACCGACTGTGCCATCATCCCTGAAAAAGATGAGATTATTGAAGGTGCCAATAAAACTGCTGAAGTCATTCAAGAGCAATACTTGGAAGGCTTAATCTCTAACGATGAGCGCAAGCGCTCAGTTTTTGATCTTTGGATGCACACAACTGACGTGGTCGCAGAAAAGACTTGGGATTCCTACGATCAAAACAACGTGGTAAAAATTATGATTCAATCAGGAGGTACTCGTGCTTCCAAAGATCAAGTCAAGCAGCTAGCGGCCATGAGAGGATTGGTTGTAGATCCATTGGGTAATATTGTGGAGATGCCTACCAAGTCGAACTTTAGAGAAGGCTTATCAATCTTTGAGTACGTGACCTCGGCAAGAGGCTCGAGAAAAGGTTTGACAGATTCAGCCATTAAAACTGCTGACGCAGGTTACTTAACACGCCGGTTGGTGGATGTGGCACATGATGTAATTATTCGTCACGAAGACTGTGGTACTGATAAAAACGTTATCATCGAAAGAAATCCTCGGGTAGACTCTTTTCACCTGCGAATTTCTGGAAGAGTGGCAGCCAGCTCTGTCAAGAAAGGCAACCAATTTTTGGTTAAGTCTGGCGAAGTGATAACTCCGGAAATCGCTGAGCTGATTAGTCAGGCGGGAGTAGATCAAGTTGCAGTGTTCTCACCTTTGACATGTGAGCTTCGTAAGGGTATGTGCGCCAAGTGTTATGGCTGGGACTTTTCTACCAGAAAAATTGTTGAAGTTGGTGTACCGGTTGGAGTTATTGCTGCCCAGTCTATAGGTGAGCCAGGTACACAGCTGACAATGCGTGTTAAGCACTCTGGGGGAATTGTTGGTTTGGATGTGACTCAGGGATTACCTCGTGTAGAGGAGTTGTTTGAGATGCGTGTGCCAAAATCGGCAGCGATTTTGGCTGACGTGAGTGGCAAACTCAAAATTTCACAGAAAGAAGGACAAAAAGTATTAACAATTAATCCATCGGACAAAGCTTATCCACCCTCTGTCTTTGAGATGCCAGCTCAGGTTAATTTGTTGGTGCAAGACGGCCAATTAGTTCATTTGGGTCAACAACTAACTGAAGGCTCATTGAACATCAATGAACTGATGACTTTGAGAGGTTTATTGATCGCACAAAATCAAGTGATCAATGCCATTCAAGCAGTTTATGAATCACAAGGAATTCCGATTAATGACAAACACTTTGAGGTGATTGTGCGCAAGATGAGTGATAAGTTGCAAATCGAGTCAGTCGGTGACACTGATTTCTTGACTGGGGAAATTGTCGAGAAGGGTCGGTTTATTGATGAGAACGAAGGCAGTATTGCAGCAGGTGGCCAACCAGCAACGGCCAAGATTATGCTTTTGGGTATTACCCGTTCTTCACTGTTCACTAATTCTTGGTTATCTGCGGCGTCATTCCAACACACAAAAAATGTTTTGACTGATGCGGCGGCAGCGGGGTTAATCGATCACCTCGAGGGACTGAAAGAAAATATTATTATTGGTCGGTTGATTCCTACCTCGGACGAAAGGGCGAGAATTGAAATTTAATTTTTCTGGTTATTTATTTTCTTGATTGTGTTACAATTGACAGCCACGAAAACAAGTTTAAATATATATGCCAACAGTCAATCAACTCATTCGAAAAGGTGGACGCAAAGCGAAGCCCAACAAAATTAAAGCAACCGCTTTGAGAAAGAGCTTTAATTCTCTAACCAATCGTTTTGTTTCGACTACTAATGCGCAGAAGCGCGGTGTTTGTACAGTGGTTAAAACAATGACGCCGAAAAAACCTAACTCAGCTTTAAGAAAAGTTGCCAGGGTGAGGTTGTCCAACAAGATGGAGGTCACGGCTTATATCATGGGTGAAGGTCACTCATTGGCTGAGCACAGTATTGTGATGGTCAGAGGCGGTAGGGTCAAAGATCTTCCTGGTGTTAAGTATCACATCATTCGTGGCAAATTTGATTGTGCAGGTGTCGCAAACAGAAAAACTTCTCGTAGTAAATATGGTGCAAAATTAGCAGCATAAATGTAATTAGTGATCGAATATGAGAATTAAACGCACATTTACTAGAAAAGTTCAGCCTGACCCACGCTATAATTCAACCAAGATTGCAAAACTGGTTAATAGTGTCATGCATGACGGTAAGAAAAGTGTTGCCCAAAAACAGGTTTATCTGGTTTTAGAAAGTCTCGAAAAAAATACTGGTAAAAAGGCTCTTGAAGTTTTTGATGAAGTGGTGGCGAGAGTGTCTCCCCAAGTTGAGGTTCGCTCAAGAAGAATCGGTGGAGCAGCTTATCAAGTGCCAACTCCTGTACGACCTCAGCGCGCTTTTGCTTTAGCACTTCGCTGGTTGATTCAAGAGGCACGCAAGCGCCCTAGCTCCCAGTACCAAACTTTTGCTCAAAAATTGACTGCTGAGATGACAGATGCTCTTAAAGATCAAGGTGGAGCAGTAGAGCACAAAAATACTGCCCATCGTATGGCTGAATCCAACAAAGCATTTGCCCATTTCAGATGGTAATGAGTTAGTTTATAACTCAGATTTTGTGAAGTAAAATTGAGTTAGTGAAAGACTTGAGTCAGACTTATCCGCTCAATAAAATAAGGAAAAATATGTCACAACCTGGTATAGGAGATAATAGAAATAATATTCCTTTGGAGAGAATCCGCAACATTGGTATTATTGCTCACATTGATGCTGGCAAAACTACCACGACTGAAAGAATTTTGTTTTATACCGGTAGAACCTACAAAATCGGTGAAGTTCATGAAGGCGCTGCCACCATGGATTGGATGGAACAGGAGCAGGAAAGAGGGATAACCATTGTCTCAGCAGCCACCACCACATTCTGGAAACCTTACTTTAAAACTCATTTACCAAAGGAAACATATCGTTTCAATATTATTGATACTCCCGGACACGTCGATTTTACTGCGGAAGTCGAGCGCTCACTTAGAGTATTGGATGGCGGGATTACTGTCCTCGATGCTAGCGAGGGAGTGCAATCACAATCAGAGACGGTTTGGAGACAAGCAGACAAGTATAGTGTGCCGAGAATCTGTTTTGTTAACAAAATGGATAAACTCGGTGCTGACTTCAAAGCAGTAATAGAAGATATCAAGATGAAGTTTGGAGTTAAGCCAGCTGTAATGGTGGTGCCGATGGGGGCTGAGAACTCATTCGAGGGGGTAATTCAACTGATCGAGCAAAAAGCTCAATTTTGGGAAGATCATGCCGCCGCGACTGAACCTGAAGAAAGAGAAATTCCAGAAGAATTTAAAACAGAAGTTGAAAAAATGCGGGCGGAGTTAGTCGAAGCTATTGCCGAAACAGATGATGCTTTAATGGAAAAATTCCTCAGAGAAGAAGAGATCTCTTTGATTGAGTTGAAACAGGCGCTGCGCAAAGCTGTGATTGAGTACAAACTGGTTCCAGTTTATGC
>CAZZBW010000016.1:6273-20581 GCA_964653045.1 uncultured Pseudomonadales bacterium | reverse complement strand
ACAAAACAAATATCAAACTGGTAAAGTACAACACCGATTGATTAATGTCGTGAATCAGCGGCACTCCAGAAAAAATATATGGATTCCACAGAGGTAACCTACCTTCTTTCAAATTCTGCGCAATAAAGATTTTTCCCGGAATCATTAAGGAGTAGTTATCGCCCCACACAACTGTCCTTCCTTGAAAGATTATGGGGAAAAAACGTATAACAAGCAAAAATATAAAAATCCCGATCAAACCAAGTGATTTGTTTTTCCAACCACGCATAGCTTCAGCTTAAACGTATTTTGATGATCATTTCCAAAGCAGTGATACCATCCTGCCAAGTAATTTTTTTGCCCTCACTAAAGTCGCGACCGATGTAAGAAATCGGTACTTCATAAATCTTATAACCGTTTTTTAGTAACTTGCAGGTAATTTCCGGCTCCAGCTCAAACCCGCGAGCCCTTAATTCCAATGTTTTGAGCACTTCTGTTGGTACTACTTTGTAACAAGTCTCCATGTCGGAAAGAGTGGTGTTAAACAGAATGTTAACAGCCAAGTTGAGCAAACCATTGCCCACGCGGTGCCAGAAAAGCAAGTTGAGATGGGGTCCGAGAAACCTCGAGCCATACACAATTTCGACTTTGCCGTCTTTGATAGGCTTAAGCAGACTGGGAATATCTTGCGGGTCGTACTCTAGATCAGCATCTTGAATTAACACATGTGAACCAGTGACGTGATCTAAACCAAACCTGACTGCCGAACCCTTGCCACCGTTTTCTTTATGCCAATACTTAACCTTTTTGGACTTGATTTTTTTAATCTCTTTGGCTGTTTTGTCAGTTGAGCCATCGTCGACGACAACAATTTCTGAAACATCTTTAACTGTTGCCAGACTTTGCAAAAGTCTGGCAACAGTCTTTTCTTCGTTATAAACTGGAACAATCACTGAAAGTCTCATATTATGTCTTCCTTTAATATTCAAAAACACTATAACAAAGATATTGAATAAATGTTACACGCTTCAAGACAACCAGATTTTTCAAGTTTAAGATTAAATTGTTGACCAATCAACTCAAAAGCTTTAACATAATCAGGGACAGCGGTGATATAAGCATTGGAAACATAAACCGCCTGACCATCAATCACCCTAGATTGAACTTCAGCAATGATATCGGGGTTTATTTCACCCCAAATCCCATCAGAAAAATACTCTTGAGTTGCTGATATGGGCAATAGTTGTTCCTGGCCGAATCCATAGAGAGAAAAAAGTGGCGGATGTAAAGCTGTCACCATTACCGCTCCATCTTTATCAGCCATAAATTGACCAACGTTTAATACCGAACGGTGATGCCAAGCAGTAGAATTACCCAATAAATTTTGACCAATTATCTGTTTGTATAATCCTCTTTGATTGATAATCAGTCCAAAAAAACCCAACCCTAACACAGCTATTATCAGCGCTCTTTTTTTATCCAATGCTTTGATTAAAAGACATAAAAATATGATATTAAGTACGATAGTAGTAATCAAAAATCTGGCATCAAGATAAAAATACATAAATAAAATTGGCAGATGAGCAAAATATATTAACTCAAATCCTTTTAATCCTCGTAGCTTTTTTTTCCAAAAAACAACCATCATCAATACGAGGAGATTAAATATATTGAAAACTACCGAGCTGAGCGGGTATCTCAACCACAAAAAACTTGTCATCTTGCCCATTAACGTTGGCAAGTAAAAACTAATTGCTTGTTGGAAATAACTAAGTGAAAAAGCTTTCAATTGATTAACGTACTTAAATGATGACCAATCTAGATAATTGAGATAGATTATAAGCATACCAATCAAGAGTGAAGAAAAACTAACCAGATAGAATATCTTAGCCTGTTGTCGCTGCCGCCAATATTTGAACACAAACAACATACCAAGAACTAACCCTACGCCAACGTAAACATATTTGGTCAACAGCAACCCAACAATCAAAAAACTAACTAATAAAGTTTGATAGACATTGTGTTTCTCGATAAAAAACAAGTACAAAGCCCATACAAAAAGAGTCAGTGTCAAGTTTTCCGCCATCGGCGTACTAACAATAAACAGCACATATCCATGTAGCAGATACAACATTAATAAACCGGCGATTATAAGATTATCTTTTACAAAAAGCTTGATCAACAAAAAAAGACCGATTATGGTCAAAAGACCCAAGATTATGTTGGTAAAATAAAATGAAATTGGTGAGCTGAAAACTACATAAAGTGGCAGTAAAACTAAAGAGTAAAGCGGTGGCATGCGCTGTGGAATCACGTGATCTTGATAGCTATACTCAAACCCTTTGCCCTTGATAAAATTATCAACGGGAGTGAGATAACCAAAGCTGTCGGGATATGGTTCCAAATTTAGTAAAACATGTTGTCCCTTGATTAAGCCAAGAGGAAAAGTTACCAAAAGATATAAGCCGGCAACAATCAAAAGCGGATAAAAGCTTTTGACAAAATCAAGAATGCCCGAACTCCTCACAGTCAGCGATTATACCAAAAGACTGGAGTGAGTTGGCTACTCTTTCACCACTTCACCCTCTTCAACGTCCCCATCTTTCTTGGGTTTTTCACCCTTCTCTTTTTTCTCGTCAGTATCAGCTGGACCACTTTCTGATTCCGGTTTTTCCCCTGCTTTGCCTGATTCAGCCTGCGCCTTTTGCATCACCTCACCGATTTTCTGAGCTGACTTGAACATGCTTTCGGTGGCTTTATCCAACTCTTCTTTCGTCACATCTTCTTTGGCGGCCAAATCTTTGAGAGCTTTGACATCTTTCTCAATCTGTTCTTTATCTTTGGTTTCAAGTTTGTCACCATATTCACCCAGCTGTTTCTCGATTTCAAATGCCACGCTGTTAGCATGATTTTTGGCCTCGACTAACTCCTTCTTCTTCTTGTCATCATCGGCATGAGTTTCAGCATCTTTTTTCATCTTTTCAACTTCTTCTTCGCTGAGGTTAGTTGAGTTTCGAATGGTGATCTTCTGCTCTTTATTAGTGGTTTTATCTTTGGCCGTGACGTTGAGAATTCCGTTAGAATCGATATCAAACGTTACCTCAACTTGAGGCATGCCTCGCCGAGCTGGTGGAATACCGTCTAAAACAAACCGACCTAACGACCGATTGTCAGCCGCCATCTCCCGTTCTCCTTGCAGGACATTAATCTCCACCTGGGTTTGATTGTCCGCAGCAGTAGAAAAAATCTGTGACTTGCTGGTAGGAATAGTGGTGTTGCGCTCAATTAAGGGAGTGCGCACTCCACCCAATGTTTCGAGTCCTAACGTCAACGGCGTTACATCAAGCAGAACTACATCAGTCACCTCGCCGCCAATTACTCCAGCTTGAATCGCAGCCCCAATCGCCACCACTTCGTCTGGATTAACTCCCTTGTGTGGTTCTTTACCAAAAAACTTTTTCACTTCTTCTTGGACTTTGGGCATCCTAGTCTGGCCACCTACCAAAACAACGTCAGAAATGTCTGCGGGTTTGATCTTGGCGTCAGCAAAAGCCTTTTTCACTGGTTCAAACGAACTCTTAATCAAATCATCCACTAGCTCTTCCAGCTTAGCTCTGGTCAATGTCATCGTTAAATGAAGTGGCTGACCACTATCTCCCTGAGTGATAAACGGCTGGTTAATCTCAGACGTTTGTGCCGAAGATAGCTCAATCTTAGCTTTCTCCGCCGCATCTTTAATTCTTTGTAGTGCTTGAGGATCTTTGGTTAAATCTTTACCGGTTTCTTTTTTGAACTGAGCGACTATCCAATCGATAATGCGGCTGTCGAAATCGTCACCACCGAGGAAAGTGTCACCATTGGTAGCTTTGACCTCAAAGACACCATCACCTATCTCGAGAATCGAGATATCGAAGGTGCCGCCGCCCAAGTCGTAAACTGCGATTGTCTGACTGCCTTTTTTATCCAACCCATATGCCAGGGCGGCGGCTGTCGGTTCATTAACAATTCGCTCTACTTTGAGTCCAGCAATCTCACCGGCTTGCTTGGTAGCCTGACGTTGTGAATCGTCGAAATATGCTGGCACGGTAATGACCGCCCGGTCAACCGTGCCTCCCAAGTAGCTCTCGGCATCAGTTTTGGCTTTGGCCAAAATTTTGGCACTAATTTCTTGAGGGGTATACTCTTTACCCTCAATTACCACGACAGCCATTCCATCTTTGCCTTCTTTAATGGGATAGGCTACGTGCTTAATTGCTTCTTTGACAGCCTTATCTTTAAGCTTGCGACCCATAAAGCGTTTGACTGAGTTCACAGTCCGCTCCGAATTGAGCACCATCTGTCGCTTGGCAATGTCGCCTACACTCACTTCGCTACCTTTGAACGAAACAATTGAGGGAAAAGTGTTACGACCTTCGGCAGTGGCAATAATTTTGGCAGTGCCGCCCTCCATTACCGCAATCGCCGAGTTGGTCGTCCCCAAGTCAATACCAATGATTTTACCTGTATTTTTATCTGACATAATTTTGTCCTTTCATCAATCTTTTCTTTTACTTTTGAATAACTAATAATTTATACTAATAGTACCTATTTTAGCAGACTAGCGCTGAGACTGCTAGTAGCAATTTATCCGACAATCACCTTGGCATGCTGAATTACTCGGTCATTGAGCCAGTATCCCGGTTTGACTACCTGGATTACTTTCTCCCCTTTTCCCTGACGCTTGACCGCCTCCATCGTGTTAACATCAAATTTTTCCCCAATTGGGGATATTTCTTTCAATCCAAGTTGGGTCAAAGTGTGATCAAACTCTTTGACCACCATTGCTAAACCCTGATCTTTCAGCTCACTGGCTGCTAGCTTTAAATGAGACAGAGGCGAGAGTAATTGGGTCACTAGCTCAACTCCCACTTGATGAGTTAGATCCTGTTTTTCTTTAATCACCCGCTTGACCAAGTTTTGATAATCGGCTAAAGCCCGTTGAGCGCGCCCAGCTGCACTCTGCCACTCGAGCAGCTGGGCGCGCTGGATCAAACACTCTTCCACATCCGCCTTAACCCCCGCAAGTTTAATTTTTGCCAAAATATTTTCGGGACTTACCCACTCATAGCCTTGATGTTCTTCGGATATATCGACTTGTGAAATATTGGTCTGACACCAAAATGTCAGACCAACTACTTCATTCTCTGGCAACTCTTCTCCACGGAAAATATGCCAAAAAGACAGTTGTCTAACAATTTCTATATGAGAAATTCCAGTTTCTTCTTGAATTTCTCTCAGCAACCCTGCTTCGATTTCTTCCGATTGCATCAATCTGCCGTATATCAACTCAAAACCATCTGGATCAAATCGATCATCTTTTTTTCGCTGTAATAGTAGTATTTGCCCGGTAGCAACATTTTCAATTAGCGCCCCAACTGCAACTTGAAAACGACCAAAACGATTTTTGTTTTCCGCGTTTTTCATCTCGAAAAATTACTCCACTAACTCTTTAACCAATTCACGAATATACTTCATAAACGGAATAATATATGGGTAATCAAATCGACTCGAACCCAACACCGCTACACGACACTGATGTCCCCCTGCTTCAAAAGTAGTATGGATGACCCCTAGTGGGGCTAAAAACTTGTTACCAAGTTCTGGACCATAAACAACTTTCACTTGATTTTCACTCGAACCATGGGAAAAAATTTCTTCAAGCATTGAGACTTCTTCAATCAGCTCAAACACACACTGGGTCACATCGCGATCATCGAATTCCGGAAGTTTGAATAAGTTGGCGTAACCAGCATAAAATAGCTCATTTTTGTCAATTGAAGTAATCGCCAATGCATGAGACTTATCGGCCATCACCACCGCAATTTGGCGGAGTAAACCCTGAATCTGCTGTCTGTTTTTCCAAACTTTTTCTTTGGCAGTTACTTCGTCAGCGACCGTCAACTCCTTCTCCTTCATCAGTTCATTGACGTAGAGCTTCATGGCTTGAGGCGTGGGTGTCCTGCCCGCACTGCTATGAGATTTAGCTAGATAACCTTGCTCGGTCAAACGAATCATTTCGTTACGAATCGTCGCCGGAGAAACACCTATTGCATATTTTTTATCAATCGTATCCGAGCCCACTGGTTCAGCTTTGCTAATAAACTCCTCGATTAAGGCACGAAGTATTTGTATCTGGCGCGGCGTTAAATCCAACATATTAGCAGAGGATACCTCTTGTTTGCTAACTTGTCAAGATTTATTCTTAGGAGATGCGAAATAACAAAATCATCAGGTCTGAGGTATTTCGCGGTGTTTTCTTTGTTTTTTTGGTGGTATTAACAGTGCTCGCCGCCAATAATTTTGACTCGGTCACTGAGTATATTTCTCAGGCCACTCATACTCCGGCCGCGTTCTTCATAAACACGCAAGCAAGCAAAGGCAACTTACCGAGACCGTGGCGGAATTTGGCACAAGGTGGCGAGAGTTTCTCTTGGAGACTCGAGCCTATTAGTGCTATGGTCAAGGCTTTAAATCCAGAGTATATCCGCATTGATCATATTTACGATTTTTATGAAATTGTTCAAGGCTCTCCGGGGAATTTATATTTCGATTTTACAAAAATTGACGTTATTCTCCAAGACATTCGGAGTGTAGGTGCCACTCCCTTCATCTCACTTTCGTATATGCCACTCAACATTTCAAGCGGGAACATTGTCGATAAACCCTTGAACTACTCCGACTGGCAATATATTGTGCAAAAAACAGTTGAGCATGTCAGTGGGACAATGGGCTTTGATAACGTTTATTATGAGGTCTGGAACGAGCCAGATTTATTTGGCGACTGGAAATACTACGGTGACAAAAACTACCTGGATTTGTATGCTGCTTCGGCTCGCGGAGCCGCAGCAGCCCAAAATGTTTCACCGTTTAAAATCGGTGGACCAGCCATCACCAAACCATATAAAAGTTGGATTCAAGCTCTCGCCAAACTGGCAACTTCGCAAAACTTGCGCTTTGATTTTGTTTCTTGGCATCGGTACAGCACCGATATCAACATTTATAACAGAGATGTCGAAGAAATCAGATCTTGGGTCAGCGAATATCCTCAGCTGGCAGAAAATTTAGAGTACCACCTCACCGAGTGGGGTCACACCAGTGAAATGGATAGTGATTATGATAACCGTAGTTCCGCGGCTCATACCGTCGCCTCAGCAATCAGTATGGTGGGTAATGTTGATCGCAGTTTTATCTTTGAAATTCAAGACGGCGCCGACCCCAAAGGGGAAGCGTACTGGGGCAGATGGGGATTATTCACTGCCAATGAGCATGGAGGTAACCCCAAAATCCGTTACTCCGGTCTAAAGTATCTAGATAGCTTGAGTAATGAGTGGCTAGACCTAAGCGGTCAGGGCTCAAAAGTTAAAGGATTGGCAAGTAAAACTCCAGAAGGTCATGTACAAATGGTAGTAGCCAATTATGATCGCAGGAATAACAATCAAGAGATTGTGCCGGTAATTTATGAAAATATTGATCCAGGAAGATATCTAATTAACATTCGCTACTTGTCTGGGAAAACTTCTACAATCGAGACTGCCACCAGTGGCGCAACTTTAAAAACTGCTCTGTTGATGCCAGCTAACGACGTGGCTTTTGTGGTGCTTTCTCCTCGACAAAACTAATAGTTTTTTTTACAAATTCATCCTGGCTGTATTTGTTAGCGTGATGATAGAGAAAAGTTGGATTAAAACGGCCAAGATTAAACTTAGCTATCGCCTTCTCCAATCCAATTAAGGAAAGATCGGTAAATAAGACTCCTGTTTTACCATCAGCAACTGATTCAAGCGGTCCTCCAGAGGCATGAGCAACTACCGGAGTTCCGTGCGCCATTGCTTCAACTGGTACTATGCCAAAATCTTCATCTTCGACTGGATACAGTAAAGCAATGGCGCCCCGATAAAGCTGAGACAACTCTACATCGCTGACGTGTCCCAAAAACTCAACTGTTGGACCAGCAATATCTCGTAGACCAGATAACATTTTGCCCGAACCAACGACTTTCAGTGGCAGTCCAAGTTTAGTACAAACTTGGACTGCCAACTCAGGATGCTTAGCCCAAGCCAGGCGATTAACATACAGATAATATCTTCGTTCTTGATTGGGAGGAGGAGGTTGCATGGGAATATCAACTGGTGGATAAATTACAGTCGAGGGTAATTTATAAAATTTTTTGATTCGCCGCTGAGTTTCGCGCGAGTTGGCAATAAAGTAATCGACGTTTGAACGGGCAATCTTAACGTCTTCTACCCGCAAGTAATGATTGATCAGGGTGCCAAAGAATTTGGTAAAGGGGTTGTTCTGCCAATCTGTCATGGTACTGTAACCCCAAAGTGACCGACTGGGCGTGTGACAGTAGCAGAAGTGAACTCTATCCGATACTTTTACAGCCTTGGCAAAGTAGGCGTTGGTTGATGAAATCACTAAATCAAAACTAGATAAGTCTAAGCTACGAAAAAAACTGGGGGCAAAAATTCGCAATGGGGAGAACAAACGCTTGTGAAACGGAATTCTAGTTAACCAACTGGTACGAATATCCCAAGACGCGAATTTTTGCCACTGCTTGCCTAACCGCTCTGCATCAACGAACGCGGTGTAAACTGGTGCATCAGGAAAAATTTGGTGGAGCGCCTCAAGCACTCTCTCGGCACCTCCATACTCAGCCAAGTAATCATGCACCAGAGCAACTTTGAGGTTTTTTTTCATTTACTCTGAAATTATACAACTAATGGGTGATTGCGTCGGTTAAGTGATGTCACACTGAGTGAAGTGAAACAAAGTCGGTGTCACACTGAACGAAACAAAGTGGGGTTGAAGTGTGAATCTAGAGAAGTATGAAAACGCTTCAGGCTGTTACAATACTATTGTGTTACCGTTAATCAACCGTTTCAATTCTCGAAAAGAAATTAGTTTAGTTTTTAAGAATGGTCAGCGCCGTTTTTCTCAGATTGCGACACTCAACTTTTGGCGCAATCCTGAACGTGAGAATCAACCTTGGCGCTTGGCGGTGATTGTGGGTAAAACGTCGGTAAGCAAACTAGCAACGCACCGCAACCGCGCCAAGCGCCAACTACTTAACGCTTTTTACCAAAAAAGTAAAAACTATGACATTAGTGGTCTCGACTTTGTGATTGTGGCAAAAAAAAGCGTTCTTGATTTAAATTTTGAACAACTCAAAAACGAACTGAATCAGTTAATTAACCATTGTCACACTGAGTGAAGCAAAGCGAAATCGAAGTGTGAAACATTGCGCCCTTTCGTCAGGTTCAGGGTGACAAAGTTAAAACAGTGCTGACTGCACCCCCTGCTCAAACTCGTCTTGAGGCAAAAGTTTCAGTAGTGAGAAAAATCCCAATTTTTTGAGAAATTCTACGGCTAGTTGCTTGTCGTAAGCAGAAACAGCACAGGCCTGAAGATTGAAATCGATGCTGACTGAACAATCGATCGTGGCCAGACTCTGACTGAGTCTGGCCACTTCCTCCTCTGCAATTATTTTCTCCACCACTGATTTGGTCAGCGGAGCATGAAAAGTTGACTCCGCTTGAGCCTTTTTAGCCACGACCAAAGTTTTTTCCAAAGTGCCAAATTTTTGAATTAGATTCAAAGCAGTTTTTTTACCAATTCCTTTTACTCCTGGAATATTATCAGAGGGATCGCCCATCAGCGATTTATAATCAACAACTTGGCTTGGGTCTAATCCAAGCAAGCGACGAACGTTTTCTGGATCATACTCTGTATCACCCATGGTTTTACTTCTCGCAGGTATAAATACATGCAAATCATCAGTGACTAGCTGGAGCAAATCTTTATCTCCAGTCACAACTACGATCAAAGGCGCACTAGTTTGGTTTTTCAAAATACTGCCTATGCAACCAATCAAATCATCCGCCTCGACTCCAGGTTGGATAAATTGGGGAATATTTAGAATCTCAACCAGCTGGCGAATGATCTCAATCTGGGGTTTAAGGTCGTCCGGCATTTCTGGGCGGTTTGCTTTGTACTCTTCGTAGCGCTCTGCCCGCTTGGTCTTCTCTTTACTATCAAAGCAAACCGCCAAGTACTTCGGGCTAAAGTCCCGCACTGCAACCAGTAAAATCCGCGCGAACCCATACACCGCATTAACCAATCTACCGCTTGGATCCGTCAGTTCTGGAAACGCGTGGTACGCGCGATAAATCAACGCATGCCCATCGATCAGCAAAAATCTATCACGAGTTGCTTGTTTATCAATAGCTAAAGAGTCGGTTGGTTTAAACATGTATCGCCCTCTATCAAACAAACTGCAAGTTATCTAAAAATTATACCTCTAATGCCATAGGTTGTTTATTACTTCACATTTTCAACACTCGTCAGAGAGAAACTGCGGGGAAGTTTACATTACCATTGTTCGTTAGGACCACAAATCATCCCACTCTACTTTATATCCAGTTCTATTATTAAACTCCCTTAATATTCTTTGAGCATCTTTTTTAGTTAACATCCCCATTCTCACTAGCGTAGGAAGAAAACCAACAACGTTGCCTATTACATTATTTCTATTTCTATCCGCATTAGCATCTGGTAACGTGTGATATTTAATTTTTATATCCAACTCAGCAATTATTCTGGCTGCCTTTACAGTTGATAGTGTATTGTTTTCTGAAGAATGCTGAATTAATTCTTGACCATTGCTCATATTTAATCATTAAGATTTCTTCTGCACCATCAGCTTGCCAAATTCGTCGCCGTCAAGGGTTTCGACCTCGATTAAGCGTTCAGCAATAGTGTCGAGCTGGGTGCGGTGGGCTTTGAGTAGCACGGTGGTACTCTTCAGTTGTGTATCAATAATGCTTTTCACCGCACCATCAACTTGTTCTTGTAACTTGCTGGAAATTTTCACCGGTTCAATCAAACCTTTTTGGTAATTGCCGGTATCGTACTGCGGAGCAAAGTTCATCGGTCCGAGCTCGGACATTCCGAGCTCGGAAACCATCGCTCGGGCGATTTTGGTGGCGCGCTCTAGATCATTGCTAGCTCCAGCGGTCTGTTCGCTGAAAACCAGTTGTTCGGTCGCGCGCCCAGCCAAGAGAACGGAAATTTCATCTAACAACTCCGACTTAGTAGTCTGCAATTTATCCCGCTCAGGTGGAGTAAAGGTGTAACCGAGTGCGTGACCCCGAGAAACAATACTAATTCTCTGCACCGGATCAGCATTTGGTAACAAGTGAGATACTACCGCGTGTCCCGCTTCGTGGTAGGCGGTCATTTTCCGTTCCAATGGATCTTGAAGACGTCTTTTACTTGGACCTAGCTTAACTTTCATGGCCGCCTCATCTAAATCAGCCATAGTGATTTTGGTTCTATTTTCTCGAGCAACCGCAATTGCCGCTTCGTTCAACATATTCTCAATATCGGCGCCAGAAAAACCGACAGTTCGCCTAGCTACTTTGATCCACTCCACACTTTCGGCGATGGGTTTGTCTTTGGCATGAATCGATAGAATATACTTTCGCTCTTCCAAATCTGGTAAATTTACCATTACCCTTCGGTCAAACCGACCAGGTCGGATCAACGCTGGATCGAGCATGTCACCGCGGTTGGTGGCGGCCATGACGATCACGTTGTCGTTCTGGGTGAAACCATCCATCTCAACAAGAATCTGATTCAAAGTTTGTTCACGCTCGTCATGGCCGCCCATGCTGCCAAAACCCCGAATTCGACCGATCGCATCTATTTCATCAATGAAAATAATTGAAGGAGCGAGTTTTTTCGCTGTGAGAAACAGATCGCGCGCGCGGGAGGCACCTACACCCACCAGCATCTCCATAAACTCACTCCCAGCGATCGACAAAAACTGCACTCCAGCCTCACCCGCGACCGCGCGCGCCAAAAGTGTTTTCCCGGTTCCAGAAGGCCCAACTAGCAGTACTCCTTTGGGCGTGCGCGCCCCCATTTTTTGATATTTCTTGGGATTTTTCAAAAAATCCACAATCTCTTCAAGCTCTTTCTTAGCCTCATCCATCCCACCGACATCTTTAAACGATTTGTTTTGCTTGCCTTTGATAAAGATTTTAGCTTTACTCCGCCCAATACCCATGATGCCATCTTGCATCCCGCGTGACTGACGGAGCATGTACACAAAAAAGCCAATTAGCAGCAAAACCGGTAGAAAATTAATCAGTAACTCAAAAAATAACTGCCAGCCAGTGGCGTTTTCAACTTGGACTTTGGTATTAGCTAAATCTAAATCGTTCGCTTGAAAAATTTCACTCAGGCTAACACTGCTCTCTTTTTGTGCAATTTTTTCCAATTCCTGATCTTTATACTTAACTTGCAGCTCATCTCCCACCACTCGAATGATTTCCACTTGTTCATTTTTTACGTCTTGGACCATCTCGCTCAGCGAGATTTTTTCGCGACTGGCTCCAGTCAAATCAAGTAGAAATGGGACAAACAAAACCAAAATCAATATATAAATAAAAAACTTGTTGAAAAACGAGTTAACGTCTAAGCGCAATACGAGCTGTTTGCCTGGTTTTTGTTTAACCGGATTTTTTTTGACAGGCTGAGGACTGCTCTTTGCGCCTGATTTTGAACTAGAACTTACTACGTCAGTTTTGCTGGTATTCGTCTGGGTCTTATTTTGAACTTTATCCATAGAGATCGTATTCTAACACGGTAAAAACTATTTATAAGAAAAACCATCAGAACGTTGAAATATCTCTGAATCGAAAAGATTAACGAATAATGGAGCCAGCGAGTGCGGTTTTGCTGGGCGCGAGCAAAACCGCACCCGCCTCGGTCTCTGCCGCTAGCACCATTCCTTGGCTCTCTACTCCTCTTAGCATTCGTGGCTCTAAATTGGCCAAATAAATTACCTCACGGTCCACCAGTTCATCAACTTTATACCAAGCTTTAATTCCAGCTGCTACAACTCGTTGACCTAAACCACCGCTTTCGATTGTGCCAACGTCCAAAGTTAGCTTGAGCAGCTTATCTGCTCCAGCGATTTCCTCAGCAGTTTTGATTATTGCCACCCGCAAATCAAGTTTAGAAAATTCAGGGTAACTAACGCTAGGTTTGACAGAATCGTCTTGATTATCCATGTTATTTATTCAATCCAATTAACTGATAAACTTCCACCAAAGTTTGACTGGCTAGCTCACCGGCTTTTCTTGCTCCTATTTTCAAAATATCGCCCACCAACTGTTGGTTGGCTTCAAGCTCTCGGTGTCTTTCTAGTGCTTTTGCAAAAAACTTTTGGTGAGCAACAAACAATTTTTCTTTGACTTCAACATCGCCCACCTTGCCCGCCTGATACCTGCTCTTCAAATCCTCCACTTCGTTTTTATCTTGATTGATCAAATCGTGATACACAAACACTGGGTTGCCTTCAACCGTACCCGGATCAGTCGGTCTCAGTCGCTTGGGATCGGTGTAACAACCCATGATCTGTTTTTTGATGACTTCGGGTTCAGCAAAAATGTCAATAATATTGCCCAACGATTTACTCATTTTCCGCGCACCATCGGTTCCCACAATTTTACTCACTTCTTCTTTAATCAAAGGTTCAGGCAACGGAAAAAATTGTTGATTGTAGCTGCGATTAAAATTTTCGGCAATATCGCGCGCCAGCTCGACGTGCTGGCGCTGATCTTCTCCAACAGGTACTCCGTATGGTTTATATAACAGAATGTCAGCCGCCATTAAAATTGGGTAGTTAAACAAACCCATATTGACGTTGTCGCTGTCAGCTCCTTTTTGTAGTTTGTCTTTGTAAGCGTGCATTCGTTTCATCTGTCCAAATCCTATGTAGTTTGCCAGCACCACTGCCAGCTGTGAGTGAGCTGGCACCTGCGACTGACGGAAAAACACACACTTGTCCGGATCAAGTCCGAGTGATAAATAGTCCAAGACTACCGAGCGAACGTTGAACTCCAGTTTGGCGCGGTCTTGGACAGTCGTCAGCGCATGCAAATCAGCGACAAAATAGTAGGTCTGATACTCAGAATTTTCCTGCAATGCGATCTGTCCCGCGACCGCGCCAAAGTAATTGCCAATATGCAACCCCACCCCGCTAGGAGTAATCCCTGAAATAATTCGCTTATTTTTCTGAAAAGTATTATTCATATTCACTCCTATTCTACACGATCACTCACGCCTACTGGTTAGCTTGGGTAACAAATTCTCGCAAACATTTTCCACATCTTTATCACCCCTACCAGAAAGATTTATTACTACTATTTGGTCAGCCGGCAATACCCTTGCAATTTTCACTCCGGCTTGAATGGCATGGGCTGACTCAAGGGCAGGAATG
>CAZZBW010000016.1:0-6263 GCA_964653045.1 uncultured Pseudomonadales bacterium | reverse complement strand
TGAAATTGAAGAGTATCACCTTTTCTTTGCCTTCCTCTTTGGCAATGTTCGCTTCACGTATAGCGCCCGCGATGGCGTGGGTAGTTTCAGGCGCAGGAATGATACCTTCCGTTTTTGAAAGTATTTTAAAACCAGCTAGAGCTTCAGCGTCACTTATACCTACACACTCAATCCTGCCAATTGATTTCAAATAACTAAACTCGGGACTCACACCAGGATAATCCAAACCAGAAGCAGCAGAGTAAGACTCCAGTATTTCTCCACTCTCGTTTTGTAATACTAAACAGCGAAAGCCGTGGATGACTCCTTCTTTACCGGTTTTTAATGACAAACCATGACGCTGGGTGCTCTCACCCTCACCAGCTGGCTCGGCAACCACCAATCTTACGCTCTCGTCGCTGATAAACTCGTGCATCAACCCAAGTGCGTTTGATCCGCCTCCAACACAACCAATCAACACATCCGGTAGCACCCCTTTTCCCTCAAGCTCCTGAAGTTGACCTCGCACTTCTCTGCCGATAACCGACTGAAAATCTCTAACCATGAGTGGATATGGGTGAGGGCCAACTGCCGAGCCCAACATATAATAAGTGTCTCTTTGGGTTGCAAATGCCTCTAACGCGACATCAATCGCATCCTTGAGTGTACCCTGACCTCTTTCAACTGTCACAACCTTAGCTCCCAATAAGTTCATTCGATGCACATTCATTCTTTGATTTACCACATCACGCGCACCCATAAATATCTCGCACTTCATGCCAAACAAAGCTGCTACTGTGGCAACGGCTACTCCGTGCTGACCAGCTCCTGTCTCCGCGATCAGCTTCTTTTTCCCCAAATGCTGAGCTACCAAAGCCTGACCGACAGCATTATTAATTTTGTGTGAGCCTGTGTGATTTAAATCTTCACGTTTAAGATAGATTTTTGCTCCACCTGCATTTTTGGTCAGTCTTTCGGCATAATAAAGCATACTGGGTCTACCAACGTAGTTTTTATATAAATCCAGCAATTTACCTTTGAACTTCTCGTTATTCCTCAATTTGAGGTAAGCTCGTTCAACTTCAGCGAGAACTGGAATTAGTTGGTCAGGTACAAACCTCCCCCCATACTGTCCAAACATACCTTTTTCATCTGGTAATTGATAACTTCTTTTCATATTTTTTTCCCTAATTTGCTAATATTAACTTAGTAATAAAAAAACCGCCTCAAAGGCGGTATTTTTTTGACATACAAAAATTCTACCGCCATAAATAGTTGGCTTGCCACCATTTGCTTACAAAGAGTTTCATGTTATTTAACATATTTAAATCTGCCTTTTTTTATTTCGCGCGCTCCACGACTGACTGTGGCAATGCCAATATTTAATTTTTTGGCAATGTGTCTTTGAGTTTCATTTCTCTTTAATCTTTTTATTATGTCGAGTCTGACTAATAGGCTTTCTAACTCCTGTGGGGTGTGTATACCTTCTAAAAAATCAACAAGCTCCACCTCAGTTTTTAACTGAGAATACATCTCAATTAGAGACTGTAATTTTGACTTTGATTGACTCATAAATTATAATGTTTCATTGTACTAGTACACTGATACTATATCAGAGCAATTTTTGGCGTCAAGCATCAAAATCACTGAGGCAAAGCCTGAATCTCAACTCCTCAATCTTTTTGCCTGAATGATAGTCATCGCCTCTGAAGGCATCAACACGGGTAAGCGTCCCACCGGAAAATCTTTTACATTTCTAGTAATAATTCCTCTAACTTTAATTTTTAGTGCAGAATAATATTGAAGATAATCTTCAAAATCACATACGCCATTAGCCAAGGCTTGATCGACTTCATTTTGAGATACGGGAATTATCTTCAACAATCGCCTAATATTCTGCAACGACCGAAAGGCTTTTTTGGATCCCTCCTTCCTTCTAGCCACATAAAAATAATTTGCCAACACTACTGGAGTGGTCACCAATGCCACTTGTTTTGCTTCTGCATATGAAAAAATTGTCTCAACTATTTGCCAACCTTCCCGATGCCAAATCAAATCAATTAAAATATCAGTATCTACAAAAAATGTCATCCGTATTTTTCCTCCAAGTACTCAGCAATTAAATCGTCATCACTCTTAGACAACTCTGAGGAAAAACTACCACTCAAAGCACTGGTTATGGGAAATAATTTCGATTTGTCGCCATCAGTAATCGGCATTTCTAAAGAATGAACAAACAACTCAAATAAACGAGACACGCTCACACCCTTGTCTGTAGCGTACGCTTTAACGGAAGTCACTAACTCTGGATCAACACTCAAAGTTAATTTTGTTTGCATACGTATACTTTACCATAATTTTATACGTAGTCAACACTCAACCGTAACCCCAAACTGCTGGTAAAACTGATCAAAGGACACAACTTGGGCACCCAGCTTTTGTGCCAGCACCGTATTGGAACAATCAACTACCGATGTTCTTCGTTTTTGCTGTTGTATAAAAAGGGACCAAGTATTTTTCCAATCATCTGCATCCAACCGCAATGTAGCTCGCCCAGCCTTTTGTAGTGTTTGAACAGCCAGAATTGCTTGCGACTGCGAGTACTTATGACTGATAACTGTGGCCACCTCCATTAAAACCAACTCGGTAATAAGAAAGTCATCTGTTGAATAAATTTCGTTTCCCAAGATTTTTGCGCGCGGGTGTGTAGACTCCTGTGGAAACCTTGAAGCGATAATGAAATCGGTGTCTAAGAGATACATAATCAGCTAAAGATCATAAATGTCGTTGTGATTGACGGCCGCGTTAACACCTTTTCTACCTTTGCCTTTACCCATAAAGTTCTTTAGTAAGTACTGACCAGTTGTTTCTTTAGCCAGAGAATTGGTGTGATCAAGAGCTAGCAGTAACCCATCGCGAATCAACTGAGAAATAGTTGTATTGGTCAAAGCTGCGCGCGCCTTGGCTTGGTGGAAAAGTTGATCGGGAAGATAAACTTGGGTTCTAATCATAGCCCCAATTGTATGTTGTGTGTTGTATGTTGTCAACATTGACATGAAAAAATCATAACTTAGAATTCTTTATTTAAACGTAGCGTTGTAGGAAAAATTTTCGGCTTTACAGCTCTTCAATCTTGACGTTGGGCTCCATCATGGGAGCATCTATCATCTTCAGGTAGCGCTCAGTAGTTGTAATCCGCTTATGACCAACTAGTTGAGAAACATAAACCAGAGGTGTGCCAGCCTTAAGCTGCTCGATGATGAAGGTGTGTCTCAGATCATTAACCTTGGCATCTTTGATGCCCGCCAAACGAAAGTAACGATCAAGAGCGGTGCGAATATTACGCACCAAAAATGGTCGACAAGTTTTGGTCAGAAAAATTGTTTTCTCTCTGGCGCGCGGACGAACTTCAAGATACTCGATTAGAGCTTTTTTGGCAGCCACATTCAGAGGAACCTTACGTACCGCGCGCGAGTTTTGGGCCTGGATCGTGATTACGTTCCGTTCCAGATCAACATCGGTCAGCTGAAGTGCCGCCAACTCACTGATTCTCATCCCAGTTTGGAGCAAAAGCTCCACCACCGCGTACATCCGCACATCGCCACGACAACTATCGCGTAAGGCGCGATACTCGAATTGAGAAAATACTCGAGGGGGAGCTTGATCAAACTTGGGATGAATGACAGCGTCAGCCGGGCTACTTTCAATCATACCTTGAGCAATAGCAAAACGAAAAAATGATTTAATTGAGTTTATTTTCCTTGAAATTGACTTACCGGTATAACGCTGCTTGTTTAGCAACTCTTTAAACTCATCAATATCGTCAATTGTCACTTCATGTAAGTGAATTTTTCCAGATTGGGACAAAAAACCATTGAACTGCTCTATATCTTTGCCATAGGCAATTACGGTAGCATAGGCTTTACCACTATCTTTTAGATGCTGAACAAAGGTTTCTTGGGCTTCAGTCAGTAGCTTGCTCATAATATAATGAACCAGAATATATTCTTATCTCTAATCGAAAAAGCATCAATCTAAAACTTATAATAGCATAGCAAGGGATTTTAAGCAATGGAGTGGAAGCGAATTTTTTATCATCCTCTGACAGCATTTTTCATCACTTTTCTGGTTGTGCTCGTCCTGTTTTCACTAGCTAGTACTAGAAGAAAAAACCAAGAGCAGTTCGAAGCTTTTCAGAAAAGAGAGGCGCTGCTGGAAAATCAAAAAAATGAAAAAGATCTTCTCCAATTGCAAAAAGCAGAGGTCAACGACCCTTTTTATCAAGAGAAAGTATTACGCGACGAGCTTTTACTGCAACAACCTGGTGAAAAGATTATTCAACTTCCGGAAATTAAGCTTGAAGAACCAACGCCAACTCCAACCCAGACTCCCGCCACTCCTTGGCAGGAATGGCGGGAGTTACTTTTCTAGACAAAAAAATTATCCGAAAACGGATAAAAAATAATTTTATTATTTGCGGGGCTGGAGTTCCCGATTTCGCTGAAGCTTCATCGGGATAAACTCTTGCCCGCAATGTGTTGCACAGCAAGACAGGCGGGCCTCCTCCCAGCCTCCTCACTTTGTTGCGGGGCTGGAGTTCCCGATTTCGCTGAAGCTTCATCGGGACAGGCTCCTCCTCCCAGCCTCCTCACTTTGTTGCGGGGCTGGGAGTCGGACCCAGCCTGTGAGATTATGAGCCTCACGTGCACCGTACACTACCCCGCGCGAAGTCCTACGTAGCTCTGATTTTCATCAGAGCGAAGTAGAACGAACGTAAACATGTTAAGAAACAGGATTATAACCTCTCACATCCATTTCGTCAAAAAAAGTAGCAGAGGTGGGATTCGAACCCACGACCTGCGGTTTATGAATCCGCTGCTCTAACCAACTGAGCTACCCTGCCTTGAGTGGAATTATATAACAATTTTGATAAAAATGGAGAAAATCAATGGTGTAATTACTCAAATTTTTGGTTTCGGTTGAGTATTTGTCTCAATTATTACTGCATTCTCTTTGAGTGCCTCTGACCATAATCCGTCACAATCTCGTCCATACCGGTCACACAGGTCTTTCATTCGGGTTTCAAAACTAACAATTCCTTCTGGACTAACCCGACAATCTGCGTACTCGAGAATTCGGGCTTCGTAGCCAATCTCTGAGTCGGGTGCGACATTACTGACTGAGTACAAATAATGATCAGCAATCTGCTCCATCTCGCTGAGCACCCGACCCACATTCCCGGTTAGACCTAATTCTGCCAAAATTTGATGAGTTACTTGGTTGGCGTCTGTTCCATATTTGGTTATGAATCTGTCTTGAACTGAGTACCAATGATCAAGATCATCAATTAACTTCTTGGCAATTTCACCTGTGAACGGCCGGCGGAACTTAACAATGTTGCCCAAGTCATGCAGTCGTGCAGAAAGCAACGTCAGCTCTCCGTCCACCGCCGGCCCCACCCAACCTGTCAGCACTTCTTCTGCCACCTGAGCCACCCACTCCATATGTTCTACTACATTGGGCGGGATCTGATATTGCTGGTAAATTCGGTTAACATTTATTATATTCATAAAATATTTTGCTATTCCAACTAATCAGATTCTAACAAAAAATCCCGAACATGTCGGGACTTTCTGATTAACTTATCAAAAGTCATTAATAAACATCTTCGTGCTTGCCAATGTCAAACACAGTGGTAGTATTCTCTGAAAAAAACAGCAAAACCCGAATACTTTTATTGATCGAAATTGACCAGCAATCAGCCTTTTCAATTTTATGCAAACGCAACGATGGATGAAGAGGATCAGTGATTAGCCGTTGCAGTTGTTTTTTGATCAAATTTTTAATTTTATTGTCATTTTTTGCCAATTTTTTGTATCTTGTTTCAAAGCCACTGGTAAATTGTAACCTCATAGGTTAATCCAAAGAATCAAAGTAAATATCCAATTCCTTCGCACTTTCAACAGTGTGATAACGACCGTTGTTCAAATCATCAAGCGCCTCTTGATACAAAGTTTGTTCTTTACTGATAGCTTTGATCGAAGGCGCGTGGGCAAAATAAGTGGCAAGTAGCATCCTAACAAAATCTTGAACGCTGATTCCAATTCGCTCGGACTCCGTCCGAGCGTTCGCCAGAATCCCAGCGGGAAGATTGAGTTTGATCGTACTTGAAGTTGCTGATGTGATATTCATGGCACAATTATAGTACATTTTGGTACCATGTCAATACTTTGTATGCGTCGCATACATATTGCACTTTATGTTAATTGATTCAAGTAGACCAA
>CAZZBW010000015.1:23360-27440 GCA_964653045.1 uncultured Pseudomonadales bacterium | reverse complement strand
TCAAACTAAAACAGGTACAGTGACATTCATCTTGAGCACCATATCCTGGCGGACACGAGTGACAGGTGCCTCCGGCACCAGTACAGCTATCTGAGGGACAAGAATCAATTGAAGCGGCTGATGCAAATTCTGAGCGATCGATAGTAGAAATTTGAGAAATTTTAGAGTTTCCAGCAATCAGCACGTTTGCTTGCTCAATTACTACGCCACTTAAAAAGGAAACCATTAAACCACTCAGTAGTGACAAAACCGCAGCCACTGCAATAGGTAAACCACCAAAGGTTCGTTTGGCTGGATAAATCTGAACTTCGCGGCTGTGTGACTTACGGAAAATATTTAACATTTTTAATTAGCTAATATCTTGCTATATATAATAGTATATTCTCTATATGTTTTAATTATCTTTTTATAGCTAACGACATTCTAAAGCATAGTTGATAATAAGTCAATACGCAAGTTATAGGGACATTTATGAAAGTTATTGGGATCTAGATAATAGTTATAAGGACATCTTTGGTTAATCTTAAAACAAAAAAAACGGGTGGTTATCCCAATTGACCAAGTTTAGAGCTTGAGCATATAATGCCCTACTTAATCAGATTATGAAAAAACTCAAAGAGAATCTTAATTGGCGCGCACAACCAGATTTACCGCAGCTGGAAGAGAGTGTGCTCGTACATTGGCAAGAAAACCAAGTGTTCGAAAAATCTGTCAGCGCGCGCCCCAAAGATAAACAGTACGTTTTCTACGACGGTCCGCCATTTGCAACTGGCATGCCTCATTACGGACACTTGCTCGGCTCTACCAGTAAAGATGTGGTCGGCCGTTACTGGACTATGAAGGGCTATCGAGTAGAGCGCGTCTGGGGCTGGGATTGTCATGGTCTGCCAATCGAAAACATGATTGAGAAACAATTAGATATCAAACAGGGGAAAAAAGGCATTGAGGCACTTGGCGTGGATCGGTTTAATCAAGCGTGTCGCACAGAAGTAATGCGCCTAGATAAAGAATGGGAACGAATCATTGCCCGTCTCGGCAGATGGGTCGATTTCAAAAACAACTACAAAACCATGGACTTCAATTACATGGAGTCAGTGTGGTGGGCATTCAGCCAACTATTTAAAAAAAGTTTTGTTTACCAAGGTAAAAAAGTCATTCTTTACTGCCCACGCTGTGCTACACCGCTTTCCAATTTTGAAATTGCCATGGATAACTCATACGAGATGGTCACCGATCCATCAGTCACAATCAAGTTTAAAGTAACAAATTCGAAAAACGAATATTTACTGGCATGGACCACAACTCCTTGGACATTGACCGGTAACGTAGCGCTAGCAGTAAATCCAAATGAAAAATACGATTTAGTCGAGTTAGATAATGCTCAGTACTGGGTAGCCAAAAACCGAACTCAGGCGATTTTTGGCCTACAAAAACTCAAGATCTTGCGCTCTGTCAAAGGAAAAGAGTTGGTCGGAACTAAGTATGAGCCACTGTATCCTTATCTAATTCCTCATATCACTCCAAAAGCCTGGACAGTCCTTGAGGCAGATTTTGTCTCACTTGAGGATGGAACCGGAATAGTTCATACCGCCGCCATGTTTGGAGAAGACGACTTCGCTTTGGCGCTCCAACAAAATCTGCCCATGATTCAATCTTTAGACGAAGAAGGCAAATTCTTGCCATTTATCCAGATTGTGGCCGGGCAATTTTATAAAAAGGCTGATCCTATCATTATTGAAGATTTAATAGCCCGGCGGTTAATGTTCAATCACACCACTCTTGAACACAGCTATCCTTTTTGCTATCGCTGTCATACTCCATTGTATTACAACGCTGTACCTGCCTGGTTTATTAATATTCAGAAACTTAAACCCCAGCTCATTAAACACAATCAGAGTATGAATTGGTATCCAAAACATCTTAAGGATGGTAGATTTGGCCAAGGTTTAGCAATGGCACCAGATTGGAATATCTCTCGTTCTCGTTATTGGGGTACACCCATGCCAATTTGGGAAGAAACAGCCAAACCAAATCAAGTACCAAGGCGTCGAATCATTGAATCATTAGCAGAACTCAAAAAATGGGCGGTAAATCCAAGTCAAGTTGTAAATCTCACCGATATACACCGAGAGCACATTGATCACATTGAGGTGTGGATTGATGACACCAAAACTGTCAAGGGTAAAAGAATCAGGGAGGTATTCGACTGTTGGGTCGAGTCGGGCTCAATGCCATTCGCTTCACGTCACTATCCTTTTGAAAATCAAACTGAGTTCGAAAAAACCTATCCAGCTCAATTTGTCAGTGAGTATATTGCCCAAACTAGGGCCTGGTTTTACACCATGCACGTGATGAGCGTGGCTTTATTCGATCAACACGCCGTCGAGAACACTCTCACCACCGGCACAATTATGGCCGCCAATGGTGACAAAATGAGCAAGTCCAAAAAGAATTATCCTGACCCAATGGAAATTATTAATCAGACTGGGGTGGACAGCTTACGGCTGTATTTAATGAGTTCGCCAGTTATGCGAGGCGAGAACATCAACTTTCTCGAAAAAGAAATTAATGAAATCCGTAAGCAGATTTTTCTCATCTGGTGGAATGTGACCGCATTTTACCAAATGTTTGCTGGTGAGTTCCAATTCGACCCCAGTGCAAAAATCAAGGCGACAAATGTTATGGATAAGTGGTTGCTCAGCCGGCTCAACCGCCTAATTGACAACGTTACCCAAGCGATGGATAGCTATGATCTGGTCACCGCCAGCCGGCTGATGATGGGCTTTATCAGTGAGTTGTCCAACTGGTACTTGAGAAGGAGTAGAGATCGATTCAAAGATCCTCAGTTAGTACAAGAAAGTCTGCCAGTCTTAGCCTCTGTGCTTTACAAACTGGCTCAACTCTTCGCTCCGTTTGCTCCATTCTTTAGCGAGTTAATTTTTTCTATTTTTAATTCAGATCAACTCAGCGTCCATCTAACTGATTGGCCTCAAGTGGACAAAAAAATGATTGACGATCGGCTCGAATCAGACATGGAAACTGTCCGCAAAGTAGCTGAGAAAGCTCACGCGCTGCGTAAATCGAGCAACATGAAAGTGAGGCAACCGCTTGCCGAAGCGATCATTACTGGGGCTCGCCAGCCCAACGAAGCTTTGGTAGACGTGCTCAAAGACGAGATCAATGTGAAGCTCATTACCTGGCGAGCCAGCAAATCAGACACAAGCAACCTTGAGGTTGAGCTTGATACGCAATTAACTCCAGATTTAATAGCGGAAGGTGAGGCGCGCGAATTGATTAGAAATATTCAAAAACTACGCAAAGCCAGCAATGTCGAAGCCGAGACTCAAATCAGTGTGAGCGCGCCCTCTTGGCCACCATCATGGCAAAAGATGATTGAGCAAAAAACTAACAGTGTTCTAACCCATGGAGAATCATTGACAATAGCTGATAATTCGACGCTAAGAACTTAATCCAAGCTTAATCAATAAAAACATCAATTAATTGTGAAACTAAAAACTTTTGTTTTGCCAATTGGGATCATTGTCCTAAGCGTAATCAGCTTAGCCATGGTCAATGCTCTGGTGCCCAACCAACTGAATAAGCACTTAATATTGTTGGCAATCGGAACAGTAGTATTTGTTGCCACTTCCTTGATTCCCTTTTCCAGATGGCTGAATCACGCCCCCAAACTATATTGGCTAAGCTGCTTTAGTTTGATGTTGCCGTTTGTCTTAGATCACGAGATCAGACAAACGGCCCGCTGGATCAAGTTTGGTGACGTTTTTCAATTACAACCCTCACAGTTGGCCTTCCCCTTGGTAGTTTTGGCATTAATCAAAATCTTAAAAAGAGAGGATATCTCAAAGTTCGCAACTCAACTCAAACTCGGTTGGATGATCTTGATTCCCACTCTCTTGATAGTTGCCGCACCGAACTTGAGTACCGCAGTTTTTTTTGTGATGATCTTGGGTAGCACTTTATTTCTCGGCGGACTGCCACTCAAATCAATTTTCTCTGCTTTTACCATCGTGTTGGTCTTACTTAGCGTCGGTTGGCTAACATGGTTTAAACCTTATCAAA
>CAZZBW010000015.1:0-23350 GCA_964653045.1 uncultured Pseudomonadales bacterium | reverse complement strand
AAGTTGTGCAAGCTACTGAAATCAGTCCCGACGAAATCAATCTTTACTGCTTTGGCAATCATGCTAGTCTTGCTTAGTGTCGGTTGGCTCACTTGGTTCAAACCTTACCAAAAAGCGCGAATAATGAGTTTTGTGGCCCAAACTCAAACGGCTCAGGCGCAAAATTACAATGCCAGACAAGCCTTAATTGCGGTCGGCTCTGGTGGGTTGTGGGGCAAAGGATTTGATCAGGGTACACAGTCCAAGCTGTATTTTTTACCCGAAAGGCATACAGATTTTATTTTCGCGTCATTTGCCGAACAGTTTGGCTTCCTTGGGTCATTAATTTTGCTTTTTATTTATGCCGTCATAATCACTTTTTTGATTAAAAAAGCTCTAGAAGTTAATGACAGAAGTAAAAGATTATTCTTATTTTTTGCTGCGTTTATACTCGGCACTCAAACTTTCCTAGCTGTGGGCACCAATGTTGGAGTTGTCCCAATCACTGGCCAAACTCTCCCTTTTTTATCAACTGGCGGCAGTTCACTTTTGAGTTACGCGCTAATTTTTGGTATCGCTCAAAGTATCGTCACTTCTTTTGAGCCACATCAGGCAATTGATCTTGTCTAACTTGAATCTTTAGCATATAATGCCTCGTCTATGACATACGCAGTTGTGCAAATTCAAGGTAAACAGTACTTCGTCAAAGAAGGCGATGAGCTACTTATCGATCGTCTTGATAGCAATCAAGACGAAGAAGTGGTTTTTCCTGAAGTGCTATTAGTGAAAGATGGTGACAAATTAATGATTGGTGACCCAACAGTGACAAAAGCCTCTGTTGTTGCCACAGTCAAAACTCATCTCAAGGGTGAAAAGATTCGCGTTGCCAAGTACAAAGCCAAATCTCGCTACCGCAAGGTCCGTGGTCATCGCTCACTCCAAACCACACTTATCATAAATAAAATTAAAGTTTAAGTTTAGTTCCGTTCATCAATTAGGGAGAAATCGTGCTACTTTGTCAATTAGGCTCCCATCCCCAATTATCGCTGACTGAACTCGAGTCAGTATTTGGTATTGATCGAGTAACAGAGCTAAATCATGGTTTAGCAATTATTGATCCCCAATCAGAGATTACTTCAGACCAAATTCAATCTACCTTGGGCGGAACCGTGAAGATTGCGAAACCTATTGTTTTTCAAAAAGAGTTAAAAGAAGAGGAACTTCTCCAATCGATTGTTGAATTCCTGCTCAAACAAGAATCAGAAAAAGTTGAGTTTGCGATCGCTGAGTTCAATCGTGATCATCTCCCTAAGCTAGAGTTACATAAAATTAAGAAGCTTCTTTCACAAAAAACAACAAAAACCATTAGATATATCGAAGGAAGTAGAACAGGGCTAAGTGCCTCAATTCTGTTACATCATCCCGAAATTATGGAGCTGTGGGTTTGCCGCGATCGTGCGGGACGAAGTTATCTTGCTCACACTCTGACTGTGCAGAATATTGATACCTGGTCACTGCGTGACCGCGGCAAACCAGAAGTAGAACGCAAGCGGGGATTGCTTCCACCCAAACTTGCCAGAATCATGCTTAACATAGGCCTTGGCAAAACCACTTTCGAACTCAGTAATTCAAAGACCAAACCAACATTACTTGATCCATTCTGCGGTATTGGCACTATTCCTCTTGAAGCTTTAGCTCTTGGTTTATCGCAAATTTGGGGCAGTGATTTAGACCCGGAAGCAATTACGCAATCAGAGCAAAATCTAGAATGGTATACAAATGAAGTGGCCGCTGTTGCTCAATCTACTCAAGACGTGAAGTTTCTCACGGCCGACGCCACCCAACTCGATCAATTCTTGACAAGTAATAGCATCTCGTTACTGGTTACGGAACCATTTTTGGGCAAACAAACTCCAGATCCACGCAAAATTGCTGATATCGCCAAAGGTTTAGAGCGCTTGTACCTTGGGGCTTTCAAATCGTGGCAAACGATTTTAAAGCCCAACGCAAAGATTGTAATTATTTTCCCCAACTGGGCACAGCTAGCACATCCTTTTAACTGGCAAAATCTAGTGCAAAAATTAGCCAAGATCGGCTATATCCAAACAGGCAAAACACTTCAGTATTCCCGACCGGGTGCACGAGTAATTAGAGAAATTTGGCAGTTTGAGCTACACAAATAATAGTGTATAATCGCAATTTCTATGTCACACGTCAAAGCATCAGGTAAAGTCGCTCAACAATCTCAACGCATGCGTCATGGCAGACGCTTCGGTCTAAAAAAATCTGATGGCCAATCAATTGCCACTGGCCAAATCATCATTCGTCAAAAAGGAGCGGTATACAAAGCAGGCGATGGCGTCGGCATGGGTCACGACTACACCTTGTTTGCCCTGAAACCAGGTCTGGTCAAGTTTGGCAGACGACTGGGCAAAACTATGGTCAAAGTTGTCCCTGCAGCTTGATCGATTTCTCAATTTATCTAGTTTGAATTCTGGTTTGGTTGTGTCATACTAATCTCATGACAGATTCTCCAGTGCAAACACTCAAAACCACCGTCCTCCAACCCAATCCCTTTCAGCCGAGAGGTAAAATCCAAAAAGATGAACTAGATGAGCTGTGCCAATCGATCAAAATCTACGGCATCATTGAGCCATTGGTTGTTGCCAGTACTCCGGCAGGATTCCAAATTATTGCTGGAGAGCGGCGCTGGCGCGCCGCCCAAATTCTAGGCCTAGACACAGTTCCAGTAATTATCAAAAAAACTACACCGAAAGGTATGCTAGAGATGGCGTTGATTGAAAATGTCCAGCGCATCAATCTTAATGCAATTGAGCGTGCCAAGGCATTTCAACAGTTAGTTGATGAGTTTCGATTCAGTATAGAAGAAATTGCTTCAAGAATCGGCAAATCAATTTACTATATTCACAACTCAATCAGGCTTTTATCTCTCCCAGATGCAATCAAGGATGGGGTGATTACCGGTCAGATTACCGAAGGTCATGCCAGAGCGCTAGCTGGTGCGCCCGACAAAAAGGTAGCGATCGAACTTTACAAAAGAATTCTCAAGGAAAGCGCCTCTGTCAGGAGAGCAGAGGAGTTAGTTAGAGCCTATAACCAAACTCATTCTGAGCACTCCTTTAATAAAGGTAAGAGTTTTGTCTTTGATCAAGAAGCGCTAGGCATTTGGCAACGTTCAGTTGAAAAGATTTTCCGCGCCAAACCCAAAGTAAAACTGACGCAATCCCAACGCCAAACCCGACTGACAATTACTTTGATGGGAGATATTGAAACAACTAAAGGCGACCTTGATCACTTACTGTCACTGTTTGAAAGACCGGCTTAGTAAGTTACTACCTCAACTTTCCTGATTGCGTCAATCGGCCAATAGACAAAAAATGCTTTGCCTACGATTTCATCTTTCGTCACTGGACCCCAAGCACGCGAGTCGCTGGAGAACGGTCGATTATCTCCAGACACAAAATACTCATTTTCCTTGAGAACTACAGCTCTTTCTCTAGTATACGCCCCGGGATTAATCGCGAAAGTATCAGGAATGTATGACTCGGCAAGTTTTTGACCATTCACAAAATAAGCGTTTTCTTTCACCTCAATCGTATCTCCAGGAACACCGATGATACGCTTAATGAAATCACAGCCCGTGCCAGTCGGACACTTAGCCTCAGGTGGAGCATGAAAAACCACCACATCTCCGCGCTGGGGTTGATTGAAGCGGTAACTGACTTTATCAGTTAGCACATACTCCCCAGTCTCGAAATTGGGTACCATCGAGCTCCCATTTACTTGATGTGGTTGTACCAAAAAAAGGTAAACAATCAAAAAAAGTGACAAGCCGATAACTACTGTCTCAGTCAAATCAACCACAATCGAACCAATGGTGCTTATTATTTTCATATAACGGGCTGTAGTATGAACTTTTTATTAATTGTTGACAAGGGTCGAAGAGCATTGCTCCGAAGAGCAGTAACAATTACTTGATTGATGCATTACAATCTTATTCATGGGCTACCGAAATAAAGTGATTGCCGGTTTCAGTTGGCAGATTGTACTCAAATTAGGTATCTCAGTTTTAGCACTGATCAAAATTTTCTTTCTTTCAAGATTACTTTCTCCCACCGAATTTGGTGTGTTTGCCCTAATTGCCATTGCTCTAGGAATCTCCGAAGCAGTCACTCAAACTGGCATCAACATTACAATTTTGCAATTAGTTGAAAACAATCAAGGACTAAACCGCCTAATTAGTACTGCCTGGTTAGTTGCGCTCGTACGTGGTGTCGTGATCGCTGCGGTTTTAATGGTGATTGGTGTTTTTCTCAGCATATTTTTTTCTAATCCAGATCTAATCCGGCTTACTGCTCTGGCCGGTCTGATCCCAATAATCAAGGGCTTCATTAACCCAAGCATCGTGCTCTGGCAAAAAAACCTACTGTTCCATAAAGACACCTACTTTCACTTATTCAAACAAGCTGTTGAAGTAGTGAGCACCGTCACCTTGGCCTTGGTTTGGCAAAGTGTTGAGGTATTCGTGTGGGGGATGATCATTGCCGCCGGCTTTGAGGTAGTACTTTCCTGGGCTGCAGCCAAACCAAGACCAAGGCTAATTTACGATAAATCTTCACTAAACCTGATTCTACAAAACGCCAAAGGCTTATCAATCACTGCCGCCCTCAGTTACTTGAGTGAAAATTTGGATGATCTAATCCTAGGTAAAACTCTTGGAACTTATCAATTGGGTCTTTATCATAACGCCTACACCCTGACTCACAAACTCAATTATGAACCAACCAAGGCAGCAAATTATAGTCTGCTGGCAATTTATACCAAACTAGCAACAGAAAAAGATCGACTTTGGCAGGCTTTTCGTAAGGCATTTGCACTGCTTTCACTTAGCTTGGGCGCCATCACCTTTGTGATGGTTATTACCCGACAATTCATGGTTGATATTGCACTGGGAGCAGCTTGGCAAGCAGTCATCCCCCTGATCCCTTGGCTGGCATTAGCCGGACTGGCTCAAAGTCTAGTTGCTCTAATCTATACCCTGCAAATTGCCCAGAAAAAATACCGCTTGATTAATTGGCACTTGCTAATAACCGTCCTGGTTCTATCAGCGTCACTCTATTGGAGCAGCGTGTCATCGGGTATTGTCATGGCTGTCGCGGCACTCGCACTGACGCGTTGGATATTGCTAATACCGTTACTATTTCTGACAATTAGGTATAAGAAGACTGGTGTGTAAACTCGCACAACATGCTTAACACTTGGCTATTTTTCTCCATCTGCTTAGTTTTGGTTTTGGGGCAGCTGCTCAGGTTTGAGCCGCTGCCCGGCATAGCAATTTATCCTCACGACATTCTCATTGGAATTTTTCTGTTAATAAATTCCAAAATCTTAATAAAAAAGAGTATCTCTAAATGGCGGACGAAAGGATTTTACAATAGGCACCGCCAATTAATTTGGCTGATAGGCTGGCTGGGGCTGACCGGGCTGTTGAAACTGCTAATTTCCGGTCAGCCCACTTACTTACTTTATCTAGCTCGATTTTTCTTTTATAGCTTGTTTTTGTTCCTGTTTTCATTATTTACTCAACCAAAACCTACCAGGTTTATACCTACTACAATCAAACCTGCCATTGCGCTTTTTGCTCAACATTTACCACTATTATTTAGTCTAGTTGCTTTGGCCATGTTTGTAATACAACCTGACATGAGATTTTTCCGATCTCTTGGTTGGGACGACCATTACTATCGTCTGATTGGGACGCTCATTGATCCAAACTTCACGGGAATAATCCTAACCGTCGGTGTGCTAATCGCATTCAAAACAACTCTTATTACGACCAAGTTCAAACTACTCGACGTCCTCGAATTAACAGCATTGTTAATCAGCTTAACATTAACTTACTCCCGTTCGAGCTGGCTGGCTTTTGGGTCTGGATTACTTATCTACCTGATTGCAATGAATAAACGTCGTCAATTAAACCTGCCAAAAGTTGTTCTGCTTATTGTATTCATTGCCACTGCAATGATTAGTACTTTTGCCATCGCCCCCAAACCTGGGGGCGAGGGGGTTAATTTAAAAAGAGTTTATTCGCTTGAGTCTCGACAACAATTTGATCAAAAATGGTTGAGCTCTGAATCGATTCGACCACTGAATTTGTTGCTCGGTCCCTCCCAAACCCCTACTTCAAACACCCACGCCAAACTACCAAACAACATATTTATTACAATTTTCGCCTGGTCAGGCCCAATAGGGGTACTGCTCTTTCTGGGCGTATTAATTGAGTTAGTATATAAAACTCGGCGCACTCCAATTTTCTTGGGGATCTTGTTCGCTCTGCTAGTATTCGCTCAATTCAACAGCATCACCGAACCATTCGTGATCCTAATTATTGGCACACTACTAATTATCGAGAAGAGTACTTTTTCTAGAGTCAGGGCTTAAACTTAATCAGAATTGATTGCTCAACACTGTTTCCAGCCTTATCTTCAGCAATAATTTTTATCTGGTTATCTCCTTCATTGAGACGATACCGGTAACTAAAACTACCATCAGCTTTGGCAAACAAAAACCGATCATTAATGGTTACTTTTGCCCCAGGTTTGGTCTGACCAGAAATGGTAAAGTACTGCTTATCTTTTCCGACAACCGACATCTCCGCGCTGATTCCTTCACCCAATACTAGCTCTGGTTCTTTTGTATCGAGAGTAATTACTTCGGTTTTGGTTGGAAGCGACTGGTTGTTAGCCCCATCAACAGAGTAGGCAGAGATCGCGTTCTCACCCTCATCCAACTTGATTGAGCGCTCGAAAATTCCATCTTCGCCAGTAGTAACCCCCTCAAGTTCACGTTCGTTGCGGATGACGATTACTTGACTATTAGCTTCGGCGATTCCTTTAACCACAAAATCAGGCTGGTTAGTATACCTTTGCCCAAATTGCAGCACAGGCACCTGAGGTGGAATCGAGTCGCTAAAGCCAGAAGTAGGGTTTGAGCCGGCAATCAGGGCAATAATTCTGGGAGCATTGGGCAAACCAAAAAAAATAAATATTAGCAATAGGCCGATCGACAGAACCACAGCAATCCAAGTTTGCTTGATCAGTTTTTGTTTTTCTCTTTTGACTAAGCGAGAAACAACCGGTCGATCGCTCATAGGCTGGCCCCTTTCATCTAAACTAGTGTTATTACTGTAGATATTTTGCTCTGTTTGCTCCGTTAACATAAGCGAAGGTTATATTAATTATTAGAAATTACCTGAGCCTGCGGTCGGGATCGAACCGACGACCTGCGGTTTACGATACCGCTGCTCTACCAGCTGAGCTACACAGGCGCACTTACCAACAGCAGGCAAACTATATTTTACAATCAACTTAGGAAAAAATCTTGGTTAAAGCGCGATATCTTTCTGCCAATTTGTCCCTGACTTCTTCAAAAAAGATTTTTCGCCGGTAATCGCGCTCGATTTTCTCGCGCGCCCAAGCCACAAACTCAGGAAAGGTTTTGCCGTCTGGCAAATGTTTCCAGGCGAACTGCAAGTAAAAATCGCTGCTCAAGTGAGCCCATGCATCGGCGGTGGCAAGAATCTTGGCTTCCAGAGTTTGAGGCAAGTTATCATCATGACAGGAGTGGGGTGGAATTACGTCAATTAAGACAATAGCAATCTGTTCGTCGGTATAACCAGCTTGTTTCATCACTCTGGTTGATTCTTTCTCAGAAACCATCTGGTGGTTCTTGTCGAACCGATGGATAAACGCGTCGCCGAAATCATGAAGCAGCGCTCCGGCTACGGCGATATCCACGTCAGCCGCCAGCTTGTACGCTAAGTCCAAAGCTTTGTCTGCCACCAATGGTACGTGATTTACCCACATCCAGTAACTGAAATCATGAGGGGAGTTTAAGTAAGTTTGTTCAACTAGTTTCTTGAGTTTTTGGTGTTTCATTCAGTTTTGATACTCGCCAGCTTTATCGAACTAAGTGCATTTTTTAACTCTCTTATTTCTTCTGTTGCCACCTTCCAAACCAAATCAAGATCAATTTCCCAGTAATCATGAATTAATACATTGCGAAAGTCCACTATCTCACGCCACGGAATTTCAGAGTAATTGTTTCTAAACTCTTCTTCTAGCTTTGATGCTGCTTCACCAATAATCTCTAATTGTCTGATGATTGCATCTTGCGTTTTTTGATCTTTTTCGAATTGGGAGTAAGAATAATTACCAAGATATTCTTCAATTAAAACAATCGCTTGTTTTATGTGTGCAAGAAATGGCTGAGGCGATTTAACCATAGATTTGTTTGATGTCAGATCGAATATACGGCTCAATGTGTTTAGACAATCCTTTTCTGGTAACCAAATCCACTTGGGTTTCGAGTAGATCTTCAAATTTGTGTTTGATACCAATAAACTTTATCAATCCTGGCGTTTGTTTAAACTCTACCAACAAATCAACGTCACTTGACTGATCGAAATCTCCACGAGCGTGTGAACCAAATACAGCCAGATAAGATATGCCTGAATCACGACAAATCTGCTTTATTCCGTCTAGATGGTGATCGATAATTGAACTCATACTCAAATTGTAACACGGGCGGGCACTACTCCGGCCATTTTTGCGTTGGCGAGTTCGTAAAGAAGACAGATATTAGTTTTACTTTTGTTGATCACAGCATGCTTGAGCAGAGGGGGCATTTCGATCAAGCGAACTTTGTTGGGCAAGAACATTTTTAATTCATGTTTTTCGTTTTGCTCATCCAACCAAACCAATACCAACTCCCCAAATCCAATAAACCACTCGGTGCGGGGGTGAGCGTGATTACCACCTACCGCGCCTGGAGAAAAGTGAATTATTTGACGATCAATAATCTTGCTTTGATCAATCGGTAAATCCTCCAGATCGATCACACTCACCCCTGCACCAGGCTTAATGTAAGTAAAATCAAAATCTGTAATTATTGGTTTATTCATAACTTTATTTCCTTCCTAAGCCTAAGATATTCTTTCAGTCGCTTGAAACCAATCTTTTCATACAAACTTAACGCACCCGAAACGTTCTCGCCACTAGTATGTAGCCTTATTAACTCAACTTTCCGCTCATTTAAATCTCTAATACATCGAAGTAAAAGTGCCTGCGCCAAGCCATGACGTCGAAACTTAGATTTTGTACATACTTCAGTAATTTCTGCAACATTATTCTTAATTTCACATAACACTAATGAGGCAACTTCGTTTTCTTTCCATGCAACCTGCCACAAAGACAAGTCGTTTCCCGGATTTGTACTAAATTCTTGAAAGTCCGACTCTGATGGCTTGGTTACAGTAGGTCTGTCAGCATAAACTTCATTAATCGTTTCCCAAATTAGACGAAGGTCTGACTGGCGAGCTGGCTTCAACTGGAAACCACTAGGTAAACTCAAACTATCAAATGCTTTTTGGTGATTAAACTCCAGCTCGACTTGGGTAAATACTGGTAAATATCCATTGTTTTCAAGTAATTGAAGTTTGTCAATCTCCGTTGACGAAGCGTTAGCGCCAAACATCGCTTTATTTAGGTTGGAAAATCCCTGAACAAACTGAATTATTCGGTTTTCACACCATTCAAGCATCTTTGTCCCAATACCTTGCCTGCGCCACTGCGGAACTAAGTAACCGACATGAAGAAATAGTGTTGTCCCATCGTTTTCTTCCCACCAGCAAATCTGACAATAACCAACAATTTTACCGCCCACTTCAACAATCAACACATCTTTTTCTGGTTGACAGTGATTTTGGTGAATTGTTCTGGATATTTCGCCCGCGTCAAGAAAATGCTCTAATCTAGAGAGTGTATCAGCTTGGTCAGCTTCAACGCACTGCCGGCGCACATTTGCCATACCTTCAAAATCAGAACTAGAGAGAAAAGTGCGGAAATGAAAGTTTTGAAAGTTCATTTGAGCGGGATAGGGGAGTCGAACCCCCCTCTCATCCTTGGGAAGGATGCATACTACCGATGTACGAATCCCGCGATCGATCAAGTCACGTTGGCAAACCCTATTCTATCAAGATCTGTTAGAATTCCAATATGAATCTAAAACCAAATCTTAAATCACCCACAACTTTTTACCTTATCCGGCATGCCGAAACTCTAGGAAACGTGGAAGAAAAATTGATTGGTCAAAGTGAATCGCCAATAACTGACAACGGAATAATACAAGCCGAGGATCTGGCAGAAAAACTAAAAGACGTGCGGTTTGTAGCGGCCTACTCTTCAGATCTGAGCAGGTCCATCCGCACTGCCCAAATCATTGCCAAACCGCACAAAATAGAAGTCAATACTAGCGCACTAGTCAGAGAGCTGTCCTTCGGCAAGTACGAAGGTTGGAAAAGTGAAGATTTTATGAAAATATTTGGGGAAATTGTCAAACAACGCGAAAAAATGACTAATGAGGAACGATTGGCTCACATGGTCGATTCAGAAATTGAAACTGACCTGAGCGCTGCAAAAAGGATGGCGCGGTTTCTAGACGAAACCGCGCAAACTCACCCTGGTGAAACCGTCTCAGTCGTTTCCCACGGAGCTATCATGCGCTCATTTTTGATTTATTCCAAACAGTTCACGTATCAAAACCTGCCGCACGGCACAATCAAAAACTGCAGCTATGTTGTATTGAAAAAGCAAAACGACAAATACAAGTTAGAAAAATTAGACAGAATCGATTTAATCAAAGAGACTAGGTAGTTTTTTTACACCCCGCGCTAAGTAACTCTCCATAGATCGCACTTGGAACCAATGCAAAAATTGTAAATCCAGGTATTTTTTTTTCAATATATTCTTTCATAACTCGTCGCGAATTATCGTCAACAACAAATCCTGCGGCATTAATTAACAGATCAATGTTATCTGGAGTCCAATGATCTCTATTTGTTAAATCAACAGTTTCTGTATGCAAATTAATTATTTCGTGCAAATTTTTCTCCTAACCAAACTAATCATTACAATACTACCTTGGCGACCCCGACCGGGATCGAACCGGTGATCTTCTCCGTGACAGGGAGACATGTTAACCACTACACCACGGGGCCAAAAAGTATTAACTTGTTAAGGTTATTTCGTGACCGCGTATTATAAACTATTTTAAAATCAGTCGCAGCTTGAATTTCCGCTGAAATTAACATATATTAAACCTCGACTTAACTGTAGTTACATTAATTAATCAAAGGAGAGCTATATGATCTTCCCAATAATAATCGTCGCTTTACTTGCGGTCGGATTTTATATCGTCACTGTTTATAACGGCCTACAGCTGCTGAAAACGCAAATTAAAGCCAGTATCCAAGAGATCGGTAACCAACTCAAACGTCAAATCTCGTTGATCCCAAACCTCGAAACCTCTGTTAAGAGTTATCTCCAACACGAAAAGGGGATATACGAAATGATTACCAAGGCCAGGCAGTCAATTGAAGCCGCCAGTAAGTCGGGATCAATGGAAGATATTGAGAAAGCCTCCACTCAACTGCAATCGGTCATTCCTCAGATCAAAGTCATGGTTGAGAGCAACCCTGAGCTTAAGGCCAACGAGACTGTCCAGAAATTCATGGATGAACTGACTGACACAGCTGACAAATTAATGTACTCTAGAAGGACATTAATTGATCTAACTCAAGCATATAACGCCAAGTTGGTGACCTTCCCCTCTAACCTCATTGCTAATATGTTTGGATTTACCGCAGAGAAGGGTCTGGCCACTCCTGAAACAGGCGCCCATGTGGAGGTCAGTCAGGAAGAGACGAAGGATGTCAAGGTAAATCTCGATTAATTTTGGATAAGTCATGACTCACTATCAATTGGTGGCCGCAAACAAACGCCGTTCTTTCTATGTTGTCTTGGGTTTTATGGTGTTTATCGGGTTGGCGGCCTATCTGATGAGCTATGTGTTCGAACTTTCGCCATCATTCATTGGAACAGCGCTGATCGCGGCAGGAGCGATGTCGTTTGGCTCGTACTGGTTTTCAGACAAAATTATCTTGAGCATGTCTGGGGCCAAGCCTGTTTCGCGTCAAGAGTACTTTGATTTCTACACCGTGGCCGAAAACCTAGCATCATCTCAGCGCATGCCAGTACCCAAGCTTTATGTGATTAACGACAGCGCCATGAATGCTTTCGCTACCGGACGCGATTACAACCATGCCGTGGTGGTCGCCACAACTGGGCTACTGAGCAGACTAAACCGCAGCGAAATCGAGGGCGTGATCGCCCACGAGCTATCGCATATCAAAAACTACGATATGCTACTGATGTCGATCGTGGCCATTTTGGTTGGCTTTATTGCCTTACTCTCAGATTGGATGATGCGCTTTAGTATTAGCGGCAGCGGTAACAGGGATAACAAAAGCTCAGGTGGTCAAGCCTCGATGATCCTGCTAATTATTGGGTTTTTGTTGATGCTGCTTTCACCGTTGATTGCTAACTTGGTCAAGCTCGCCATCTCACGTAAAAGAGAGTTACTTGCCGATGCAACCGCCGTCAGCATCACCAAAAACCCCTCCGGCCTGATCGCTGCTTTATCCAAACTCGATGCTGATCAAGAGCCCCTAGAGGCAGCCAACAAGGCTTTTGCCCATCTGTACATCAAAAATCCACTGAAAAATCATCACGACGCCATCGGTTGGTTTGCCAACCTCTTCCAAACTCATCCACCAATTCCGCAACGGATTGAAGCATTGAAAAACATTACTTAACCCCAAGCAGCGCTTCATTTACTCAGTTTTGATTATTGAACACGTAATTGAGTCTTATCTTGTTGCTGATATGACCTAAAGCAGTTAATTAGAGCGTTTTGTTCTTTGGCCATAATGGCTCTGAAAGCGCTCTTAGCCTTACCAGGTGTTAGTCTTCCCTCTAACACAGCAAGAAATGAAGCTAAATGCTCAAGACCAGCATCAGCTGGTATGTTATATACAAATTCGACTAACACTTTATTTAATAGAAAATCTAATAAGGATTTATACCGTTCTTCGCTCAAACCATCTAGTCGTAAGACATAATCTACAAATCGAGTCTGCCAAAAAAAATATCTTTTTTTTAATGCTTCGTCCACTAATTGAGTTAAATCAGCATCATTCGTCAATTCTGGAGGTCTCAAACTAACTTTCTGTTTATTAAAATTTTAATAACGCTGAAATTCTAGCCTCTCTCATATTTTTTGTCAATAACTATGGATATTATGCTTAGCTTTGTATATACAAATAGGCGCTGATAATTTAGTGTGTTTCTGCTAAACTATTACCTCATGTCACAATTCGACTCAGCATTGGTTCAACATATTGCTAATCTAGCAAGCATCCCGCTCAAAGCCGGTGAGGCAGAAAAACTGGCAGGAGAATTTGAGTCGACGCTCAAAGTAATTGCCAACCTTAGAGAGCTAGATACTAGTCAAGTAAAACCTACTTATCAAGTGGGCGAGCTGGAAAATGTCTGGCGAGATGACGTGGTTGAAAAAGATCGAATGTTTACTCAGCAACAAGCGCTCGCCAACGCACCCAAAGCGTATAAAGGTTTCTTTGCTGTCCCTCAGATCATCGACAAGGGTTAATTTATGGCTAATACTCATAAAAACTACCACCCAGACTTACCAAATACCTGGACTCTGGCCAGAGCCATGCAGGCTCTGGCCAACAAAGAAGTGACGCTGGAAGAGATTTACACTGCTGTCGACAAAGCCGCTGATCAAAATAAAAACTTGAACATTTATTTGACTAAAGATAATCAAGCGTTAGCCAAAGCACGGCAACGTAGCGCCCTGCCCTTGGCTGGTTTACCTATCGCAGTCAAAGATAACTTTTGTACTAAAGGTCTAACCACCACTGCCTCGTCCAACGTGTTGCGGGAGTTCGTCCCACCGTTTGATTCCACTGTTACAGCCAACCTCGAACGGGGTGGGGGAGTAATACTGGGTAAAACCAATCTGGACGCTTGGGCACATGGTTCTTCAACTGAAACATCAGATTTTGGCCGAACGCTTAACCCGAGAAACCCTGATTACTTGCCGGGTGGATCGTCAGGTGGAAGCGCGGCCGCGGTCGCGGCCGATGCGTGTATAGCGGCAATTGGCAGTGAAACTGCCGGCTCCATCCGTCAGCCCGCCGCTTGGTGCGGCACGGTTGGTCTCAAACCTACCTATGGCCGGTGCTCACGCTTTGGGGTAGCAGCCATGGCTTCTTCTACAGATAGCCCGGGGCCAATCACCAAAACTGTCGAAGATGCCTGCATTGTCTTTGAGCAAATCGCTGGGTTTGACCCTTATGATAGCACCACAGCCAATAAGCCTGTACCAAAATTGACAGGACAATTGAACAAAGGGGTCAAAGGACTAAGAATCGGCTGGCTTTACTCAGATATTAAAGAACTGAGCGCCTCACACAAATTGATTGAAAAAGAGTTGGCAGTTTTTGAAAGCCTTGGAGCAAAAGTCGAGCCAGTCAAAGCTCTAGATCCTCATTACGCGGTGAGTGTCTACACAATTATCCAAAGAGCAGAAGTGTCAAGTAATCTGGGTAGATACTCTGGTATTCGTTATGGATCAGACCGAGCAAATTTTGGCAATGAAGCAAAACGTCGGATCATGTTGGGAACATTTACCTCAGCCAAAGGCTATGCTGACAAATATTATCTAACTGCCCAAAAAGTTCGCACCCTTTTCCGTCAAGACTTTGATCAGCTTTTTGCTAATTATGATCTACTTATCAGTCTCACTAGTCCCGGGTTTGCCAAAAAAATCGGAGCGACAGAGGGACAAGCAATGTTTGGCGAACTGGAAGACATGCTGCTCGAGCCCAGCTCAATTACAGGCTTACCAGGTCTAAATATCCCTTCCTATCGAGACCCAAAAACAAATCTTTATCTAGGATTAAACATCATTGCGCCCATGTGGCGCGAGGACTTGATAGTCAGAGCGGGACATGCATACGAACAAGCGACAGAGTGGAACTCGTGGAGGATAGACAAATGACAGTAATAAAAGATAACAAATACGAGTTAGTTTGCGGTCTTGAAGTTCATGCCGAACTCAAGACCGCCTCCAAGATGTTCTGTGACTGTGTCAACGATCCGTTTGGCGCTGAAGCACCAAACATTTTTACTTGCCCAGTTTGCTTGGGTATGCCTGGCGGATTACCGGTGATGAATAAAAAAGCGGTGGAGTGGACCATTCAACTCGGTCTTGCCTTGCACTGTCAAATTAATCTCTTTTCGCACTTTGATCGTAAACATTACTTTTATCCTGATCTACCCAAAGGTTACCAGATTAGCCAATACGATCAACCGTTTTGCTACAAAGGCTACATTGACACTTCTGAGGGAAGAATTAGAATCACCCGGATTCATTTGGAAGAAGATACGGCCAAGCTACTCCACGAATCGGTTGACGGTCAAAAAATGTCGCTGATAGATTTTAATCGCTCGGGCGTACCATTGGTTGAGATCGTGACCGAACCAGACATTAAAGCTGCTCACCAAGCTAGCGAGTATGGCAAAAGACTACGTCAACTCATCCGCTACTTGGAAATTGGCGATTGCAACATGGAGCAGGGCGGGATGAGGCTTGAAGCCAACGTTTCACTGCGGCCAACTAACTCCCAAGCTCTGCCTAATTACAAAGTAGAGGTGAAAAACATCAACTCCTTCCGGTTTCTAGAGCAAGCGATTGCATTCGAAGTGGACCGACAAACAAAGTTGCTACACGAGAATCAAACTCCGGCTCAAGAAACCCGCGGGTTTGACGCAGTAAAAGCAGTAACCTTTAGCCAACGTACCAAAGAATCTGCCGCTGACTACCGTTACTTTCCTGACCCAGATTTACCTCCATTGGTGTTTAGTGATAAACAAATTGAAAAATGGCGCAAAGAACTACCAGAACTTCCTGAGCAATTAAGTGCTCGCTGGCAGAGTGAGTATGAAATTTCCCCGCAGCTCACTCTCCAACTAACTAAAACCAAAACTCTGTCAGCTTGGCTGGATCATGTGTTTGCTGAAGCCAAAAAAGCCGAAGTGCAACCGAGCAAGCTAGCCAACGCCTTTATCAACAAAAAAATCCCCCTCGATCCAGCCATCCCTGCTCATAAAATTGTGGCACAATTCTCAGAGCAAAACCAAACTACCGCGATTGCTGATGATCAGCTTGACCAATTAATCACGAACTTACTAAAGGAACACCCAGCTGAACTCGCCCGCCTAAAGGCGGGCGAAACCAAGCTTATTGGCTATTTCATCGGCCAGCTCAAGCGGCAATTGCCTCCCAACATTAGCATGCTCAAACTTACCCAAAGTTTGTACAGCAAATTAGGTAAGATAAATTGACAACAACGATCGACAAAATAAGTAATTTTTTATTCAAACAAGTAACAGATTGCATTCTAATATTGCTCGTCCAGCAATTCATTACCCCTTGATGTTATAAGTTACTTGGCGTGGTTTCCAAGTAATAAAATATTCGTCTAAGGAAATAAGTACGTCTTTGATGGTACGAAATGGTCCGCTTATAAGATCCGGCTCCGATTTAAAACGGCGCTCCCCTGTCAAATATCTGATCTCAATGCGATTACCTCTCCAAGTAGCTTCACAGACATCTGTAGCAGGAGGTACTGGTGATACTTTTAACTTAATCACTCCATTAGCACCTTCTGGCACAATAATTCGCTGATCTCTGCTCGCAGATCTAAATCTCTCTGTACTTGAACCTTCGTTTGAAGGCATTTCAGTTTTTCTTGTTGACATGAATTTCCTTTTGTTTATTTCCTACTCCAATAAATTTTGACCGTTGTGCCATCTCTAGCAAGCAAATCAGAATAGGCTTGTTTTATACGATCGATCGCGCTATGTATGTTGGTAAAATTTCCCATATATGTTGTACTGCTTCCTTGTCTGTTAGTATAAATAATATTTGCTTTCCATATATAACATTCATAGATTAGTTGGAAAGTTTCTGGTGAAGTAATCGTTATGAATATTGTACCCAACGCACCTTTGGGAATCGGGATTGCTTGATCTCTTTCTATTAAAATCCTTACCCTTGGCTTTTCACAGACTCCCTCTACTTCTTTTCTTAATGATCCCATACGCAAACCTCCACATGAATGATTATTTATGGTGATTATACCATCAAATTAGATCAACAGCTCAATTATTTGTAGAAATCTGCTAAGATACTATCTAAATGAGCAGCAGCAAAACTCCTCAATTCGTCCACCTCCATGTTCACTCTGAGTATTCGATGCTAGATGGGTTGTGCGGTTTGCCCGAGCTCGTCGCTAAGACCAAAGAGCTCGGGCAAACCGCCATTGCTTTGACTGACCATGGTAACATGCATGGCGCGCTGCATTTTTATAACCAATGTCTCAAAGAGGAGATTAAACCAATTGTCGGCTTGGAAGCATATGTCGCCAAAAACTCTCGCTTTGATAAGCAATTCAAACCGGGTGTGGACCAAGCTCACTTGACCTTACTTGCCACCAACTTCGCTGGATATCAGAACCTGCTTAAGCTAAGCTCGATTGCTCATCTAGAAGGCTTCTCGTATAAGCCACGGATTGATCACGAAATTCTCAGTCAACACACCGATGGTTTAATCTTGCTCACTGGGTGCCCTCAGAGCTTGATCAATCGAGCACTACGTGAAGATAACCAGGAAGAAGCCACAAGGTTAATTAAGTTTTATCAAGAATTATTTCCTGGTCGCGTCTACATCGAACTCCAGGCTCACCCATCTTTGGAATTTCTCAAGGAACTAACAGCCAAACAAATTAGTTTGGCTCGCGACAACCAAATTCCGCTAGTAGCCACCAATGACGTGCACTACCTTGAGCCCAGCGACGCCGAAGCGCAGGACGCTTTGATTTGTGTCCAAACCCGCAAACTCCTAGCTGACACAGATCGAATGACCATGCTTGATTCACCCGATTACTACTTGCGCTCGAGTACCGAGATGGCCGAGCTTTTTTCTGGATATGAAGAAGCATTAAAAAATACTTTGGTGATTGCCGATCAGTGCGATATCCAAATTCCTACCGGAAAATTGATTTTTCCTCGATTCGAGTTACCTGAGAATCATACCTCAGAGTCATTGCTTCATGAAATGACTTTTGCTGGTGCCAAGAAGAGATTAGAAACAGTTGATGCAGCAGTTGAGAAAAGACTGGAGTATGAGCTGGAAATCATTAATACCAAGGGCTACGCCACTTACTTTTTAATCACTCAAGACTTCGTCAACTGGGCCAAAGAACAAGGCATTGGGGTAGGACCGGGTAGGGGATCTGCAGCTGGCTCACTAGTTTCGTTTTCGCTCGGAATTACGAGCATCAATCCTCTTATACACGGGTTGGCCTTTGAGCGGTTTCTCAACCCACAAAGGCCAACCCCACCTGATATTGACTTAGATTTTGCCGACGATCGCCGGGATGAAGTGATTGAGTATGTTGCCAAAAAGTACGGCCGGGACAAAGTGGCCCATGTGATCACTTTTGGTCGAATGGAAGCGCGGGTGGCTGTCAGAGATATCGGACGGGTTTTGGGCTTGCCTTACGAAGAACCAGATAAAATTGCCAAACTGATTCCCAATCATCCTGCCAAAAAGACCTCACTCAAGCAAGCAATCGACACTGTGCCGGAGCTAAAGGCCTATTACCAACAACCAAAGTTTCGCCGCTTGCTTGATTTAGCACAAAAAGTTGAGGGCAGGGTGCGTCACTCTTCTGTCCACGCCGCGGCAGTGGTGATTACTGACCTACCCATGTCAGAGTACACCGCGATCCAACGCGATAGTAAATCGGGCAAAATACTGACTCAATACGATATGTATGCTCTTGATTGTAATATCTCTGATGACGCCATCGGCTTGCTTAAATTTGATTTCCTCGGATTACGGAACATCTCGATTATTCAAACCGCGTTAAATTTAATTAAAAGATACCAGCTGGTTGCAATCGAGCTGGATAAATTACCGCTAGACGACGTTGATACGTTCAAGCTTCTCTCAAGAGGAGACACTATGGGCGTGTTCCAACTAGAATCGGCTGGCATGAGACGGGTGGCCAGATCACTCAAGCCCTCTCAATTTTCGGACATTACCGCTATGGTGGCTCTATTTCGCCCTGGGCCAATGGATCTAATCCCTCAGTTTATCGAGGGTAAACACAATCCAGCTAAAGTTTCGTATCCTCATGACTCGCTCAAAGTGATTCTGGAAGAAACTTATGGCGTAATGGTCTACCAAGAGCAGATTCTAGAAATTGCTCATGTGATGGCAGGGTACAGCCTGGGCGAGGCGGATATTCTCCGCCGAGCCATTGGTAAAAAGAAAAAAAGTTTGCTCGATAAAAATCGTAAACGGTTCATTGAACAAGCTGTGACGAAAAAATACACCAAGGCAGTGGCGGAAAAAGTTTGGGGCTTTATTGAGGCCTTCGCCAACTACGGCTTCAATAAAGCCCACGCGGCCAGTTACGCCATGATTGCCTATCAAACCGCATATCTTAAAACGCATTACCCAACTGAGTACATGGCGGCGCTAATGAGTGTTGAATCTTCCTCAAGCTCTCAAAATCGTGATGAGAAAGTTGCCCAAACCATTGAGGAAGCCAAAAACCTTGGAATCACGATTCTACCGCCCGATATTAACTTATCTGATAAAGATTTTGCCATTGAAAAAGCAAAAGGTTCGAAAGCAGGCTGGGGTATCCGTTTTGGCCTTAATGCTGTCAAACACGTGGGTGAAGCTGCTCTAGAAAATATATTTGCAGTTAGGCAAAAAATTGGCAAATTCGACTCGTTTACCCAATTTATTTTTGAAACAGATAGCCGTAAAGTTAATAAAACTACGCTTGAGTGCTTAATCAAGGTTGGCGCGTTCGACCAATTCGGCTCACGCGCCAGCCTGCTCGAAAGTCTCGAGCCCATTCGTAAAAGATTAGCTGGAATTCAAAAGGAAGACGAAAACCAAGACACCCTTTTTGACCATGTCACCGATCAAGCAGTTTCCATGCAGGATACTTTAGTCGAGGTGGACGAGTATCCCAAACAAGAATTACTCTCGTTTGAAAAAGAGTTGCTAGGTTTGTACCTAACCGAGCATCCCATGGCAAAATCCCTCAAGGCCGCTTCAGGAGAAGCAACCAAACAAATTGCCGCTCTTGATCCAAAAATTCATCAAGGACAAATCTTTAAACTGGGGGGAGTAATCAGTAACATCAGAGTTGTTTCAACCAAAAAATCAGGTCGGGAGATGGCGTTCGGCACTCTCGAGGATCAAACTGGCAAACTTAACTTTGTAGTTTTTCCTCGCACTTACTCCCAAACTAGAGAATTATTGAGGCTCGATGCTGTGGTGATCATGCGCGGCCGCTTGGATTACCGTGAAGAAGAAGTTCAATTGATTGTAGAAAAAGTCACGTACCCTCAAGCTGATTTAGGGACTTTCGCTGCTACTCACAATCAGCACGAGATTTTCATCCCCCGCAACACTACTCAAGCGACACTGAATCAACTGGGACAGCAGCTGAAATCCAACCCAGGTGATGAAAGCGTTTTAATCCTGATCGCCAATGGCGCTGAGCCAGAAAAAATGCTTCTTCCTTACGGAGTGAAGTGGTCAGTTGAACTGGCCGACAAAATTGCAGTTCTCCTAAAGAATTAAATCAATAAATTTAATAACTCTAGGCAAATTTTACTCCTGACAAATGCAAATTAAGTTGTTACAATGTACCCCCATGGATACACATGGGCAATCTCAAACCAAGTACTTGTTTGTTTCTGGAGGCGTTTTGTCTGGACTGGGTAAGGGAGTAACAGCTGCCTCACTTGGCTTATTGCTAAAAAGTCGTGGCTACCGCGTCACCAATATCAAGTGTGAAAATTATCTTAATCTCGATTCTGGTAACATTAATCCGATCGAGCATGGTGACGTGTTTCTGTGTGAGGATGGTCTCGAGGCCGATCTAGACTTGGGGACTTATGAACGTTTCCTTGAACAAGAAGTGGGCAATAAAAACTTTACCACCATGGGGCAGATCTACTCCAAAGTCATTGAAAAAACCAAAAATCTTGAGTATGACGGCGTCACTGTTGATGCAATTCCATATGTTCCTGAAGAAGTGATTAAACGGATAGTACAAGCAGGGACTGGTTTTGATTTTCTCCTGATCGAGCTTGGAGGAACAGCCGGTGAGTACCAAAATGCGATCTACTATGAAGCCTACCGTATCATGAAGCTGCGCTTTCCCAAAGATGCGTTGCATATCCATGTCACGTATTTTCCTCGCCCATCTCACATCAAAGAGCTCAAATCAAAACCAACCCAACTATCAGTCCGAACTCTCAACTCAATGGGAATTCAACCTGACTTCATCGTTGGTAGGGCAGAGCTGCCGATCGACGAAAAGCGAAAAGAAAAAGTGGCGTACTACTGCAACCTCAGAGTTCAAGACGTTATCTCTAATCCAGACTGCGACTCGATTTATCAGCTGCCACTAATTTTTGCAGAACAGGATTTTGACGGTAAAGTACTGGAAAAACTAGGAATGACCCAAAAATCACGCCAGCTTCAGCCCTGGCATAAATTAGTCAAATTAATTAACTCACCCAAGAAAAAACAGGCTCGAGTGGTGATCATCGCCAAATACATTGCCACTGGTGAGTTTGAACTTGAAGATTCGTACCAATCGCTGATTGAGTCACTTAAAATCGCCTCACTTTATCAAGATACTGAGTTGAAAATTGAGTTTGTCAACGCCGAAAAATTTGAGAAAGAACCTGAGCAGTGTCAAAGCAGGTTGCAAACTGCTGACGGCATCATTGTCCCAATTGGTTGGGGAGCCAGAGGTGTTGAGGGCAAAATTAACGCCATAAAGTTTGCTAGGGAAAACCTTGTTCCATACCTAGGCTTGTGTTACGGCATGCAGCTGGCTTGTGTCGAGTATGGACGCAACGTTTTGGGTCTCCAAGACGCTCACACGACCGAGGTCAATCCTGATACACCCCACCCAATCATTCACGAGATCCCCTTTGAAGAAAAATATCAACGGATTAAAGGCGAGGGCGCCAGCATGCGTCTCGGTGCCTACGACTGCAAGCTGGCGCCCAACAGTCTAGCCGATCAAATTTATCGTAAACACGATGGCTTCAAAGACTTACGCGAGCATATAATTTCTGAGCGCCACCGCCATCGATTTGAGTTTAACAATCAGTATCGAGAGCAACTTTCTCAGGCGGGCATGGTCTTTTCCGGCACCTCACCAGATGATTTTTTTATCGAGATGATTGAACTACCGACCAAAATTCACCCCTTTTTCATCGCCACTCAAGCCCATCCAGAGTACAAATCTAGACCACTTAAACCACACCCAATTTTTACCGAGTTTGTCAAAGCTTGTCTCACCAAACACAGCGCGAAATCATGATTTGCAAACCAAGCCGATATTGGATAGAATACTGATCCTTATACTGAGGAAAATCTATGTCACAATACTTAACCCACAATAATATTGAAATTGCCAGTGGCGACACTGTTCGAGTTCATCAAGAAATTAAAGAAGGTGAAAAAAAACGTATCCAAATCTTTGAAGGTTTAGTGATTGCTATCAAAAATCGATTGTCGGGCAAATCTTTCACCGTGCGGAAAATTAGCTCGGGAAGTATTGGGGTAGAAAAGATTTTTCCAGTTGATTTGCCCAGCATCAAAAAAATTGAGGTAAAACGTAAGGGTAAAGTACGAAGAAGCAAGTTATATTACTTGCGTGATCGAGTCGGTAAAAGCGCCACCAAAACTAAAGAAAAGAGTACTTTCGCCAAGACAGCAGGCATAACTTCATTTTTGGTCGAGATAGTGAAAACAGAGCGTGCCAATTTTTGCAAAATATTGGCTACAAACTGCTGGATACCAATGTAGCCTACGGCCACTCCGAAATTGATTTAATTTTTCTCGATTCTCAACACAACGAGATTGTGTTCGTCGAAGTCAAGTCACGACACAGCGGTGAGTACGGTAGTCCCAGCTACGCTGTCAATCGTGCCAAACTCAGGTCGATGAGTTATGTGGCCGGCGCCTACCGGCGCCGGCACCGCCTCACCCACCTCCCGTTTCGCTTTGACATCATCAGCATCATCGGCGATAATATCAGCCACTTGAAGAGTGTTACCTGGTGCAGGTAAAGTACGTTATAAAGGTTATAGACGGCCCCATCGTCTAGTGGTTAGTCACTCTGTTTTCAAACTCTATCTTAAACGCAGCCGTGATGCTAAAATACACGCTGTAAATAATTTAAAGAAACCAACCACGGCCCCATCGTCTAGTGGTTAGGACAGCGGGTTTTCATCCCGCTAACTGGGGT
>CAZZBW010000014.1:0-28571 GCA_964653045.1 uncultured Pseudomonadales bacterium | reverse complement strand
TTGACACTTCGTGCGACGAGACTGCCGCAGCGGTGACGTGCGGACTGGAAGTGTGGTCCAACGTAGTGGCCAGCCAAACTGAATTGCATAAACCGTATGGCGGAGTATTTCCCACAGTGGCAAAGTTAGCTCACCAAGAAAATATTGAAAAGACAGTGTTGGCCTCTCTACGGAGAGGCCACATCCATCCAAGCGAAATCGAACAGATTGCAGTCACGATCGGCCCCGGGTTGGCACCGGCTCTGGAAGTTGGAATCGGATACGCCCAAAAGTTAGCGAAAGAACTTAACATTCCGCTAATTCCAATTAATCACGTTGAAGCTCACCTGCTTTCTTGTCACGTTCTACAACGACCTATAAATAAATGGCAAGGATTAACAATTGAGAAAAAACGAGCTGAGCAACACACACAACAATATTGGCAAACAATTAACTTACCTGCGTTAGGAATCATTGTCTCAGGCAAGCACACCGCGTTTGTGAAAGTTGAAAAATCTACTGTCACACTGAACAAACAAAGTGAGTCGAAGTATGAAACAAAGGATGGAAGCCTTGACCGCATTCCCGGTCTTCGCCTCGACGCCCAAGATAACCTACCGTGGCTAAACTCAAATATGTTTCACTACACCATTTTAGGTCAAACTATTGACGATGCTGCGGGTGAAGCGTTGGATAAGCTTGGCCGACTGCTCAACCTCGGTTACCCTGCTGGACCAGTGATTGAAGAGCTGGCCAAACAGGGTGACGCCAAAAAATACCCGTTACCCCTACCAATGACTGAAAGCAAAAATTTCAACTTAAGTTTCTCGGGTCTGAAAACTTACACCCGAAACTTTATCGAAAAAAAATGGGGGGAAACCTTACCGAACAAGCAAGAAGTATATGATCTAGCTGCGAGCATACAATACTCTGTATTTAGGCATATTTGTAATAAATTGGATAAAATAATTTTAGCTAAAAAATCCTATAGTAATTTTGACCAAGTTTGGCTGGGGGGCGGCGTAACCGCTAACGCAAAACTTCGCTCAATGCTGCGCCAAACGCTTAAGAAAAATAAAATTACAGCAAAGTTGCTGGCACCGACAAGCAACAAGCTATGCGGCGACAATGCCGGGATAATTGGCATTGTCGCCGCAACCCCTCACCTACTTTAATTAGCAAACTCAACACGACAACAACACAACAATATAAAATATTTGGAGAATACAGTAAAAGAAATTAAACTTAGTTATTGCTGGGCGCCAACAACATCTTCCGGTTCTTCCGGCAAGCTCTCTAGCCGCATTATTTCATCCACCATCGCTTGTGCAGCCTGATTGAGACGTTCCTCCATATCCACACCGGTTTTGGCCTTGTACTCGTCTCGCAGAGTAATAAATCGTCTTTCTAAGTCTTCATCTTTCGCGATCTCGTTCACTCGATCTTCGCCAATTGTGGCGGCGGCTTGAGCCGCCGCCCCCGTCCACAAATCACGGCTCAATTTCCCCACGACAAACCCAGCCGTTTCTGGATCTACTTCTTTTTCGATTAGATAGTTTGCCAGTTGAGCAAACGCAGGAAAAATAATGTTTATACTATTTTGGGCAGGTTGGGTATCCATATTTCTCCAATATTTAATTGATATTTTTTACTTTATTACGATTGCCTCTGTCACCTTATCACGCAAAATCATCGGCTTCAGCTCTGTATCTATCTTGTACGTTTTTTAACAAAGCAGTTGCATTAGTAGAATCAGCGTCGGTCCTTACCTCTTGAACTTTCGCATCAGGAACAAATTTATCCAACGTGCTATCACCCTCAATTTTAATTACATCAATTGGAGTTTTTCCTTCCAAAAACAGTTCGATTGCGGCTCTATCTCCCTTGGTCAGCTCTGACCATGCAATACCCTGACCTTCCTCAGGATTTAAGTTAAGTCGGGTTAATAGTTCTCCCATTTGAGATGCTTTTTCAAAATCTCCATCTTGAAATTTGGCAATCAGCACCCGATCAATCGTTTCAATCACATTTTCCGCTTGCTCACTAGTTAAGATTGGCTTATTGCCAGGAATAAAGGGTTTTTCTCCATGCACACCTGCCAACAAATCTTTGAGCACGTCTATTACGCCGTTGGGTCGCAAAAGAGTGTCATGGTCGGCAGTGTCCAAATAGGAATCTACCAGACTTTCAGCGATCGACCATGCTGACTTTGTTCCATCAGCTTGAACTTCCAAAGCTGGTAGTACTTGAGCAACAGGTTCAACTTCAGGAATAACTAGCAGCTCGTTGGGATGGATTTGTCTGCCCACAATGTCTGGGTTAGCATCTTCTAGAGCTTCAATAGTTACTCCAAATTGCTCTGAGACTCTAGCTCGAGAATCACCTGGTTGTATTTGATACACAGTTTTACCATCAGCGTCAGTAGCAGCGTGAGTATCAGGATCGAAAGTCAGTGCTTCTGCAGCTGGTACCACTGACTCCGCAACTGGTTCTAACTCAGTAGTATCCTCAGAACCAGACACGGCAGCCGTTTCTGTTGCTGCGGTTGGCAGCGCAGTAGACTCTTCTGCTGTCGCCTGTGCCGGTTGAACCACCATTCTTTCTAGCTCGAACTCAGTTTCGCCACTAATAATCTGCTTCAACATGGTTTGCTGTGCATCAGTGAGATTGGTTGGATCAACTCCAGATAAATCAGGACTTGCATTGAGTTGCACCACCAACTCCTCTGGACTACCTGAATTAAGTGGCATACCAGGATGCCAATTGCTCATTGTGTCGTTAGCAAACTGCGCAAGTCTGCCCACTTCGGTATCTGACAATCTTTCCTCTGGAAACGCTATACCAAAGTCTTTGACTAAATCAGCCGCGGCGTTAGGACGTGCCAGCCCCATCTCTTGAGCCTTTTCCAAACCCGTCTGCCAATTAGCTGAATATACTTTGTCTTCGGGACTTGTTGAAGCGGGAGGTGCCTCATCAGCTTTTCCGTTCGACTCGGTCAGAGCAGAAGCAATTTTTTGCTTCAATTCAGCAATTTTTTGATCAATATCATTAACAACTTGCTTATCTAAACCGGACTTATCCAACTCCATCGTCTTAATTAAATCCTCATCTCTCATTTCCGAATTGACTGGATAAACTCTAGCAACAATTGACCCATCATTGTCAACTTCTACAACAACATCATAAGTTTGGTCTCCAAATTTACGATCATTATAGATAATCTCCAGATTGCCCGTATCAGGATTAATAACTACATTAGTAGGCTCCAAATTTAGCAAATCATCCAATACTACGGTGGAATCAAACCAATCTATAGTAGATTGTTCAATAAGTGGTGCAACTAAAGGCGTAAGTCTCATTTCTTCAGGCAATTTTTCAAGTAAATCAGGGGGCATTTCGCTGGCTTTGTGCCAAGGCGCCATAGCTTTTCCGTCAACATCACTAACTGCGTAGGTGTCATCGGCTGGATTGAAATTTACCTTGATATCACTTACACCATCACCATCTACATCAACAAAAACAACGGTTGGGTTGATACTTGTTTCTACAACAGCATGCGTAAAATCCAATTTGCCAATTTCTTCAGCACTTGTGTAATCAAAATTCGACCAGCTCATTGACTCGGAGACAGCGGGAGTTTCGGCTGGCGCATCAGTTGGCTGTGGTGTATCAGTTGTTTCTGTATCCATGATACTTGGGAGGTATGTTTTTTCGGTACCTTTTTCAGCGTCTGTTTGAGCCGCCGGTGTAGGAGTACCAATTGGCTCTGGAGTTGGAGAATTATCTTCTTGCGCCATTTGTCCACGAACTTGGATTTCGTTAACACCATCGTGGTTGGTATCACCTTGAAACTTAATTCCGACTTGCGACAGTTCTGGTTCAGAAATAAGTTGTTTATTAGCCATCATTTCGACTGGTCTTAAAAGACTATCTGAATCTGCGCCAACTGTGGAGATAAATACCTGACCGTCAGAATCCTGCCATACAATGATGTCTGCGACCGATCCATTGGGTAAAGTTACATTATCAAATGTCGCTAATCCATCGGAAATCATGATACTTTCTGTCGGAACTTGATTGAGAATAGTAATTAGTTCTTCAGTGAAAATTGGCTGTTCGATTTGAGGAGGAGCAATTGTCGGGACTTCGGTTGGTTGAGGCGTTGGTGAGGGTGTTGGGGACACAGCGGGAGTTTCGGTGGGTGGTTCCTCAGTCGGTGGTGTCATAGGGGGAGGAGGAGTTTCAGTAGGTGGTTGCTTAGTCAAGGACAATTCTAAAGGAGAAGGGGTAATTTTTGCTTGCACCAACTCCATCACTTCCGGACCAATTTTGGCACTAACTGAATCAGGTGGGACAGTGTACCAATCTCCACCCTCATTCACTTGCCACTGACCAGTTTCCGGATTATATCCTGCGCCAAATTCATGTCCTGGTTTTCCATCGGTATCAATCAAAAAGCGATGAAAGCCGTCATCTCCAACAGAAAAAGTCGTTTCCACCTGAGCAGTTGGCGGTTGCGCTTCTGGCGCAACCGCACTATGCTCCGCCCACGGACTAGTAGGTAAGTTTTGATGGACAATCCCAATCCCTACTGACCCACCCATCAGACCTAAACTTAATCCCCTTGTAAATGCTGTTCCCACTCGAGTTCCCAAAGTTTTTTCTATGCCAAAGCCCAGATTTTCGACAAATGCCCCTGTTTGTTTAACCAACCTTTTGTCGCTTCTGGCAATTCGATTACCAAGAAACACTGCGCCTGTGTGTAACTGCCCAACAGCACCAGCATAAAACAGACCTTGTCGAACTGCTTGAACCATGTGTTGGCTTTCAGGTCGCGCCATCGCCAATGCCGTTGCACCGACGCTAAATGCCCCTCCAGCCAGAACACCCCCCATGAAAGCCAAGGTGTCACTGCGTAAGCCAGACATAAATAGTTCAATCTGTTTCTGATTAACTTCATTAACAACCACTGCTCCTTTAGAAAAGTCAAGCTCGACTCCGATCAAAGATAATTTTGATTTGAGCAAGTTGAGCTGAGCAGGCGTTGGCACATCGTACTCGTTAGTAACGTTGTCAAGCAGGGTGGTAATCTGCGCAGCATAGCTACGCAGCTTCTTTTTCTTTGCAGGATGACTTAACTGAGCATCAATAGCTGTAACTGCATGACTGATTTTTTCCTTGATTTGGGCCTTATTATCGGATAAAACATCTCGGTATCTTACCCTTTCGTTAGTTTTGTTTGCAGGTGCTTTTAGTTTATCAATTGTGCCTCTAATTGCATTAATTCTTCCGCTGAAAAAGCTCTTCACGCGATCAGCCGGACGAATACGTCCAGAAGAGAGGTCAGCATCGGTAACTTCAATATGAGGGTTACCAGTATCTGCAACGACAGCATCTCCATTGACTGGAGATGTATCTTCAGCACGCTCTTCAACACCATCAAATTCGGGCAGCTTCATTTCTGGCAGAACTCCAGCATCACCATCTCTAGTGACCGGAGCTTCAGGAAGATGCTCAGGAACTGCGCCGAGCAAATCTGCTAAATCAGCTACTTGATGATCAACACCACCCGCCTGTTCTAATACTGCATCGAGCCCACTATCATCACCCACAGCAGCTGGTGCTGCTGGAAGATCTGCCTCATGATCAGAGACTCTAGCTAAACCCAAAGCTTCATCTAACCCTTGTTCATCACCATCCGTATCTGGTGCTGCTGGAAGTTCTGCTTGATGTTCAACACCATCCGTTTGGTTTAATATTGCATCTAGTTCTCTACCATCATTCACCGCAGCTGGAGCTGCTGGAAGTTCTGCATCAGGGGCGGGATGTGCAGCTGGCTCTGCTGTATCTGAAGCCAGATTGGTTTCAGGATTTTCTACTGCACCACCATCTTGATCTAAAGGAGCAACCGGATCAACAGCTACTGCTCCATCTTCAACTGGTGGTAATTCATCACCTTCGAACTCTGGATCACTCACCACCTCCTCCTCATGAGCACCAACTGGCGCTCTCATTTCTGCGCTATCTCCACTTTCATTGGGACCAAGAGCCAACGCATCTAATTCTTCTTGTGACAATATGCTTCCACTTGCTTCCACCATTTGGGCTTTTGCTGTCATTTTTATCCTTATAAAAACCACATACGACCTAGGGATTATATCACTTCTGAACTAAAAATTACAAAATTGTCAGCGAAATTCACTGAAATACTGCCTCATAGTTGCTTCAATGTTCAACATTGTTTGATTAACTAAAGAAACGAAATCATTCGCAACTTCAATATTATTGGGATCAAATATCTGTAGCAGTTCTCTCCGAAGTCTTTCATCTCCCATTAGCATTGCCTTGAAAGGGTACAGTCCACCTTTATAATTTTGGTCTAATCCAGATACAATTTGACGTATTTCTGCAGTTCTTTTATAAGTGTCTTCACCGTCAATCAAAAGTATTACTAATTTAGCAAAATCATTGGGATCAGGCACTTTACTAATTTCTCTATCCATATCAGACCTAACATGCTGTAATGCCTCAAGTAATAAACTGTATTCACGAGCCCGTTCGGTCACCTGCATTAGACGCGCCTTAACAGTGGTAGTGGTGGATCTACCAGGACCATCTTGGTAAAGATATCTGTTATCGTCTCCATAATCTTGGTCAAATCCCTTGATTGACTCTATTGATCTAGCAAATGTGTGAATCGCGAACCGAATTGGACCATACGTTTTACTGATCCTGTCAAATAGCTCGCAGAAAAATACCAACAGCTTTCTTACATGGGGAAGACGATTTTCCATTTCCATTGACAAACTCAGATCAACCAAAATTGTGACAATTAAACGGGGCTCCCTACTTTCCTGCTCCATGGGAGGATGGAAAAACTCATGTAGTATCCTCGAGTCAGGTTCTAACAGCAGCTCTTCATCAAATTCACCGTCCTCACGACTCGCTAATTGGTCCCATCCAAGAATTAGCTCTTTTGGTAATACTGCAGCTAGTTGCTCAAAATACATATCAACTAAAGGCGTAACCTGCCTCTGAATCTCAGTGTATTGTCGGTGTAGCTCGACAGTCTGGTCAATTTGGGTGACTAATCTGTCTAACTGCCTTCCGTCATTTCTATCAATTTGTTGTTCAAATTGACGTTGTTGGTCTTCGTTAATAAAACCCGTTTTAGCAATTTTTGCCAGTTGATCTTTTAGTTGCTTCTTTTTTGCTGCAACTTTTTCGTCAATTTGCCGTTGCAACTCCTCCCTTGCGCTATCAGTCATTTCTTGAGCCTCAAGCTCTTGTTGAAGTTTTCTTAATTGGTCAAATGAATTTTCCTCGATCATACGCTGTTTTGATCGAGCTGCATTATCATCTAGACGCCGTTGCTTCTGATCGAGTTTGTCTAGTTTTCCTACTTCTTGAGGCGTATCTGAATCTGGTTGCTGTTGATTAATAAAATCTTGAAGCTTTTTGATCGCCTCTTCATCAGGCATCGAGCCTTCACCTGCTTCTTCACTTTCTCCCTGCTCAACTTCAGCTTGATCGCTATCTGATTGTGCTCCCCCTGTTTCATCCCCAGTGGCCTCGGCATCATCTTTTGGCACGTCTTTCTCTTGATCGTCTACTTGAGATGAGTCAGTACTACTCTGTTCACCCATTTCAGGCTCACCACCTTGATCAGACTCATCTTCGCCAACCTGAGACGGTGGGTCCTCTCCCTGACCAGATTTCGTTGATCTATTGCCACTCTTTTTGGACTTAGACTTTTTATTGGATTTGCTGGGCGCTTCTTTCCCTCCATCTTGAGCAGAATCTCCTTGATCTCCGTTTTTTTCTTCTTCTTGCTTCTCACGTTGTTCTTCACTCACATCCTCTTCCTTTGGTTCTGGTGTTGCATCAAATCTAACCCACCGCAAGGTTGAGTCATCCCACACTTCTGCCCAAGCGTGCCCATCGTCCGAAGTAATTTGGGCTGTATTATTTTGCACTTTACTATATTTGTAGCCCTCAATCAGCCTAGCTGGTATTCCAACCTTTCGTGCCATGGCGATAAATAAAGTGTTAGCACTTTTGCATTCAAGATACTCCGAATCGTCCAGGGCTTTAATATACTCAGAAGCAGGCGATTGAAGCAGTTTATATTGGAGTGCCAAAGCTAAATCGAGATCGCCACCGGCTGGATAAAAATGATTTTTCAATAAGTATTGGCGCAAGACATGAGCCCTGGCAACACTGCCTCCCTTTACCGATCTTGCGACATTAATTACCTGCTCAGTCTGAGAAGACAACTCCGAGCCACAAATGTTTTCCAAATTTTCTGGTAAAGGCTTGGTTTGCTCCAAGCCGTTTCCCACTAACCAAAAATTAATTTGGTAATCACTTGCTTGAGACAACTTCAGAAAAAAGCAACCATTTTGGTCTATATAAACTTGATCAATTACGCCACCATCCAATTTCAAAGAAAATCGATCAACAGAGTATCTCGCTGGCACGGGTAACGAAATCAACTCAGTACCTGCCCTTCCCGAAATAACTTGCTGACTTACGCTCGGCCGCATGCTTTCTGAAATTGTCCAACTGGAAAGTGACTGCTTGCTGGTATATATCCATTGTTTTGTATTAATATCAAACTTTGACTTTACTCTTGATCGGGCATGACCAGTAATGGGTTTGCCCGCAGGATCCAAAGGTTTAATCTCGTAGAGCAATTGTTTTTGTCCCTTTTCGGGACTGGGCGGATACTGGGTTCGTTCTGATGGAGGAATGCTTGGATCCTGAGCAGTGTTATAACCTGTTGGTTGTTGTTCATTACTTATTTTTTCTAATTCCTCTCTGAGGCCTTGCATTTCTTCACTCTCCTCGAGAACATCCTGGTCATTTTTATCTTCTTGATCTTCTTTTTCAGCTGGATCAGACAATCCATTTTTTTTGATATCAACCAGCTGATCAGTAAGGTGCGAAAGGTGCGGCCACTCACCAGACTGAACATAAACCAAGCATAACTCTTCCAAAGCTTCTAATAGGTCGGCAGTTGCACGCTGACTGGTTAAGTTTAGGATTCCTTCTAATTCATTCAAAGCAGGGGTGTCCGCTAACGAACTTTTTTTTAGAGCACGAAGAGCAGCTAAGCGTACCGCCTGATCTTCTGGACTATACTGGGCGAATGCTCCTGACTCTTGTATTTGAGCCTCCAGAATACCATTTACCACAGTACGCAATTTTTCCATTCCAAACTCACCTAAGCGTTTACTCAGGCGTAACCACGCGCCTACTTGAATTAAGTGTCGAATAGAATCAAGAGTAATCTGCAAATTTTCTGGGGATAAACCTGTTTTAGCCAACTGATGAATCGATCTGACTAAATCTACCCGTTGAAATTCAGAACTCAGTTCAGCGTACAGCTTTAATATTCCTACTGCTTCATGATAACCAGCTTCAAGCAAGTGCGGGTCATACTTAATCGAGTGCGGCGCCAAGGGCGCCGCCAGCATTTCTGCCTCTTCTTGAGAGAGCTCTGATTTAGCAACCAGTGAGGAAATATCAATTGACCCTTTTGGTCTTACTTGGATACCATCACCCTCGTCTCCAGGTATAGCGACAATACCCGCCTGATCTTTTACTCCCCTAGCTATCGAAAGTGCCGATGCCACCAAATCAGGATGAGCATCAAAATAATCTGGTTGAGCCGGTCTTTTTTGTCCTAGCTCTGGTCTAACTAGTTGATTTGGTGTGAGCTGCTCAGTCATGATTTAAGCAAATGAGATAGATCGCTTACTGGGGCGGAATCCTCACGACAACACTATTTTGCAAGTGTTTCAATAGTTTTTCTCTGACCTCGATTTCGGGAATCTTGCTTGCGTAAAATTCTGCAATTAACCTAAACGCCAATTTTTCGTGCTGTCCTCCTATGAGCAGTTTCTCTGAATCTGGAACCATGTAAGAAAGATAATCTACACAGTAGGCTAAAGATCTACCATCAATTGGTATTTTCGGACTGGGAATATTTGTGTCGTTTGTGCGAGTTAGGTGTAATCTTCTAATCTCTTGAGAATAAACCATTAGGGCACATAAAACTTTAAGCTCAAACTGGGCTGCTTCTGGCAGATCCTCCAAGTCGCCACCTTGCGACTTTAATCTTCTTTTGAATTGAGGCAGATCGTTAATGTATATGTTCCAATAAATATTAAATGGCACCTTATCTAACTCAGCCCCACGACTGAGTTTACGCAAGATTTGACTATATCCAGACATTCTCATCGCTTCGTTGGGTAAATAGATCTTTCTGGTCATTCCTTGTTCCTGCCTGACTTCAGCATTCAAATCTGGATAATTTACTGGAATAGGAGTGGTCCTACTTACAGTGGCCGGATTAATACTTGCGTTGGTGCCCGCATATCCCGAGTTTTGTGATGCCGCAAACTTGACTCCTCTGGCTACTTTGACAATCTTTCCACCCTCTAGTTTAAGTGAGATTTGGCGCTTTTCGTCTAAAAGCGCATTAAGTACCAATTGTGATTCAATTGGCATAGCATTGTACTCGTTAAAGTACACCAGCGCGCCTGGTACTTGAATTCCCTGTAAAATTGTTGAGGGGATGTAGGCTGTGACTGGCTGACCATCCGCCATTGTTACGGTAACTTTTTGAGTTAACTCTTTTTCGGTTGTCCATTTTGTACAATCAAAGGAATACAGTGGCGTCCTGGTCTTTGCGCACCACATCTTGATTAAGATATCCTTACCAGTGCCAGCCGGCCCATCTAAAACAACCATCCCCTGATTCAATCTTTCTTGCTGAATAAATAACGAGGTCATTTTCTCTAGTGATTGGCTGGCTTGCGCGTCAATTCGCCAGTGTGGAGAAAATTCAACTTGATGGTCCTCCCAAGGATTGAGTTGTTTTGCTCCCCTAGCGTTTGCCTCTACTTGATCAGCCCGACTAAAATGAGTCACGTATGGAAAACGCCGGTAAAAATTACCAAGCTCGATCAACGCCTGAGTAATCTGTGCTCGCGATTTTTCCTTCCACTCTAATATGGAATCTTGAAACGCTTGAAACTTTGGATCGGTATCACTCCGCGTCACACCTGCAGGTAATTTTGGCTTGGTGTCATAAATTGCCCGAACGTTATCACGCAATCTTTGTAACTCTTGTTTTAAGACAATACTCTTTTTTTCTCCATTTTCTTCGTACTCAACTGGCTTCTCTCCCTGCCAATGAAGTTGATAATCTGAAATCACTTTTCTGGCATCTTTTGGAGAAAGAATTATCTCTCCAGATTCTATTCCTAGGCGGGAACTAAATCCGTGCTGTATCAAAACCTCTTCTTCTATACCAAATTGCTGATACAAACGTTGCGCGGGTAACTTGCCTTTATTAGTTTTAATTACATATCCCAAATGACCATCTGTGTCACGCGCGTCAGAAATCGGAATCCAAGTAAGGTCTATTCCTGTCACACCTCCACTTTCAATCTCAGGGGGTTGCCATTCGGGGTAAAAAATTGTGCCACTGAATTTGACGTATTGGCGCCCATCTTCTGAGGCACTCACTTGACCGGTAGACTCTGCCTGACTTATATAAGCCTCAATCTGTACCTCAAAAAACTCTCGAAGTTGAGCTTGCTGATCTCTATCGTTAATGGCCGCAATTTGTTCAGATATTTGGGCAAACAAAGGGTCTGATTTGATTGCCCTACTAGCCTCCGCACCCCCGCTGGGCATTTTCTCACGAGTAACTTTTACTAGTGTTTTAATTTGGGCAATAATCGATAATCTCTGATTATCTTTAGCTTGACGCTCTCTTTGAGAGGTGGCTTCCTTTTGCTTCTTGAGCTCATCTAGCTTGGTGTCAATCAGTTCTTCAAACTCAATTTGCGCCTGACTAATAATCTTCTTTGCCTCAGCAGCATGGGCCGGGCACGATTGATCGGTACCGATCAATCGTGCCCGATAATTTCCCCCTTTGCCACCCAACCAAACACCAAACTGGGATTGATCTTCTACCAAACGCAGATCTTGCCTGGCCAACTCAATCACATCATCTACTTGGGCCTTAATTATTGCAGTACTTTGTTCATAAAAAGTCCTAATCTTTAGCTCAACTTCCCGAATCGCTGTTGAAACTTTATCTCCTCTTTCTGAAGTTACGATGTGAGGACGAAGCTCCCTGACTTGTCCAGTAATTTTATTCAGCTGCATTACATTACTCATTGAAAGTGATTGCGAGAGCGACACCGCTTCACTGATCAACGTTGAAGTAATCCCCCAAGCCATTTCTTCAACCTCATCCCTCAATAACGATTGAATAGGATTAGAACTCTCAATGTATGAGGCAACTGCTTCATCGGTTTGGACCAACCTGTCAATCACTTGCTGAATCCCTCCTTGAAACTCAATCAGCTTCTGCAATTTATGTTCGGAAGGGATATTCAATTTTTTAATATCCCCAATTTTTGCCTGAATATCTCTCGCAATATCTTCAATCTTTGCCTTCACTGACTCGGGAACTTTAGCTGCAAGTTCTTGTGGAGAAGGAACAGAAATTTCCCCCACCGCCTTCGCGAGCTCATAATTTTGCTTTAACTTGTTCAAGTTAGTCTCGCCCACAACATAGTTGCCATCAGTATTTACAGCATAGATCTTGTCTCCAATAAACCTGGCGTTATGAAGGTCTGGAAAGATATTCAGAAGGTGCCAAACTGTTGGGTTAGCGTAATCCCGGTAGAACACATGTGTAGCAATTTGGCCTTTTATTCCAGACGCTTCGAGCATTAAGAAGTTGTGGGAATCATCCAAATGCGGATTACGTACTTTTCGGTATGTGCTCGGTAGGGTGGTTTTTACAATTAATGCTTCATTTACGTCAGGATCGTTAGATAAACGGTCAGCATCTACCTGATATACTGCATTAGTTGTTTCCGGACAATAAATTACCTCACTGCCACTTCTGTTTATGTTCGAACCGACTTTATCTAGTTGGTGTGAAAGCACTTTGCCCGTTCTTGCCCCACTAGCTCGTAGTCTCGGGTTAATAAACTCAACCACAGCACTCCTGACAACAATGAATAAGTCAGTATTGTATTGATGGATATAGTCAACTCCACCCGATTCTAATAATTCAAATTGTGTTGTTAATAAATTCCGATTAAAGCCTGTTTCATCAGTAAAGTTTTCTCCGAACTTAAAAATCGGGCTTGCGCTCGACTTTGGTGGCTGACTCTGACTATGATTCAATATGACCATGGTGGGAGCTTCTACGCCTGTTTCGTGTAAGATTAAGTGACCATTAAGAACCTGGGGTCTAGACAAAGCATGTTGGTTAAATAATGTTACTTCTTCAGGTATTAACTCAATCGATCCAAGAATCAATTGATACCATTTTCTTACCAAATCAGTGCTTCTTTCTTCAACTACATCAGCCGTTCTCTGATTACCCAATCGGTGAAGAAAAATTTGAACTAGTTTCTGTCGCATCGCAGGAGATATTTGTTCAAAAGAAAAAGGTAAACCTATAAGTTCATTTTGAGTTGATAATATCGAACGTTGTGTCGCATCCAATTTTGAAAAATTATAAGCAGCAACCTGTAGCCCGACTCTTTGTTCACCAGAATTTTGCACTCCAAGTGCTCTGGCCATCGCCTCCCTCTTTAATAATGTGTTTTCAGCAGCTTTGTTGAGCTCGGTTGCATAGACTTGGCGAGCGCCTTCATTAAAGATGAGCACTCTCGAATCATGGCTACTATAAACTACTGTAAAGTTACCAAACTGGGTAGCATGAATTTCTTGAGTCCGTCCGCTTACCCGTTCTGCAGAAGTAGAGGTGATTTGAAGCTCTAACTGCCCAGGTCTTTTCTTGAGAGAATCAACTCTGGCCTTTAGTTGATCAAATACTTTTTGCTCGGTTGGAGAAAGAAATCGACGGTATTTTGATCTTGCTTCGAGAACGGGATAAAGAAAAATTGTGTCTCCCGATTTCGTCGTTCCCAATTTGTCATCACGCGGATCATAGAGGGGATCTTCAAGCTTAGGTTGGCCAATTTCTAACACTTTTCTCAATCGAGGCAATTCCAGCGCTCGATCTCTATCAGCTTCAGGGGAACGCGAAGCAGAATTATTCTCATTCATCGATCACTACAATAACATAGACACAGCAGAGATAACAACAACTCAAGCGACTCAAACCGCAAGTACTTTCAAAGTGCTAGTTTACCAATTTAATTCCACGACTTGTCAGCTCTAATATATAAGCGGTGATCAAGTTAATGACCGTAACTCTCACGTCTTTTCCTATATCATCCTCTCTCAATTTCTCTAATCCATATGTAGTAACAAGGTCAATATAAGAAGAAAGGGTAGTCCTAAACTCGGTATGCTGATCAACTTCAAGTTGATCCTTTTTTCTCAATTGCAGCAACATCTTGCCCAATTCGCCTCGCGCTGCAATTATGGAATCAAGCGTACTGGACACAGGGCTTTCAACTCTGCCTAACTGCCTCAACCACTCACTCCTGTTCGGTTGATTTGCAACTATTAGGTATAGCATCGGTGCCAATAACTTAATTACTGCATCAATTTGGACAGAGACATTCCTATCTTCTGCTGACGCAGCAGCATAAACCGCCAGATCAGACTGTAGAGAAACAAAGTATCCCTCTAACCTTACTAATTCATCTGCTTCAATGCTTGCTTTAGTTTTGGTTTTTTCAACTAATTGGACCACCAATTGTCTTGCCTCATCGTAAGTTGATTTCAGACTACGCTCAACCGCTTCAAGGTTGACTGGTAAATCCAAACTCTGGCCTTCTGTTACACCCGCTTCAACAGCTGCAGGCAATTCAGAAGCTTCTACCACTGATTCTGAACCATCAATAACGGCTGGTACCTCACCTGACTCAACTCTGTCTGAAGCTAACGGCCGATTAGACACTCTATCTTCTGGCCAGCTGATTGGAACAATACCCGATTCTTGAGAAAGATCTCGGTCGCTAGCCATGGCAACTCCGATAATTATTCCTCGCTCGGCAAAATCGAGTAAGTACGATTTTGCCAACGGGGGCCGACTATCTCCCTGACTGTCTTCCTCAAATACAATAAGCGGATCACCGTCCTCCTCGTCTCTTATTTGTTTGACAATCACTTCCTTATCTTTTTCTCTGTCCCAAGTAATTTTATCTCCCACTTGGAGAGTGCGTAACGCGCGAACCACGTCCTTCCTTTTTTCCATTGTCTCGTACTCAAGTCCTTTCACCTCTACAGATGGGATTGGAGTATCTGACGGCTCTTCTGACTGCGTAGCTTCGAGAACTGATCCGGCGAGTGGTTCTGCTCGGTCTGACTCCAAAGCTGGAACTGAAACTGCAGCTGCTTCTGCTTCCGCTAATTCAGCCGAATGTTCATCTTCAGAAGCTCTACGAGCTTCATCTCGACCCTGAGGCGTGACTAATCGTCTAAGCCCATTCTGGAGTTTGCTGAAAATCGGGGTTTTTTCACTTCCACTTATGACTTGTATTTTTGTAACCTTTATGTCGTCAGTCGATTTTCCTTCTAACCATTTTTGTTCTCCATCAATTTCAACAGCCAATTCCTGACCGACTATCAAATCAGGTAATAATAACCCTTTACCTTCTCTGTCGCATGATACAAGCACTTTGTCATTTGGTACTTCACTGTTATTCGGAGGTGGAAGTATACGAAATTCGTAATCAGAGCTTCTTCCTGATTTGCCTTTTGTGCCAAACCATACTTTGACAACATCTCCGGCCTTCAACCGACTTACTTTAAGTTCAGTTAGTGGCACACCATACTCAACTCCCCCGGCTTGACTTAACTGAGGAGAGACATCTGAAACTTTAACCGGGATATCACCTACTGGCTCAACCTTCTCAACTAGTTCTGGAACTTCATCAACAAACAATTTGTTGAATTTGAATGGATCGCTCTCTCGGCTGACAAGCATTTTTTTGACAGGAGATGTGCTGGCAGAACCAATTAAGATCTTTCGATCGACCTTAATTTTATCGGGTGTCTCTCTATCAGAAATAGTCCCCCACAGTGTACCGGACGCACTTTTTAAAGTTTCTGGTCCACGATAATACTGAGCAGATACTCCTCTTTGTGACAATTCAGTCACTTTAAATACATATCTGCTATCACTCTCTGTCAGTACATGAATAAAGTCACCTGGACGTAAGTGCCGAGTATTAATTTCTTGTAAGAGCCTATTGTACTCGATTTGGCTGGCATCAGTTAATTGCTCGAAGTCCTGCCTTTTATTTTCCCTTGCAACCATCATCCGATCAACTGTACCGCTAATACCTCTAATTGCCTCCCCTACCTCGAGTTTGTCACCCCAAGCTCGCCACTCAATCTGTTCAGATTTTCCCGTTATTCTCTTTCTGGTTTTTATTAGAGCACCCTTAATTCCGGATTCATCAACACGCTCAACAGTAATTGCTGACGCAGTTGCTCCGTCTTCAGTCATCTCGACTGCGGTCACCTTGAATAAGGTTGTAACTAGTCGATCATGGTCATCAACAGACCCAACATGAATCACATCACCAATGCCTAGCCGACCAATATCAACTATATTGACAAGCTGGTCATAGAAAGGATATGGTGCACGCTCTGGCAGTGCTGGCACCTCCGGGGCCAACTCATGCTCTGGCTGAGTTTCCCCAACCAGTTTTGGAGCGGCAGAGAAATCAGGCAAATCCCCGCCAAGTATAGCCTTTGATTTGGCAGCTGACAAATTTGACCTGGCATCAGATAAAATACCTTTAAAACGTGGCGATGCCAATTGTGCCAAAACTTTTCTAATCCGATTCCGAAGTCCTATGGCTTCTTCACTCAACGTTGAATCTGGCAAACCTACTTGTTCATTAACACCTCTCGCAGCATCCACCTCCGTTTCAGATTGAACAGGTGCTCCTGATTCAGCTTTAGATTCAGCTACCGCTGGAGTAGTTGGCATTGGAGCAGCTGGCTTGGCCTCAGATAACCAAAATTTTTCATTTGGGGGGTTAAGAAATCCTGGAATGTCAGTAAGAGCATCGTATTTTAGATTATATGAGCGATCATTAATAACCAGTGCCGCAAACTGATCGGGTGCCTTGAGACCTTCTGGCCAATGCTTCAATCTGCTAATTTTTAGAGTAAAAAGAGTATCTGGCAAAACCAAGTCTACTGGCCAACGCGAAATGTTTGGAACTTCGAAAACTAGCAGATTTTTCGGAAGACGAAGTCCTTTGGGCAATTCATCTTTATAAAAGGTGATACTTACCAATCGGCCACCCTCTTTATTAAATACAATTTTTGCTGTCGTTTCCGGCAAACGTAAATGTGTTTCGTTTTCAGTGTCACGCTCCTGAAGGAGCGGACGAATGCAACGCAAATCGTCAATATCGGCTTTTGGACAACCACAACTTGCTGCAAATTCTCGTAGGAGTGCATCCTCATCTAAGATTGGCTCTGCCTCAGCGGGCTGATTAGAGTCAGCATCGACAAATTCTTTTTCGGGTAAACTAGCTTCGAGAGACACGGGAGCTGGTTCAGCCGCGGCGGCGGCAGCGGCTGCAGCTGCAGCCTCCATGGGTGAAGCTGGCTCGACGGCGGCCGCAGTAGCGGCTACATCAGATCGCTCATCACTTGCTTTTAATCTGTCTATTGCTCTTTGCACGGCACTGCGTGTTGAATCATATGGGCTAACTCTTACTATTCTATCCAACTCAGGTAATTGATTATTTTTTTCTAGAACATCAATTGCATCATCTTTTACGCCTTCATTTGAAGTAACAATAGCAACTAAGCTCAACTGACTGTAATGACCTAGTTCAATTAGTCTTTGAGCCAAACCACTTAATGATTTATCATCAAGATCTTTTATTGCTCTCACAAATTGAAAGGGGTTGTCGTTAGCAACAAGTTCGTCAACTTTTCTTTGAATTTCGGCGGAACGACCTCGATCAGCATCGTTAAAAGCGCCATTGGGAATCGGGGGAGTATTAGTAGCTTGAGGAGAATCGGGTGAAATAGGTGATTCTGGCGTGCCGGTAGCGATGGGAGTTTCATCATTATTGAGCATTCTTTCAGCATCACTCATATGTTTCCTTTATTGTTTTTGCCATTAGCTTACCTCTATTTTGCGGGCAAACCAACACGTTCAAAATAAACACACGACAGAGCATATTTTATCACAATCGAGAAAAATCGATGCTATATTCAGATCGGGCGCGAGCCGATACTAGATCGGGCACGCGCCAGATTCGCATTTGAGGTGTTCGTAATCAATGTCTTCAAATAGGTCTTCGTCTTTTTCAATCTCATCGATCACCCGCATGAACTCACTAATCGTCACTGGCTGCTCGGGCTGGTACTCGTAGGCGGTAGCGTCCTGCTGCGGCATGACGCTACAACACTTGACCTTGGATTGGTATTTCTGCACCATCTCAGTGAACTGCTCAAAGCTAACTTTTTCTGGATCGTACTTGAGAGTATAACTGACTTGGTTACCTGTATCCTCGAGTGGGTTGCCCTGCTCGTCGACGCCAACAATCCAGTACTTCTCCAAAAGCATCAGCCATTTGTACTGCTCTTCTGGAGTGGCTTCGGCGGCGGTGACCAGCTCGCCGTTCATACCGATGCGACAGATGAGCGGTTGGGTCGGGAATCCAACCGCAGTTGAGCCTTCGTACGAGCGTAGCTCTTTGACTGGATAACCCTTATCCTGGTATTTTTTCACCTGGGGATCATCGCTCCGGTACTGCACCCAGCGAATGTACTCGCGCATGCTGGGCAGATGAGCACCTTCAGTTAATGCAAACAGTTTGCTAATCGTGCCTGAGGGCTTGATGGTGGTGTTGGTGTGGGGCACAACCACACCCAGTTTCTGCGAATAATTGGTAGCTTCGTCAAGGACAGCCCGTTTGAACCGGGCCAAGCTCAACCAAAAATCCTGAGATTTTTCTTCGTTAATCAAGTCATAAAAATTGTAACCAAACATGTTCCAGCCATACTCGTGAATTCCAGTCATGCCTACTCCAATTCGGTTGGTCCGTTTGACTTCACGGTTATACAAACAATCCATAGTGTTGACGCGGATCAAAGCTCGGGTGACGGCGCGGAACGCCTCTTCAGCGGCATCCAAATCAGGGCAATAATAAGGGACCACATCACCAATCACACAGTATCCACCGAGCATATTGAGACTAATCTCACCACAAGGATTGGGAATCTGCTGATAAATTTTGGCCTCGGCGTTTCGAGCCAAGTGAGCGAGCAATTTTTCGGTACGAGCTAGAGGCTTATACTTTAAACCCTCGGCATACTTGCCATCTTGGTAACCTTCGTATCCATCGTCATTTTGGACAAGTAAGTGTTGATTAATAAACCCTGGTTCGCCAGTACCATCGTAGTAACTGGCGTCAAGAATAGCGTGCAGAACTTTGTGGGCGTGCTGGCTACGTTGCTTCCAGAACTTATCGTCTACCGCAACTGAGTTGTTGGCACTCCAAAGGAAACCACCTCTTTTGATCTGAATAAAATCCAGAATCTCAGGATCAGTCCAAACTTTGGTAGCGATGCGCGCGCTGCGGCGCGCGCCACCCACCAGCACGCACTCAGCCAGGTAATGATCAACAAAGATAGCTTGTTTCCAAGGGCTCAGATGCGCACCTTTGATTGTGGATAATCTCATGATGGCGTTCATCAGCGGTTTTGGTCCAGAAGACGGCCGATTCTGCATACCGCGAATCGGCCTACCCTTTTCTCTAACTTTACTAAAGTCCAATACCAGCATCTCGTTCTTCCACTTCCGTTCATAGGCCATCACTTCCACCATCTCAATTGCCTGTGCCCAACCTTCGCGGCTATCTGGGACCTCAAACCACTGCACTCCATTCTCTTTGCCATATTTATGCACCGCATCGCGCACACTTTCATCGCGACCCCACTCGAAATCTGGATGAGAATCACTAATCACGCAACGGACACTGGGCATATTGTCCCAATCAACCAAACACATATCGTCATCATAAGCTCGACCTACCCCAGAACCATTCATCAGTAGATAAAATAAAATATAAGATGAACTCGCAGTGGAGCAGTTGGTGAACACCTCCATGTTGCGCTTAAACTGGGTTTCATCACCGTGTTGCAAGTGGCGGCCAGACATCAGAATTGAACCATTGGCAATATGCTTACGCAGCACCGCCCATTCTTCTTCGCGGTGTTTTTTTTGGCCTTTGGGGATCAAACTAACATTGCCTGTAGCCACTCGATCTGCCACCTCTGACCAACTCTCCCAGTGTTCTTTACCCGTAGTTTTATCAGTAATTCTCCGCAAATAGGTGCGCCTGGCTACGGCCACTCCCATACCGCTATCGAGTTTCCGTTCAATAAAACGCATTTTCTTTTTGGGTGATGTAAGTAACATAAATCTACAATCCTTTCTATTGAGTATCGGTTTTGAGTTTGGTAATTTCTGACTCAAACTCTAATAAACTATCAAAGTCTCGATAAACACTGGCAAACAGCAAGTAACCCAACGCATCCAGTTTTTTCAGTCGGTTAAGCACCAAGTTACCAATCTCCCAAGACTTGACTTCGCTGGTGTTTTTTTGGCGCAACCGAGCCTCAACTTCATCAATCATGGCATCAATTTGAGCCATTGAAACTGGTCGTTTCCAGGTCGCCTTGACGATGCCGCGCTTGAGTTTATCCCGGGAGAAATCTTCGCGAACTCCATCTTTCTTCAATACTTTCAGCTCAATTCCCTCCACCCGTTCGTAAGTTGTAAAGCGCTTGTCGCACTTAATGCAACTTCTCCGTCGGCGAATGGACTCACCATCTTCGGTCAAACGCGAATCAATCACACTGGTGTCTTTGTAGTGGCAGTATGGACAACGCATATTTTTTTGTTTACAAATTATTCGACTACACTAACAGTTGTATTTTAACAATGGACAAAACACAACATCTTGTGGGCAAGTAGTTAAGCGGATCGATAGAATGACATAAATCAGCCTGTTCTGTCAACGCTCACAAAAAATATCTAAAGTGATCAAATCGATCAAAAGCCAGTGTGAAGTAATAGCACTACTCCCCAAATTGCGTGAGACAGCGTCAAAGCATAAAGGTTGCGCCAGCGATAAAAAAGCAAGGTTTGGCCAAGCGCAAATAGCGTCAGCAATAAGCCTTGAGCAATGCCGGTGCTCAACTGTTCTCTCATGATTACACTGGGTAAGTGAAACAACAAAAACAATCCCACCGAGAGACCAATCTGTAAATACCAGCTCGACTTGGCGTATTTTTGGCTAATCACTCCTGCCAAAAATACAAAGAAAAACAAACTTTCCCAAAATCCAGTCATCAGTGCTAATCCAAACTCATACCAAAAAAAACTAGAGGCAAAAATTGGGGCGGCCTGGACCAGGCCGCCCTTAGCAACTAAACTCGCAATCGCCGTACTGAAACCATAAATTCCACCGATAGCCAATCCCAAAAAAAGTCCCACTTCAAAACGACGCAGATCTATAGGTAAAAGCAAAGAACGACGTCGCGAAACCACTAAGTAAAACCAAACCGGCAAGCCAAAAAAAACTGCCTTACCAATTGTTTCATCAAACCAGACAGGAAAATGATAAAGTGACCGATAACCCAGCCAAAGCAGAAACGCCACTGCTACTACCGGCCAAAACAAAGCATGATGATGAAGCTGATCGACAGGAGAATCAAGTTTGCTGCTGTTTGGACTTTTTAATCGCATCGATCACCGCCTGAGTCACTTGCTCTTGATTGAGTGAGTAAGTATCTAATACTAAATCGTATAGATCTTCTCGCCAAAAATCAATTGGCTGATTCGATTTGACTCTGCCATTTTTAACCACCCATTCCTGCCACTGTGGTGCATACAATCTTTGCCACTTTGCCAAATTTTCCTGATAACGCCTATCGATGTGGACCAACGCCTCATCGATGGTCAAACCGTCACGATTGACTAACCGATCTACTTTGACTGCTTTATCAGAACAAATCATTAACACTTTTAAAACTTTTGGTACTCCCTGAGCCATAAATCCAGATAACCAAGATTCGATAATCCAGTGAGATTCTTCACTTACTTTTTCTCTGATTCCAAAATCAACTTGACGATCAAACTCATCATCGTATGCTGTAGCAGAGTGATGAAACTTATTGTTTTGATCGAACAAACCTTTCTCTGCTGCATAGGCTCGCATAAACTCACCACCGCTAAACGCCTGCCAACCCTGTGGTACCAGGATTCTCTTGAGGTGATTAAGCAAGGTGGTTGAGCCTGCTCCGGGGAGACCTGAAATAGTAATGTTATTTATCAACATTGAGGCAGTATTCTGAAACAGAGTTGCTCAACTGTCAATCATATACTCATTGATGAGCGCAGTTCATGCTTGCTTCGATGGCCAACAGGATCTGCTCAACTTTGGCCAACGCCTCATCAAGAGTTAAGCCTTTGATATCTTCAGGAAAAAAATGAAACACGCGATTACGACACTCTAGCCATGCCAGCCAAATTTGCTCAGCAAGCTCAGGTGTGCAAGTTGAGGCGAGATCGTCGTAAAACCAAAATTCATCGCGCTGATCCTGATGCACATCAGGATTCAGCGCGCGTCCAATCCTAAATCGCTTACTTTTGTACAGGTGCTCATCAATCAATCCCACTTCCAATAAGTAATACTTCAAAAAACCTTCATAAGCCTTGCCAGCAGTAAAAACTAAGAATGAGTAATCAAAAAACTCAGAGTGATTGTTTTTTTGTTGCTGACACAATACAATAGTCAAGTCAAGTAACTCGCGTATTTCTTTAGGCAGCGAACGAAACCAACCTGCCTGTTGAAATACTTGCCAATCTAATAAATCTGGTTTCATTGTTTCCTCTATCCCAAGTATGACAAGAACTCGCCAAACCCGCAAGCCACACTCTAACTGGTCTAGTCAAGTTAAGCAATCGTTATTGGGTGAGACAAAAAAACAAACTCGATTTCACCTCAATTTCAAAAAATTGTTGCGACGAATGACAGTTAAATTGAGAAATATCAAAAAACTCAATTTGAAAAAACTCCCAAAGCTGCTGGGCAGAAGATTTCTCCAACTTTTCCTCTGGCCGTTTACTGGATTAAGAAAATGGTTTACTTTATTCTTTGCCGTTCTTGCGACCATCGGCTTTGTCTATCTTCTCAAAGAGTTACCATCACCCACCACTCTTACATCGAGTGAAAACTATGCCGTCAGTACTCAAATTTTTGATCGTAATGGCACCTTGCTTTATGAAATTTTTGCTGAAGAAAATCGTATTCCAGTGAAGTTGTCTAACTTGCCAAATTATGTTAAGCAATCAACCATCTCCATCGAGGATAAAAATTTTTATCGCCATTTTGGTTTCGATATCCGCGGCATTGTCAGAGCTGGACTAAAAAACACCCGTGGCGAACAGGTTGAAGGAGGTTCGACAATCACTCAGCAACTGGTTAAAAATGCTTTACTAACGCGCGAAAAGACTTTTGAGCGCAAATTTAAAGAGTTGTTTTTATCAATTATTACCGAAGTGATTTACTCCAAAGATGAAATCCTGGAAATGTATCTTAACTACATCCCATATGGCGGTACTGCCGTTGGAATCGAGGCGGCGGCTCAACAATACTTCAATAAATCCGCTCAAGACTTGAGCTTGGCTGAAGCATCTTTATTAGCCGGCTTGCCTCAAGCGCCCAGTCGTTACTCACCGTTCCAATCGGACCAAACTGCGGCCAAAGATCGGCAGGCAGAAGTACTGAGGAGAATGGCAGAAGATGGTTACATCACTTTTGCTGCAAGCCAAGAGGCTCAGTCCACTCCTCTAGTTTATGCTTTGGACCAAACAGACATACAAGCCCCTCATTTCGTCTTTTATGTCCGTGACCTATTGGTAGAAAAATACGGTGTAGATGTGGTCGAAAAAGGTGGACTCCGAGTAACTACTAGTTTAGACCTAGCCCTACAAAACACAGTACAAGCGAAAGTCAAAGAAGAAATTGATCAGCTGGCTAATTATCAGGTCAGTAATGGTGCGGCTCTGGTGATCAAACCTCAAACTGGCGAAGTGTTGAGTATGGTGGGCTCGCGTGACTATTTTGATACTGCCGCCGACGGTCAAGTCAATGTCACACTCGCCCAAAGGCAACCGGGTAGCTCGATCAAACCGATTATGTACTCGGTAGCATTTCAAGAAAAAATTCTCAATCCCGGTACAATTTTGATGGATACTGAGACTTGTTTTGAAGAACCTGGTCAAAAACCCTACTGTCCCAAAAACTACGATGGTACATTCAAAGGCCCAGTGACTGTCAGACAGTCATTGGGCAACTCACTCAACATTCCCGCTGTCAAATCTCTCAAGGCTTTGGGAGTCGAAAAGTTTATTGAGTGGGGTAACAAAATGGGTATCAGCTCTTGGCAAGATCCCTCGCGTTACGGTTTGTCACTTACTCTAGGTGGGGGTGAAGTAAGAATGATTGACTTGGCTCAAGCTTTTGCGGTTTTGGCCGATCAAGGGGTCAAAGTCCCAATTAATCCAATTTTAAAAGTTGAGGACTATCGTGGCAATCTACTATACGACGCTCAAATTGAGCAGAAAATCAAAGATTTGGATTATCTTAATCTTTATGAAGACGAAGTAACCGCAGGCGAGTTGACGCGGGTGCTCAACCGAGCACCCGCGTACCTGGCAAGTCACATCATGCAAGACAACACGGCGCGATCTTGGGCTTTCGGCACAAGATCGCAGCTAGTCATTCCTGATCAAGTAGTTAGCGTTAAAACTGGAACAACCAATAATTTGAAGGACAACTGGACAGTGGGCTTTACCCCTGAGTTTTTAGTTGCTACTTGGGTCGGCAATAACAATGGCGACCCCATGAACCCCTATTTGGTCTCTGGTGTCACTGGTGCCGCTCCAATCTGGAATCAGATCATGTCTGATTTACTCAAAAATAAAGAACCGGTGTGGCAAGAAAAACCACCAGACGTTAAATCTGAAAACGTTTGCTATCACGGTATGCCACAGCAGGACAAGGAATCATGTCAAAGTCGTGGTAAAGAGTTTTACTGGACTGCTAGTGTTCCCTCAAACGTCAAGATTGTCAAACAACAAATTTGGATTGACCCTGTAACTGGCGCCCCGCCTCCTCCTGATCAAGTAGTCGAGGGCTTGGTGATTGAAGAACATAATTTTTACCAAGATCCATACTCCGATGAACTCGAGTGCATGGATTGCGTCATCAAGGTGGAGGTAGAAACAATAACTTTGTAACTAAGCAGGTATAAACAAAATAAAGATGAGTGGTGTTTCGTTTCTTAATTGGTTGGATCAAAACAAGTGGAAGTTAAACTTCGTCGTGATAGTTGTCACCCTGCTCCTTGTAGGGGGTGCTTATGCTATTTGGTCGAGATGGGAGTTGCCCCTGACTTCTCCCATCTCGACTCGGACTCGGTTTCGCTTTACGTTGGGCAGTTGGTTGCGCCAACCAACTGCCCAACCTCCCATCGTTTACGGCTTTTTACCATACTGGAACCTCAAATCTGCCCAAATTAATCCAAATCTGACGCACCTGTCTTACTTCAGTTTGACTGTCGGACCAGACGGCTCACTCGAAACCACTGGAGATGACGAAAGCCTAGCTGGTTATCGCGGCCTCCAATCTGACAGGTTCTTAGAGATCATTGAATTCATGGAAAAGGAAGAGATTAATTTGGAACTAGTGCTCAAACAGTTCTCCAACGACGATGCTGTCAAATTTCTCCAGGATCAAAAGGCTCAAGAGAATCTCTACTCACAGCTCAGCTCGTTGCTGCTGGCATATCCTGTGGCTGGCATTAATCTGGATTTTGAGCTAACCAAGCTGTGGCCTGATGCCCAACCACAATTCACTCAATTTGTGCAAAACCTAAAAAAGTATTTAATCAAGCGTCATCCCAATACCAAGCTGTCAGTCGATGTTTATGCCAGCGCTGCCCAAGGTCAAAATCTGTGGAACATTGCCGCGCTTGAACCATGGACAGATTGGTTCGTGGTGATGGCCTATGATTTCCACCAACGCGGCTCCCCTCAGGCAGGACCGGTTGCACCCCTAATCGGTACTCAAGCTGGCTCCCACAACAATATTAACGCTAATCTCAAAGAATTCCTGGAGCAAGTTCCACCAGCGAAAATCTTGCTTGGAATTCCTTTTTATGGTTATGAGTGGCAAACCGATTCCAGAAATCAATCGGCAAATACCTATCCCGATACCGGCAGAACAGCCACTTATGAACGCGTTCAGGATGTGTTATCTCAAAAAAGGGCGCTCCAAGTCAAAGAATCGTGGAACGATATTGCCCTTGTGCCGTATTTATCATACGAAAAAGATGACCTAACATATATTATTTACTACGAAAACCAACGTTCGCTCGAGTACAAAATCGATTACGTCAATCAACTCAATCTGGCGGGCATCGCCATCTGGGCGCTCGGGTATGAGGGAGAAAACCAAGACCTTTGGTCAGTCATTGAACAAAAATTATAATTTTTTATCTTGTTGAAAGCTGGCTGGATGTGATAATATCCAGCCAGCAATGTACCTGATCAAAAAATATCTCAAACGATCAAATTCTCTGATATCCAAAACTCGCAAAAACCGAGAACTAGATCAAGTTCGCAGAGAGTACATCAAAAAAGTGGTGATTGCCTACGCACAAAGCAAACTGTCTAGCCGCTGGGATTTTTATCACACTCTAAAGGTCAAAAAAGAATCTGGAATCATTTATCAAGCACCGCTGCTGATCAGATTAAAACATTGGACCCAGAATTGGATTGAGAGTGTTGATAGATTAATCAAGCGGTACAGTAACTCTTTTAAAAATCAAGTTAAACCAAGGTTGGTGCGGCAAAAAAGAGCAAAGATACTTGGCGACAAAAAAAAATCTCACCCACTAGTTAATACTTTAAAAAGATTTTTTTATCCCCTTCAAATAATCTTAAATAGGTTTTTTTTTGCCGCCGCATTCAGTCTGATTTTCGCCGGTTTAATCTTTTGGATTTTTTACCTAACAAGTGAAGAAATTTTTAAAGATTTGCCCGATCCTGCCTTACTCGCCGAGTCTCAACCCAAAATGTCGAGTATCATCACCGATCGAAACGGTGAGTTGCTGTTTCGTATTTATGACGATGAAAACAGAACTGTGGTTTCGCTTACCCAAATTCCTCAAAGTTTGATCGATGCAACTATCGCGATTGAAGATCAAAACTTTTGGGAACATTGGGGGTTTTCGCTTAAAGGTATTGTTCGGGCACTACAAGAGAATCGCTCTACCGCCTCGATCCAGCAAGGTGGCTCTACTATTACCCAACAGCTGGTAAAAAATCGATTGCTGACAAAAGAAAGAACAATCCAGCGCAAGATTAAAGAATTAATTCTTGCCCTAATGGTAGAGAATCGCTACTCCAAAGAAGAAATTCTAGCCATGTACCTCAATCAAGTGCCATATGGCGGATCGGCTTACGGAATCGAGGCTGCTTCAGAACAATACTTTGGTAAATCAGCTCAGGAACTGAGTCTAGCTGAGAGTACTCTATTAGCAGGTCTGCCAGCAGCGCCTTCGACCTACTCGCCGTTTGGTCCTTCTCCAGAATTAGCCTTTGCCCGTCAGGCAGAAGTCTTGAGAAGAATGGTGGAAGACGGTTATATTACTCAAGAATTAGCCGACAAAGTTAGTCAAGAACAACTGAGCTTCCGCCAAGACAGAATTGAGATTAAAGCTCCCCACTTTGTCATGTATGTTAAACAACTGATCGCAGCAAATTATGGGGAAGATTTAATCTCACAAGGAGGTTTAGAAATTCGCACTTCGCTAGATTTGAGTATTCAAAACATGGCCGAAAAAATCGTGGCTGACGAAATTCAGCAACTGAATAAACTTAAAATTAATAACGGTGCTAGTTTAGTTCTTAATCCCCAAACAGGGGAGATTCTCAGTATGGTGGGGAGCGCCAACTACTTTAATTTTGAACAAGATGGACAAGTTAATGTAGTCATCAGACCTAGACAACCAGGAAGCTCAATCAAACCGATTACTTACTCACTGGCGTTTCAGTCTGGTTACTCCCCAGCTGATTTTATTCAAGATACACCAATTACTTTCCAAGTCGCTGGCTCTCCACCATACAGTCCGAGAAACTATGATGGCCGCTTCCGCGGCCAAGTAAGCTTAAGAGAAGCGCTCGCCTCTTCATATAACGTGCCTGCAGTCAAGCTACTTTCAGAACTAGGAGTAAATAACTTAATTGATCAAGCCGAAAAATTGGGCATAACTACTTGGGGGGATAGAGCGCGATTTGGGTTATCACTAACTTTAGGCGGAGGCGAGGTCACCATGCTTGACCTCGCCTCCGCCTACAGCGTTTTTGCCAATGGCGGCAACAAAATTGAACCAGTGGCAATTCTAGAGATAAAAGATCCCAGCGGAGAGGTTCTTTATCGAAACAACTGCATCCTAGATCAACTCGATTGTCAAACTAAACCAGTGCTTGACCCAAGAGTAGCTTACCAAATTACTCATAT
>CAZZBW010000013.1:25088-28760 GCA_964653045.1 uncultured Pseudomonadales bacterium | reverse complement strand
ACGGCCCCATCGTCTAGTGGTTAGGACAGCGGGTTTTCATCCCGCTAACTGGGGTTCGATTCCCCATGGGGTCACATTGCTCGAATACCATACTCTTTACATTTATCGATGCAACTTGATACACAAATATTTCCCTTCTTAGTTTTGATAACTCATGTAACTTTGGTTGTGGGCTTGATTTGGGGAATTGTTTTTCCTGAAAAAATTAAAAGGGCGCTGGGGGAGATTGCTCCCCAAGCGCCCAAACTCGCCTTTATCGTCGCCCTCACTGCCACTCTCGGCAGTTTATACTACTCAGAAATTCTCAATTTCCCGCCCTGTAATCTCTGCTGGTGGCAACGGATCATGATGTACCCACAAACACTTATTCTCGGACTTACTTATTGGCGAAAGCAAAAATACAGTCTAGAATCGCTAATTCTTTCAGCTGGTGGTCTGGTATTGGCAGGCTACCACTATGTATTACAACGGGTAGAAATTCCCAGCTCCTGGTGCGAAGGAGTTGGGTACACTGTGAGCTGTTCGGACACTTTTGAAATGACTTTTGGTTACATCACCCTGCCCCTAATGGCTTTAACCGCATTTGCTTTGATCATTGGATTAATGATCATTGGATTAATGATCGTTGGATTAAAATCAAAAAAATAAATATAATTAGAGACTCTTTTTAGCCAAGACTAAAAGTCTATTCCAGGTTGTTCCAGGAGGGGTACAAGTCATTAGAACTAAGTCTGTGTCAACAAGATCGGTCAAGTACTCTACCGAATCTGGAGAAACTACTTTCAGCTGGCGGACGCGATAAGAATAGGGCGCGCCGCGATAGTAAATCACGATTTCATCATCTGACACTAGCTTACTCAACAGATAAAACACTGAGTTATAGCGGCGCGCCATCAGAAGATCCCCGCTGGAATGCGCAAACAAAAACATCGTCCGTTCACTATTGGGCAGACCAGTCCCTTGCGCGTGAGCCACACCCTTTGTCAATTTTTGTTGATACACGTCGGGATTATATGGATCAACATTAGCAACTACTGGCGCATTGGCATTGATTTTAGGGATTACAATCCCAAACTGATCATCAACTGGTAAAATTGGCTGCTCTACTGCCGTGTTTTCGTGAGTTTTCATCTGAGCCAAAGAGTATTTCAGTTCAGCCCCAGCGACCGGCCAGAATGAGTATATCAATGCAAAGGCGCCAACCAGAATTAGGCCAGCACCAACTCCAATCAGCACTTTTCCTTGAAAATTTGTTTTGGTGGATTTAGTGCTTTTTGGCAAAGAGGAGGACATAAATTACCGCTCCACCAATTCCCACCAGCGCGATTGGTAAACCGTAGCGCCTCAACCACTCAACCAGACTCATGTTCTCAGCACCTAGAACCTCTCCTTCAGCAACACCTTCGCCGTTTCCAGCTAGTGACTCTTGATCTTGAGCATTACCATCAGCAGTCTCGTCTGTCGCTCCATCAGCAGTTAATCCAGTTTCTGCGTCATCAACTCCAATCAAGGAGTCAGTAACTGGAATTGCTCCAGTTCCCGGAGTACTTCCACTAGTTGCTGTTCCTGGCTGAGTTACAGTAATGCTCTCACCGCCCTCAACTATAACTTCTTTAACCTCACGGTCACCAATTAATCCTGAGCCATTGCCATATTGATCAAATGCCCGCACTGCATAGTAATAGTCTTTTTGACAATCTGGTCGGGAGGTATCGACGGTGTACTCTTGATCGGGCGAAGCACTTATCGACTCGGCTAACGACCCAGGTCCAGCCGTAAATTTATCTGCATTTTCTGACCGATATACCTCCACCTTAACTGTGCGATCATCATCTGCGGTTTTGAACATAATCAAATCAACACAGTTATCACCCACAGTTTTGTGATAATTAGTCGGAGTGCCTGGCTTTTGTTGTTGTAACTCTAACTCAACAGTGCGACTCGTTATTTGGCTAGTACCAACCGTAGCTACCACCCGGAACTGATACGAAGATAGATCAGACAAATCTTCAGCTTGGCAATAGCCGGAATTGCCACCAACTTTGGCAGAGTACACAGTAGTTAAATCTTGCCACGCATCAGCGTCTTTTTTGCTCTGGCATTGAGCAGTTGGAGTCTGGCCGTCTTGGTCAAGGATGACAAAATCAACTCTGACATCACCTTGATTTGTCGCCCCAACTTGACCAAATTCAGAGCTGCTGTTGTACGGCTCCTCAATTCGAATCTGAGTTGCGGCTTGAGCAGGCTTGACCAAGCCCAACCCGAACACTAGAATTAACAGGCTAAGAGCGCTTTTGAGCATTTTTTTTCTGCCGACAAGTACCAAGCCCAGGCCGCCAATCACACTCAACGCGGCTAAAAATAATAGCCAAGTGCGGGCGCCAGTCGCCGGTAGGGTACTGGCGCCTAGCACCTCACCAGTTTTTTCTACTGTTTGTTCTACTTGGTAATCGACAGGAGACTGAGCGCTTGATACCACCGCCACTTGGGTGCCCACAAACGTAGTTTCTCCCAAATGACCTTGCTCGCCATCGAACTGGCTCTCACCGCTATTTAAATCCAGATTTGGGTCAGATATCGCAGTTAGGTCAGCGCCACCTTCTTCGGATGCTTGCGCTCGGGCACTAGTCCCTCGCGCCCACGCCAAATCAGGATACACTCCATCATCTGCATCTTCATTAATCTTAGCTCGATACGTCAGTGTCACTATCTCATCTTTCTCCATGTCACCAATTTGCCACTTTCCTGGAGAAGAGTAGACTGGCTGGGGTACAGTCCCTTCAGCCTTGAGATCATCACCTGCTGAAGAGTTTGCGGTAAAACTTCCAGATACATACTCAAATTGATCCGGGAACAAATCAGTCATGGTAATGTCGTACACCGGGCCATTGAGTGCCACTAACTTAATCGTGTAAGTCACTTCATCTCCCACTCGTTGGTCATTTGGCCAAGCATTGTTGGTTTTGGAGATATAAAGATTACTATTGAAATCGAAGAAAACAGACTCGTCATCTTCCGCAGAGTCTTGATTCTGGTCGTCGTCACCGACAACAGCTGTGAACACATTACTGTGAGTTGAATTAGCCTCACCCGAAATTACGGTTGTGTACTCAAATGTACAGCTGGCACCACCTGCTAAAACAGTGCCGACTTGGCAATCCGCATCACCTGTTAAAGTGCCAAACACACTGTCTACTAAGCTCAAAATAGTTCCTGATTCCAAAGAATTATTAGTGACTAGGAAAGTAAACGTTACTTCTGCTGTATCAGTAGTAACTACTGTTGGATCAGCAGTCTTGGTGACTGAGATATCGGGAGCCACATCAGTGAAGGTGACAGTTTCGTCATCTGTGGCAGTATCTGCTGTACCATCATCATCTGTACCAACTGCAGTAGTGACGTTGTAGTGATCGGTTAAATCATCAGCTGAAAGGGTTTTGGTTATGCTACAGGAATATGATCCACCCACAGCGATCAAGCCGCCAGTCACACAGTTTCCCTGACCGTTGAGATCTCCGAATATAGAATCGGTTAAAGAAGTCAGGGTAACATCTTCGACTCCATCGTTGGTGACCACGAAAGTGAAAGTTACATCACCACCGGTTTCAGGAACGGAAGTTGGATCAGCAGTCTTGGTGACTGAGATATCGGGAGCCACATCAGTGAAGGTGA